>NZ_QQAI01000006.1:0-161048 GCF_021023115.1 Psychrobacter sp. CCUG 69069
TTTGAGTTCGATTGAGTGACCACGGATCATAATGCTTTTTTAACTTCTTTTGGTTGATAGATGAATTGCTTATTTTAATTATAAATAATTAAGATTAGATAGGTTTTAGGTAACTGTTTAATAACCCTCTGCTACTGAGAGGTTTTTATATATAATGGTTCAAAACCCACTTTATTCCTTACCGTGATCGTGTTTGCTCATACGCAATAGCCACTATATTGGGTCAAACTGCCTTCTGAGACACCATTATGAAATCGTTAACCGTTATCTGTTTAGCTACCACAACCATGCTATTTACAGGCTGTCAATCATTTCAATTCGTTGAAAGTCCCATTCCTGTCAAAAATCTCCCTGCTACCACCATCGTGGTTCAAAGTGGCACTCCATAAAATAAGAAAAACAAAAAAGGCAGATATCGGTTTGATATCTGCCCTCTAACTTCTATAAAACATTGTTAATGACTTAATAACAGCAACTGAATCATAGGCTACGTTAGCTTTTTGAAGCGGCTGGCTGATGCTTAATAATGGTTTTGGCCAAATGATCACCAAACCAAATGGCCGTATCGATATCACCAGACCCAGGTGTTTCTTCAGGTGGCCCATCAAGTGACTGGGTCATTAAGCCCAAAAAGCTAGATAGACGGTTCAAATCATGTTCCTCATGACCTGTTGGCATCAGTGGTAAGCCAATCCAGTTCATGCCATGCTGCATAGCATATAGAGCAATCTGCTGTAATACCGCCAGTTTGTCACCGCTTAATCCACCTGAATTGGCAAAAGCGGCGGCCCACTTACCTTCCCATTTACGGTGATACCAGCGCTTTGAAGTCTCATCCATAAAAGTCTTAAATTCAGCCGTCACGCTACCCATATATACAGCACTGCCGAACACCAACAAATCGGCCTGATCGAGATAGTCCCAATCGACATCATGGACATCCACGGCTTTAGCTTGGGTTTCTGGCAGTTGCTGGTGTGCACCTTTGACTATTGCTTCGGCAACGCGCTTAGTATGACCATAGTTACTGTGGAAAATAACAGCAATCGATACATTGGGCACGTGGTCAGTGGTTGTGGACGTGAAAGACGGCTCGGTAGATTTATTCATACAAACTCTAATAATGGCTATAAATGATGGGATAAAAATAATACAAATGAATGGGCGAAGTCAGTTAGACAGGCTCAGCGTTTGCCTAAAACCTCTACACAACACATCGCATACTCTCATACAGAAGCAGCGCGTGCAATAACCAGCGCCATACGCCCCGTAGCAGGCTGCTGTAAGTGTGTCTGACGCCGATAGGAGTAATAACGGTCATCGGCATAACTACAGTGTATAAGTGACTCATGAGCTAACCTCACACCAGCGCTACTTAACTGATCTGCTGCCAACTTTGGTAAATTCAGCTTAATTTTTTTTGCGGCGCTTGTCGCGTGAATTGTCGCTTTATCAACTGTCTCAGGTAAATGCGGCGCCTTGCTACCATTCTTGCTGACATCATCCGAATGGATAGCATATCGCTGATCAAAACTATCAATGCTCGCTTTAGTCAGTGATGTATTTTCTATGCACCCTTTTAGTAGCTGATCGCGCACCTGAACACCAACTTCATAGTTATCCTGACTAATGCAAACGCCAATCCAAGCCTTGATCTCCCCAGACTCCTTAAAGCGTTTTACCGTTGCTGGAATAATTCCAGCAGCCAGCCCCTGCCAGCCTGCATGAATCGCTGCAATCTGTCCACTCGTAGGTTGATACAAGACAATGGGGACACAGTCCGCTGTCATAATCGCCAGTCCAAGACCTGTCTGTTGACTGATCATCGCATCTGCGGCCACTGGCTGCATACTGAGGGCAGTGGCATCGACATCATGGATTTGCTTACCATGAATCTGATTGACCCAGTGTAAGCGTTTGATAGGTATGTCTTGGAAGCGCTGCGATGATAGGGTGAAAAACTGCTCATTAATGGCAGCCAATAGGCGCATGCGATTGTCCAGCACCTTTGTTGCCTCATCACTAACATGCAACCCTAAGTTCAGCTCACCATAATTGGCGCCATTGTGCGGCTCTAACTGCTGATTTTTTAAGTCAAAATCGCTAGCACTCACAGTCTCAACATTAGTAAAAGCGGCCGTCTGAAAAACAGCCACATCATCAATTTGCGTGAGCAATGTTATTGGAAGTTTATTTATCATGCCAATTTACCACTTAGTGAGTCGTCTTTGTCTCATTGACAGCTGTCTACTGCTTTTCCTATCCGTGACGAGAGCTTTTACCGTACGGTTAAAGATGGCTACTCGTCATCATAGCCATCGCTAAGCACTGCTATTAATTGCAGCATATCTTCAGGGAGGGGCGTTGTCACTTCAATATCCTCACCTGTCGTCGGATGAACAAAGCCTAGGGTATAAGCGTGCAAGGCTTGACGGGGAAAGTTACTAATCGCTTGACGCTGCGCTTCTGTCAGACCTGCACGCAATTGGCGACGGCCACCATAGACACGGTCACCTACTATCGGATAAGTTACATGACTCAAATGCACACGAATCTGATGGGTACGCCCAGTCTCAAGTCCTACGTCTAATAGACAGTAGTTTTCGTTCAGAGGTGTGACGTTTAATAAATGCGTGACGGCCTCACGTCCTGCCGTCATTACGGTCATTTTGGTACGCTGATTGCGATGTCGACCAATCGGTGCATCAATGCGGCGATGACGTAATAAGCTTGCTGCATCCCCTGCCACCACACACTGGTAATGGCGATAGACTGACTTGTCTTTTAGCTGCTCCATCAGTGCCATTTGAGCAGGCTTGGTTTTACCAATCAGTAGTAGCCCTGAGGTGTCTTTGTCAATACGGTGCACCAGCCCTGCACGCGGCAAATGATGCTGCTGTGGATAGTGATACAGTAACGCATTGACCAAGGTGCCCGTCTGATTACCAGCGCCAGGATGTACGACCATACCAACAGGTTTATTAATCACCAATACATCATCATCTTCATAGACGACGTCGATATCTATATCTTCTGGCTGATCTTCGCTATGCTGCTCCAGCGTGGTCGATAGATGCAACACATCGTCTGCCTTGACGCGGACCTTAGGTCTTTGCACACTACCGTTATAGAGTAAACTGCCATCACTGATCCAGCCTTGTAGCTGTACACGCGAAAAGTCTGTAAACACCTGCGACGCTACCTTATCAATACGCAGACCTGACTGATCTTCTGTGACAGTGTGCGTCATATCCACAATCACCGGCACTGCTTGACCGGCTACTGTGGTCTCGTCATCATCGCTATCATCAACGTCTTCATTAATGTCATCGCTACCCTCTTCGAGCACGTCGTCATCATCGAGCACCTCATCTTGCCTTTGCTCATCAAGCGCTGTCTGATTATCGTCAGGTAACTCACTATTCTTTAAAACATCATTTGGCATTGGTGACTCTTGTGCTGATGAATCAATATCTAATGATTGATTCGGTGGTAAATGGGTAGTTATAGCATTATTATTCATAGCTAGATATATACATAAAAAAGCCCCTGAAATCGTTTGGTCAGGCAACTTTTGAGAAAATGGTTAAAGAAACTGTCATCGCAACTTTATAAAAAACACACTGCCCTTCGCGGCTTAATGGCACATGATAAACATAATCGTTGCCAAAAAAAGTGGAGCCAGTCCTGCGATAGTGTACCATGCTGAGCGCTTAAGCCCTATAGAAGCTGTGTGTTATCTGTCATTTTTTGATGATAACGTCATGTCTCAAACACTCATGGCTAAAATGACTAACTCTCTAAAATATGACATTGCTGTAATTTACTGTATATTTATCAGTGGCAATGACATTCGACATCGCTCATGATAGTCGCCCATGTTAAAATACCAAACGTAAATGAAATATGACTATCACGTAGCTTGCAAGCAGTAGTCTGTCGAGGCAAAAAATAGACGAAACAAACGTTATTCTATAAAGTTTCGCCATATTTTGCTGTATGCTATGGCATTGTATTTTTAAAACAACTGTATTTTAACGTTAGCTGTGGTGATGTGGTATTGACCCAAGGCCCGAGTAACATGAACGGGGGCAAAACCTCATTAGATAAAAATCACGTTGATGTCGCGTCCGCTTCATGATGAACGTACTCAATAATAGACAGTTAATTGATACCATAAGCATCGTTTTTTATTATTAACCTTTTATATAGCATAGTAGCGCTGCTGCTATTGTGCGTCTTGTGTCGGAGAAGAAGTATGCAAGCTGTTGGCAATACGTTTATCAAACTGTCCTCAATAACCCTACTAGCGCTAAGCGTCAATCTCGTGGGCTGTCAGACTTTTAAAAATTTAACCGGCGGTGCAGACGTCGATGCGGTAGAGACGGCCGAAAAGTCAGAGCAAGGTTATTATAACGATGCGATCGCCCAGATTGATAAAGGTCGCTATACCCAAGCCATCGAAGATCTGACCAATCTACGCACTTTCTACCCTACTGGACAATATGCCGAACAGGCGTTGCTTGATATAATGTATGCCCAATATGAAAGTGGTAAGTATGAAATGGCAGCGGCCAGCGCTGAGCAGTTCATCAATCTCTACCCTTCTAATCCACAAGTCAGCTATGCCTACTATGTGCGCGGCGTGGCCAATATGCAAGGCTCATCAGAGGGCCTAAAACTGTTTAAGCTAAACCAAGCTGAGCGTGATACAGCGTACTTACGCATTGCCTTTGCAAACTTCCAAGAGCTTATCAACAAATACCCTAATAGCCCTTACACACCAGATGCCGCTCAGCGCATGACCTTTATTTACAATCAGTTTGCTGAAAGTGAGATGAGCGCTGCCAATTGGTATATTGAGCGCGAAGCTTACGTGGCCGCTGTCAATCGTGCCAAATGGGTGTTTCAGTACTATCCACTCAGTGAATCTATTCCTGAAGCCATCGCTGTTCTCGCTTATAGCCATGACAAATTAGGTCTGACGGACTTGGCAAATGAGTACAAAACACTATTACAAATTAACTATCCAAATTGGCTAACCAGTGACGGCCGTGTGAGATTAGAGACCAAACGTGATCGCACTTGGCTTAACAAATTGACTTTTGGTCAGCTTGGCCGCTCAAGTATGCAAGACACCTCAGTCGCAACGGGCGAGTACAATGGTGCCACCAAGACGCAGATGATTCGTAACGTCAACCAATTAAGACTGCCTAGCGACAACACTACCAATGCGCCTGCGGTCAATACCTCGGCTGTACGTAACGCCGGCATCAATGTGGGCTTAGGTCTGCCGGAAGCGTCTACAGAACGAGTCACCAGCCAATCAAGCACTGGCTCTACTGCTCGAGAAGCGACCGTTGATCCGCAAAACATGAATCCTACGCGCCGTACAACGCTACCTGAAACGAATACGGATACAGATGTGGGTGATGAGGACTAGTTAAATCAGATTAAGTGACTTTTTTTGATTTTATACCGTCGATTGCACATCATAAATAATAAGGTCAACGCTCTGTTGGCCTTATTTTTCTGTTTTTACTCTACAATGAATTCAAAGTAAAAGAATGATGTAAAAAAGCACGGTACTGTCTATGCCCCAACATAATTGACCTATGGTAAACTGTTTTTTGTATGAGCATTCCTAATCATATCCTCGAGCAACTAAATAGCCAAGCTGATTTAATCAGCATTATTGGGCGACATACCACGCTTAAACGGGCGGGGAGTGAATTTAAGGGCTGCTGCCCTTTCCATGGGGAAAAATCGCCGTCTTTTTATGTCAATCCACAAAAAAATATCTACCATTGCTTTGGCTGTAGTGTCGGTGGCAACGCCATCAGCTTTTTGCGTGACTATGAAAACTTAACGTTCATCGAGGCGGTCAATGAGCTGTCAAAGCAGACTGGTATTGAGGTACCACAAGAAGAGCGACAAAATGTCAGTTATCAGCGTAGCGCCCCTAAACCCATTGTCCCACCTGTGCCTAGCCCAGCTATAGCTCAAGACAACGTCAATCAAAGCAGTGTCAATCAAGACAAGGTTAATCAAAGCAATATTGACCAAACTCCTCAAGCGTATGCAGACGCCCCTGCCTACAACGATAATGCAAGCTATGGGGAGTATCCACCGCTAGATAACTACGCCTCTGCGCCTTACCCCCCTGATACTTATGATGCAGACTATCAAAGCGGTAGTGACCACCACAGCGATAATGGGTATCCGCCACCATGGCTAACCGACACCAATGGAATGAGTGACCCACATGGTGTGAGTAGCCAGTCTGAAGAAGACGGCAACCTGTATGAGCTATTGGCGCAAATACAGCAGTTTTATCAGCACAATCTCACAACCCACCCTCATGCCAAGCATTATTTTTTATCGCGCGGTATTACCGAGGAGATTTTTGAGACTTTTGGTTTGGGTTATGCACCGTTTGGTTGGCAGCATCTTGAGCATCAGTTTCCGCAAGATATCGCGGGACTAAAGGCACTCGGTTTAGTGCGCCAATCAGAGTCTGGGCGAGACTATGATTTACTGCGTGATCGCGTCATTTTTCCTATTCGAGATAACCAAGGCCGTACTATTGGTTTCGGTGGTCGTGCGCTCGATGACGAGGTAAAGCCCAAATACATCAACTCCTCAGACTCGCCAGTTTTTCATAAGCAGCATGTGCTGTACGGTTATTATGAGTCGCGCCAGCAGCGTGCCGATAGCTGGCTTGTGGTCGAAGGCTATATGGATGTCATCGCCCTTTATCAAGCCGGCGTTTATGGCGCTGTCGCCTCTATGGGTACAGCGATTAATGAAAGTCAGATATCACGGCTATTAACGCTAAACCCTACTTTGACATTGAGTTTCGATGGCGATAGTGCGGGACAAAAAGCCGCTTGGCGTACGCTTGAGGTGGCCCTGCCTGTGCTGGCGGATGATAAAGAATTGCGGTTTTTAACCTTACCCAATAATCATGACCCTGATACTTTTATCAAAAGTCAGGGCGGCGATGCCATGCGCGAGCAAATCGCTAATGCCATGCCGTTGTCCCAGTACATTTTTGCCTATCTAAGTGAGCGTTATGATTTGACCTTGGCAGAAGGCAAAGCCAAGCTGATGTCGCAAGTGCGCGCCTTAACCACCGCCTTACCCAAAGGCAGTAGTTTTCGTTATTTGCTCAACAATGACATTTATCAAAAGCTTGGCGGCAAGCGCAGTCAAAACGTCGAGGCCAAAGATGCACTGTTAGATTTTGACGGTGACATGACCATCAGTCAGCAACTGCAACTTTGTTTTTTATTCCAGCCGCGCGCCCTCACCGAGGACCCGATTGAGTCTATTTGGCGACAGGCAGGTATCCATGATTTACACCTGCCTGCCCATATTAAACAAAAAGCGGCGCCCGACATCCTACGTCCACTTGCTTGGGAGGATCTGCAAGACACCGCCTTACTTGACATCGTCAGCACCATCAAACGTTGTCTTAACTATTTGCCAAAAGACGCCAATGCGTCCGCGCATTTTGTCTTATCGAATGTAAAGCCGCTTACCCAACAGATGCTTAGCCGTAGCTGGGGCGGATTTTATAAAACCTTGACGGCAAGAAATGTTTTAAGCTTGGATGAGCTCATTGAAAACTTAGTGATGCAGCTACTTAAACTACATTTGCAAAAAAAGATGCAAGAGCTGATAAAAAATCCCGATCATATTAAGCTGGCGATTGTCCGTAAGCAGTCGCAGTTATTAAATGACTGGTTACGCGCCCAGCAAGCCGAGCAGTCAGCACAAATGGTCACCGTTCAATCTTAGGTCTTACGCTTAATTTTTATTTCTCAAACGGTCGCCCTTTAAAAGTGTCAATGCTGCCCCCACTACTAGTGATTATACCCAGTAGTCATGGCCCCATTTAAAAGCGTGCCAAACAGGCAACTGATCGTAAATAAACCGCAAAAAACGGTCGGTAGCTATCACTACCTCGTGCTTGATTACGGTGGTCTGTGTTAAACTGTGTCGCTGTGTATTGACAGCACTGCTTAACGACGGTAAGCAGGCAGCATTAAGCGCAAGTTTTGGGTGTTATTTTTAAGTATCAGTTTTTAGATCCTATGATTTTTTAGATATTGTTATTTTGAAGACTTTTTAGCTTTTCTAATTTTTAGCTGTTTTTTAGCATTGTTATTGTAGTGTTTTGAGCCTTTATTCATATCAACTCATTTTTGATATTATTGACAACCTCTACGCCCCATTTTGATCAATCGATTGATAAGATCAACGCAGCCAGCAAGCGATAGCGAGTCACAATATAAAAATGTCCGATGCAAGTAAGCGAGTATTTATGAACGATAAGTCAGTTTCTAAGTCCACATCTCAACTGGCCACCTTAATCCAAATGGGTAAAGAGCAAGGGTATCTTACCTATGCTGAGGTGAATGACCAACTGCCCGACTCTATTACCGAAAGCGATCAGATCGAAGATATTGTGCAAATGCTGACGGATGTTGGTATTAAAATCTTTGAATCTGCTCCCGATGCCGATGACATCTTGATGAACGATGATTCAAGTGATGATGACATGGCAGCGGACGAGGCGGCAGCCGTTTTGGCGTCTGTTGAGACTGAGCCGGGTCGCACCACCGATCCTGTCCGTATGTATATGCGTGAAATGGGTACGGTTGACCTACTTACCCGTGAAGGTGAGATCGCCATTGCCAAGCGTATCGAAGAAGGTATTCGTGACGTGCAGCACGCCATGGCCTACTGGCCAGGTACGGTGCAGTTCGTCCTTGATGAGTATCAAAAAGTACAAGAGGGCGAAAAGAAACTTTCTGACGTCATCACAGGCTTTTTAGACCCTGAAACCGAAGAAGACAAGATTGCCGCGCAAGAAGCCAAAGAAGCGGCGAAAGAAGAGCGCGAGCGGATCAAAGAAGAGAAAGAAAACCCGCCTGTCATCAAAGCAAAAACCAATGCCAAAGCGGCCGTGCTTGACGATGATGACGAAGATGACGACGACGTTGAAGAAGAAGCCGAAGAAGAAACCAGCGGCCTTGATGCAGAAGAAGTGCGTTTGCGTTTAGAAGAAATCGAGAACCTATTTATCAAAGCCAAACAAGCCTTGCTAGATTATGGCCGTGGTAGCGTACAAGCTGACGACGCTTACGCCCTACTCGCAGAACGCTTTATGATGCTAAAGCTAAACAACCGCTTGTCTGACCAAGTAATGGCCATCATGCATGATGTCTATGATGATGTGCGTAAGCAAGAGCGTCAAATCATGCGTTTGGTCATTCGCCGTGGTCGCATGCCGCGCGAAGAGTTTCGTAAGACCTTCCCAAGTAACGAAACCAACGTTGATTGGCTCATTGAGCGCATCAAGGGTAAGCCCGCTTTTGCTGGTACACTAGAAAAAGTCACCGATGATGTTATTTTGCTACAACGCAGAATTCGTGATTACGAGCAACAGCTCGACATGAAAATCCACGACATGAAAGATGTGGCACGCCGTATGGCGGTTGGTGAAGCAAAAGCCCGCCGCGCGAAAAAAGAAATGGTTGAAGCCAACTTGCGTTTGGTGATCTCTATCGCCAAGAAATATACCAACCGTGGTCTACAGTTCTTAGATTTGATCCAAGAAGGTAATATTGGCCTGATGAAGGCGGTCGATAAGTTTGAATATCGCCGTGGTTATAAGTTCTCAACCTATGCCACGTGGTGGATTCGTCAGGCAATCACCCGCTCTATCGCTGACCAAGCCCGCACTATCCGTATTCCTGTGCATATGATTGAGACCATCAATAAGATAAACCGTGTCTCACGTCAGTTGCTACAAGAAATGGGACGCGAGCCAACCCCTGAGGAATTAGGCGAACGCTTAGAGATGGACGAAGTCAAAGTCCGTAAAGTGTTAAAAATTGCCAAAGAGCCTATCTCAATGGAGACACCAATTGGTGATGATGAAGACTCACATCTAGGCGATTTTATCGAAGACTCGACTATCTCAAGTCCTGTCGATGACGCAACGTCTGCTGGTCTACGCGAAGCCACGCGTGATGTGCTAGGTAACCTCACTGAGCGTGAAGCGCGTGTGCTAAAAATGCGCTTTGGTATCGACATGCCAACTGACCACACCCTAGAAGAAGTCGGTAAGCAGTTTGATGTAACGCGTGAGCGTATTCGTCAGATTGAAGCAAAGGCACTACGTAAATTACGTCATCCTTCACGCTCTGAGCATCTGCGCTCTTTCTTAGAGAATGACTAAATTTACTGGTCAGTTCTAAGCCTATAGAATGGGTTTTAAATACTAGACAGTAAACCCCATAAAAAAGCTGAGCCTGTCTCAGCTTTTTTTATGTCAACGACGCTTCTACTTTTAGACAATTACTTTTAAAATACAATCGTTTTTCACCCATAGTAATCTATAACAAATAGTAGTCACTAACAAATTGATGGCAGCTTAAGCTTTATAGGTTTTGACTGTCTCTTGGAAACCTACTATACACTTAACAGCGCATATATGTACTCCATCGCTAGGAAACTGACATGATTGTCCGGCAAAAACCCCATCCTTTTAAAATATTTTTCACATTCCGTGGCTCAATCATTCCAAAAATCTATCCACAAGTTTTGCTGATTACCCTGCTCAGTACTTTAATTACGATTATTCAGCACTGGATTCCCAACTCTTTCCCCTACTATGGTACGGCGACTTTTACTTTATTAGGGATCGCCCTTTCGTTGTTTCTCGGGTTTCGTAACAACGCGAGCTATCAGCGTTGGTGGGAGGCGCGCAGCTTATGGGGACAGCTGGTTTATGAGTGTCGCAGCCTAACCCGCCAAATGCTCTCTTTTATAGATGACGAGTCCGATAATGGACAGCGTACCCAGCAACGTATGGTGTACCTGACCATCGCCTTTACACACGCTGTGCGCCATCGCCTTCGTGATACTGAGCCTTGGCAAGACATCGAGCGTTTTGTTGACCCAAAGCATCATGCCAGCATGCGCCAATCGCATAACGTACCCAACTATCTGATGCGTATGATGGGTAAAGAGCTTGGAGAGATTCGACGTCAAGGGCTAGTGTCAGATCACATAATCCAGAATATGGACGAGCGCCTGACCTCTATGACGATTGTTTTGGCGGCCTGCGAACGTATTCATAACACGCCGCTGCCTTTTGCTTATATGCTATTGGTGCATCGCACAACCTACTTGTATTGCATCATGTTGCCTTTTGGCTTGGTGGCATCCCTAGGTTGGGCAACGCCTTTGATTTGTGCTGTGATTGCTTATACTTTTTTTGGTTTAGATGCCCTCAGTGAGGAGCTTGAAGAGCCTTTTGGCTTGGCTGCTAATAAACTGCCCCTGACTGCATTGTCACGCACGATCGAAATCAACTTATTAGAAGCGCTGGGAGAAACGGACATTCCGCCTGATATCGCGCCTATCAATGGTTATTTGCCATAATCGATTGACTTGATAGGGTTGGTCCTACATAAAAGAAAAGACACCCTCCCATTCTTGTCAACAATCTATTGCCATAGCCCTCACGGCCCTTGAATAATCGCCCATATGCCACTATAAACAGTGAATAAAGTGACTACCCTTAACAAAGATACTCGTCCAGAATTAAGTCCGTCCATTAAAGACTGAGCACGGCAGCGATTCTTAGTTGGGTTAAGCCCACTATTTCCATATTTAATATTTTCATAAAAATGAGGCACGCATCATGAGTGATGATCCAAAAGACAACAGCCAAAATCCAGTAAATAAAAAATCGGTCAACGTGACCGAACTGACCCCCAATGCAAGCGCGTTACGAGGCAAAAAGACCGACATTCAAAACCCTGAGCTTTGGGATTTCCCAATGAACTATCCGCTAAGCATCATTGGTCACGAAGGCGAGCATGACAACTTGCTCAATGAAGTGAAGCTTATCTTGGGTAGTCAGTTCCCAGATTTTGACTTGGCTTCCATCGAAGTCAAACCGTCTAGAACGGGCCGTTTTCACTCAGCACGTGTCAATTTATACCTCACCACTGCCGATCAGGTGAACACGCTTTATGCATCGCTTGATAATGCCAAAACCGTCCGCATGGTGGTTTAAATAAATAATGGTTTTTAAAAAATAACCAGCCCCTTTTTCGTCCAAATCGTCACTCGCTAGTAATAACATACGGGTGGCGATTTTTTGTGGTTTGCTGTACAATCTGCGCCCGCATTGTTACTCCGGCGACCTGTGTTATTAGCCAACAATAACTGAGAGAATAAAAACAAATCGTCACGATATTTTTACAAAAAATTTATTATTTGAGTCAATCGCGCCTAACCCTTGCCCCATCGTCCTTTGCCAAAATATGGGCCGTCTACAACCTCGCAGCAACATAGTTTTGGTCTAAAATCAATATAGCATTTTCAAAATTTTCCCGCTATATTGTGCCTACCTACTAACAAACACGCTATATGTAGTACTCAGTGATTTTAATCATTATTATGAGTAGCGGTCGCTTTTTGCCTAAAGAAAATCATCTACCGCAGCAGAACGTACTAGCGTTATAAAGCATGCCTGCCAATTATGAACCGTGCAGCATCATTATAAGCAATCCAATTAAGAGGACAACATGACACATATTGATAACATCCAAGTGACCAAACGTGATGGACGTTTAGAGCCTATTGATTTAGACAAAATTCACAAGGTAATAGCGTGGGCAGCTCACGGCTTGGACAACGTATCTGTGTCTCAAGTTGAGCTAAAGTCTCACATCCAGTTTTATGAAGGCATCAAGACTCGTGACATTCACGAAACCATCATCAAATCTGCCGCCGACCTAATCTCTGAAACCACGCCTGATTATCAATATCTGGCTGCGCGTTTGGCCATCTTCCATCTACGTAAGATTGCTTATAACAAATTTACCCCGCCGCACCTATATGACCATGTCAAAACTTTGACTGACGCTGGCAAATACGATCAGCACATCCTAGCTGACTATAGCCGTGCTGAATTTGATGAGTTAGAAGAGTATCTTGATCACTGGCGCGATATGAACCTTGCTTATGCCGCTGTTGAGCAAATGGCTGGTAAGTACTTGGTACAGGATCGTGTGAGCAAGACTGTCTATGAGAGCCCGCAGTTCTTGTATATGCTGGTCGGTATGTGCTTGTTTAGCCAATACGACAAGTCAGACCGTCTTGATTTCGTCAAACGCTTCTATGATGCGACTTCAGAATTCAAAATCTCACTACCAACGCCTATCATGTCAGGTGTGCGTACGCCATCGCGCCAGTTTAGCTCGTGCGTATTGATCGAATGTGGTGATAGCCTAGACTCTATCAACGCGACCACCAGCGCCATCGTACGCTATGTGTCACAGCGTGCTGGTATCGGCATCAACGCAGGTCGTATTCGCGCCCTTGGTAGCCCTATCCGTGGCGGCGAAGCGCAGCATACTGGCTGTATCCCATTCTACAAATTGTTCCAAACGGCAGTGAAATGCTGCTCGCAAGGCGGCGTCCGTGGCGGTGCTGCGACTCTATTTTACCCACTATGGCATTTAGAAGTTGAGTCATTACTGGTACTGAAAAACAACCGCGGCGTCGAAGACAACCGTGTCCGTCATATGGATTACGGCGTACAGTTAAACAAGACAATGTACACGCGCCTAATCAAAGGCCAAGACATCTCGCTATTCTCACCAGGCGATACGCCAGGCTTGTATGATGCGTTCTTTGAAGATCAAGACAAGTTCGAAGAGCTATATACCAAGTACGAAAATGACCCTGCTATTCGTAGCCGCCAAATCCCAGCAGCAGATTTGTTCAGCCTGATGATGCAAGAGCGTGCTAGTACTGGTCGTATCTATATCCAAAACGTCGATCATTGCAATACCCATAGCCCATTTGACGCGACGGTTGCTCCGATTCGCCAGTCAAACCTATGTATGGAAATCGCACTACCAACCAAGCCACTGGATAACATCAATGACGAAGAAGGCGAAATCGCCCTTTGTACGCTATCAGCGGTCAACTTGGGTAAAGTCGAAAATGTCAGCGACATCGAAGAGCCAGCTGAGCTAATCGTGCGTGCGCTTGACGCCCTGCTCGACTACCAAGACTATCCAGTAAAAGCCGCTCAAAACGGTAGCATGCGTCGCCGTACGCTAGGTGTGGGCGTGATTAACTATGCTTATTACCTTGCTAAGAATGGCGCACGCTACTCAGATGACAGCGCGCTTGGTCTGACGCATCAAACGTTTGAAGCATTGCAATTCTATCTCTTGAAAGCGTCAAACAAATTGGCAAAAGAGCAAGGCGCGTGCCCTGCATTCAATGAAACCACGTACTCGCAAGGCATCTTGCCAATTGATACGTACAAAGCCGACTTGGATAAAATCTGCCAAGAGCCGCTACATCTCGATTGGGAAACGCTACGCGGCGAGATCACTGAGCACGGTCTACGCAACTCTACCCTAACTGCCTTGATGCCGTCTGAGACCTCTAGTCAGATCGCCAACGCGACCAACGGTATCGAGCCACCACGTGGTCTGGTCTCTATCAAAGCGTCAAAAGATGGTATCTTAAAGCAAGTCGTGCCTGAGATTGACAAGCTAAAAGATCAGTACGAGCTACTATGGCAAATGCCAAACAATGACGGTTACCTAAAGCTGGTCGCTATCATGCAAAAATTCGTCGATCAAAGTATCTCTGCCAATACCAATTACGATCCCGTTCGTTATGCTGGTGGCCGTGTACCGATGAAGATATTGCTAAAAGACTTGCTAAACGCTTATAAAATGGGTGTGAAGACGTTGTACTACCATAACACGCGTGATGGTGCGAACGATGCCCAAGCGGATATGGAAGATGATTGTGCTGGTGGAGCTTGTAAGATTTAGGACTGCAAGAGGAATTCTTTAAATAGAATTTCTGACGGATGGCGGGTTTGGCTTTTGGGTTAAGTCCGCTGTTACTAATTCAATTTTCACCTCACGTACTACAAAAGGATTTGAAAGGTCATGATTAAAAAACAAACTTTAGTTAAAAAATTAGTAGAAGAAATAGAAAATAACAACCTAGCTATTTTTGCAGGTGCTGGATTATCTGTTGGTGCTGGATTTGTTGACTGGAGAAACTTACTAAGAGATTTAGCAGATGAAATTGGCTTAGACGTCGATAAAGAATACGATTTAATTTCTTTAGCTCAGTATCATACTAACGAAAAAGGAGGTAACCGTTCTGAAATTAACAAACTTATCCTTAACGAGTTCTCTCATAATAAAAACATCACAGAGAATCATAAAATACTTGCTAGATTACCGATAGATACTTATTGGACAACTAATTATGATTCATTAATTGAAAAATCATTAAAAGAATCTGGAAAAATAGTAGATATAAAACACAACGTAAATCAACTACCTATTTCTATAAGAAATAGAGATGCTGTACTCTATAAAATGCATGGTGATTATACAGATTCAACCAATGCAGTTTTAATAAAAGATGACTATGAAAAGTATCATCTAAATAGAGGGGAGTTCTTCACAGCCCTTAGAGGCGACTTAATTACTAAGAGATTTCTATTTTTAGGATTAAGCTTTTCTGATCCAAATATTGATTATATCTTAAGCCGTATTCGATCATCTTATAATGAAAACCAACCACAACATTACTGTATTTTAAAGAATACTAATAAACTAAAAGATGAGCAACAAGCAGATTTTGATTATAGAAAACGAAAACAAGAGTTGTTTATTGGAGACCTAAAACGTGTAGGAATACAAACTGTACTAGTAGATGATTATCAAGAGATTACTGAAATACTATTAGAAGTCGATAAATCGCAAAAACGAAAAACCATTTTTATTTCTGGCGCTGCCGAAGATTATGCTCCTTACTCTCAAAAAGAAGTAGAAAGTTTCGTTTCTTCTCTCACGCAGGAAATCCTTAAACTTGGCTATAGAGTTGTAACTGGTTTTGGACTTGGTATTGGTAGCTCTGTAATCTCTGGTGCAGTGAAGCATTTATTAGAGAATCGTTTAAAAATAAATGAAGATCATCTAATCCTTCGACCCTTTCCTCAAAATGAAGAAGGGAAGCAGTTATGGACACTATATCGAAAAGACATGATCAGTTATGCTGGTATTTCAATATTCCTTTTTGGTAATAAAATTGACTCTGAAGGTAAAGTGATAGATTCAAATGGTATGCAGGAAGAGTTTGATATTTCGAAAACCAATGGCAATACTTTGCTTCCAGTCGGGGGAACAGGTTTCATGTCGAGAAATCTATGGGAAAATGTGTCAGATAACAAAGATAATCATCAAACAATAGATATAAATAGTCTTGCACCTTCAATCACTGATCTAGAGACTATTAAAAACAATATTCTGACTATTTTAAAAGGAATAAAATAATGACTAGAAAAGTTTTTTATAGTTTCCATTATAAAACCGATGTCACAAGAGTACAAATGGTTAGGAATATTGGCGTACTTGACAAAAACCCTCTTGTTGCTCCTAATAAGTGGGAAGAATTAAAAAGAAAAGGTGATAAAGCTGTCAAAGACTGGATTGATAGTAATCTCAAAGGTAAGAGCTGTCTAATTGTTTTGATAGGTGAGGATACAGCAAATAGTAAGTGGGTAGATTATGAAATTCGACAAGCGTGGGATAGTGGTAAAGCTGTTGTTGGAATATACATTCATAACTTAAAAGACTTGAATGGTAATAGAGCTAATAAAGGACAAAGTCCTTTCGATAATATTGATCTTAAGAATGGAAATAAACTTTCAAGTTATATTACTTGCCATAGCCCTTCATTTACTAATACATATCAAGATATTGCCAATAATTTGGAGGACTGGATTGAAGAGGCTATTACTTCAAGATAATTAATTTTTTCTATAACAACTATGAGAGAAATACTATGTATAGAAGTATAGAAGTCACAGACTTTCATCTTTTTAATCCACCTGAAAATATTAATGATTTTGATGTAACGTTATATAAATCTCGAAAAAAAGAAGCTTTAAATGATTTAAAGGATTATTTACTAATTGATGGTAGTAGTTTAGATGGTAGTGAAATACAAAAATATTTATTCCCTGATGATGACGTTGATATATTTTTATCTCACTCGCATAGCGATGCTGATAAAGCTATAAGACTAGCAATTGCTTTGGAAAGGAAAGGTTTGAAGGTTTTCATTGATTCATGTATTTGGGGCAATGCGTTTGATTTATTAAAAGTTATAGATGACCAGTATTGTCGTAATTTCGACGATAGTATGTATGATTATAATAAGAGAAATCATTCAACATCTCATGCATATATGATGCTGAATACCGCTTTACATAAAATGATAGATAGATGTGAGATTTTCCTATTCTTAGGTACACCGAACTCTATATCAGTAAAAAATGGTATTGAAAATCAAGAATCGTTAAAATCACCATGGATTTTTTCGGAGCTTGCTTTTATACAACATGTTCGTAGAAAGAGTTCGTTAAAATCTACATCTCTAACAGAAAGTTTAGAAAGCAGAGAAAAAATGGCAATGGACTCGCTAGAAGTTCATTACGATAAACCTAGACTAGATTATAAAATTGAAAGTTATGTGTTGGAAAATCTATTAGCAGGATACTACTCCGGAAGTAAACTGGCATTGCAACATTTATATAATCACTTAAGTAGCAGATTTAATTAGAAAGACCATCAATACTATAACGAGGTCGTTTAGCCGCGACTATAGCGTATCCTGCTGACGACGATGGCGATGCAGTCCGTGACTGGACGTAGTATCGAGACAACAGGAATGCGGCCAGACACGATAGGCTGCACGCCAGCGGCAAGGCAGATACAAGCGGTAGGCGGGATTGGCTAACCCAATATTTAAATTTAATATAGTAGTAATTAAGACCTAATTTTCGTGCTAAAATTAGCCCTATATTTAGAGCTTAATTTTAACGGAGAATGCGTCATGCAACCAATATTTGCGACACAAACAGCCAGTATCTCAGAGCTAAAAAACAATCCTTCTGCATTGATCAAGCAGTCAGATGGTGAGTCGATTGCGATTTTGAACCACAACAAACCCGTGGCTTACTTGGTCTCATCAGACGTGTTTGAGCGCATGATGGAAGCGATGGACGATATGGCACTCAGCCAAACCGTAAACGCACGGATGAATGATGGGCAAACGCCTATCAAGGTCACGTTAGATGACTTATAGTCTTGAGTTTCACCCGTTAGCATTAAAAGAATGGAAAAAGATAGCGCCAAGTATCCAGCAGCAGTTTAAGAAAAAATTACAGCAGCGACTCTCAAATCCTCATGTGCCTGCGTCAAAACTCTCTGGACACACTGATACTTATAAAATTAAATTACGCACCATAGGCTATCGTCTGGTATATACCGTCAAAGATGACGTGGTGGTGGTTTATGTATTGGCAGTTGGTAAAAGAGAAAACAACAAGGTATATGACAGTCTGGCGACGCGTCAGCCATAATCAAAACCTAGACAAAACTAAAACGACGGAGGTCATGTGCAATATACCGCAATCATCAAAGACGGTGGTTTGTTTATCCCAAACGTATTTTCAGACCTAAACGATGGTGGCTCGCATATCGTACAAGTCGAGGTTGATATTGCAGAGGTGCGTGAGCAGTTAGACGCAAATGCTGACGCTAAGACAGACGCCGCAAAATCAGCTAAGAAGCCGCTAAAAAGACAGCCAAAAAAAGACACACAGAAGCTGTCCGCTAAACAAACGCCCAAGCCATCATCCAAGCAATCCCCAGACGTGGATTTGGATACGCTACGCCAGAGTGCTGTTGACGAGCTAGAGGGATTGGACGATAGTGAGCTGAGCGAAATTTTTAAAGCCTATATGAACGATGGACAAGCACCAACCCAGATATCACTAGAGAACCTCTAATCTAAAAAGCTATCAACCAAAAATTTGTAATATAATCACATCAAATCCATTTAAATCAATAACTGTAACAATGATAAAGGCAGTCCCATGACTTACTCGATTTTTTCTCAAACGCCAAACAATGCGCTAAAAGAGCCGATGTTCTTTGGTCAGCCCGTCAACGTGGCGCGCTATGACCAACAAAAGCACCCGATCTTTGAGCAATTGATTGAAAAGCAGCTGTCGTTTTTTTGGCGTCCAGAAGAAGTCGATGTGTCGCGCGACCGTATCGACTTTAGCAACCTGTCATCGCACGAGCAGCATATATTTTTGAGCAATCTTAAATACCAGACCCTACTCGACTCGATCCAAGGTCGTAGTCCCAACGTGGTGCTACTGCCGCTCGTGTCTATTCCTGAGCTTGAGACGTGGATTGAGACGTGGTCTTTTAGCGAGACCATTCACTCGCGCAGTTATACCCATATCATTCGTAATATCGTCAATGACCCCAATATTATCTTTGATGACATCATGCAAAACGAACACATTCTAGAGCGTGCCTCTGATATCGCTCAGTACTATGACGAGCTGTACCGTAACTCGCAGCTATATAGCTTGTACGGTGCGGGCACGCACAACATCAATGGCGAGCAAGTCACCGTCGATCTAAAGTCTCTGAAAAAACAGATGTATCTGTGCATCATGGCGGTCAACGTTTTAGAAGCCATCCGTTTTTATGTGTCGTTTGCTTGCTCGTTTGCCTTTGCCGAGCGTAAGCTGATGGAAGGCAATGCTAAGATCATCAAACTCATCGCGCGTGACGAAGCGCTGCATTTGACAGGCACGCAGCATATGCTGAATCTTATGCGCAACGGCCGTGACGATCCTGAGATGGTTGAGATTGCCAATGAGTGCTACGGAGAAAGTATTGAGATCTTCCGTAAGGCCGCCGAGCAAGAAAAAGAATGGGCAGGTTATCTATTCAAAGACGGCTCGATGATTGGTCTAAACAAAGACATTCTGTGCCAGTACATCGAATACATCACCAACTTGCGTATGGAAGCAGTTGGCTTGCCAGCGGCATTCCCGAACTCAAAATCAAACCCGATTCCGTGGATCAATACCTGGTTGTCGTCTGATAACGTGCAAGTGGCGCCGCAAGAGACAGAGATTAGCTCATACTTGGTGGGTCAGATTGACTCTGATTTATCAGACAGCGACTTTGATGACTTTGAATTATAAGAGCTTTGAATTATAAGAGCTTTGAATTATAAGAGCATAGGATTAACACTATGACTTGGGTAATGACCAGTAAAAAGCAATTTTACTTGCACGATGATGAAAGTCTGCTCGATGGGCTACTACGCACAGGCCACGAGGTCAATTATCAATGCCGCGAGGGCTACTGCGGTAGTTGCCGTGTCAAGCGTATTGCCAGCTCACACACCATTGATTATCCATTTGCGCCACTTGCCATGATTGAAGAAGATGAGATCCTTCCTTGCTGTTGCCGCGTGCGAGGGGTGATTTACATCAATCATGAGCCAATCATAAAATAAGGCTAAAAACAAAAGCGCGTTATCTCTTAGATAACGCGCTTTTTTCTTGTCTATAAAACGCTCAGCGTCCCTATTTATTAAAACAGTCCTTATAAGGGTGCGCCATTTCTTTCAAATAACTGTAGTAGCTCTTCGCGCATACGGTCACGCTCTGCTTCTGACATCATAGGCACCTCTTGTCTCTGATCTTGTAGATTTGGTTGACCTACGCCCCCAAGCGTTTCGTCATGAATCACCACTGGCCGCTCAACAGGCTCTTGCTCTGGTCGCTCTTCTAACAAAATAGTGACCTGCTTATTTTTACCATTACGCAATACCTGAGCATCAAGTTCAGTATCTGGTGATTTACGAGCAACGTATTGGATTAGCGTATTGGCATCCGTCATCTCAACACCATCAATAGTCAAAATGATATCGCCAACTCTCAGACCACTTTTGGCAGCAGGGCCTTGCTCAATCACGTGTAGCACCTCTACACCCGTTGACGTTTCAAGTTGTGTCGGATCGCGCAATTGTGACTGTATCTCGATACCCAACCAACCACGACTGACTCGGCCATCTTCAATTAAGGCGTTCATCACTTGTTCAACCAGTGCCGTTGGAATGGCAAAACCAATACCCATCGAGCCACCAGAGCGTGAGAATATGACGGTATTAATGCCGACCAATTCACCACGAGCATCAACCAGCGCCCCACCCGAATTACCTGGGTTAATCGCCGCATCGGTTTGAATGAAATCCTCAAACTTATTGACACCAAGTCCCGTACGCCCAGTCGCCGAGATAATACCTTGGGTCACCGTTTGACCCACACCGAAAGGATTACCAATCGCTAGGGCCAAATCACCCACACGAATAGGATTTTCACGGAAACCCAGCGGCGTTAGCCCCGTCATATCGACTTTGATGACGGCCAAATCACTATCAGGATCGGTACCAATAATACTGGCCCGGCTTTTACGGCCATCATTAAAGGCGACGGTAATCTCATCTGCCTTTTCGATGACATGAGCGTTGGTCACGATATACCCATCCTCTGACACAATCACACCAGAGCCTAAGTTAGTATTGCCCTGCTCTTGTGACGGACCACCATGAAATTCAAAAAAACGGCGTAAAACCGGATCATCCATATAAGGGTGCTCTGCCATCGTTTGCGTGGTATAGATATTCACGACCGACTGCGACGCACGGGCGACCGCATTATGATAAGAAGAGATAGGCGCTGGCGTATCAGCCACAGGCTTCGATGCTTGCTGTTCAGCAGTCGAGGTCCTCGGCGGCTCCCACGTGGCCTCCGATGTCGTCTTCATACTCGTAAACAACCAGATAAATGCTGCAACCAGTATCAGCAATAAAATCCAAGGTAACCATTTTAATAAAGACGCCTTGTTGCTGGTGTTCCGAGATGACGACATATAAAACCTCTATAAATTTGAGACAAACAGACGAAGATAAAGACGGCAAACAGCGTGTTATTGACTAAATATAACGCAACCAGTCTAACACTTAACTAAATACCTACGGTTTACCGATTTGACAGGCTCGCGCTCTTAAATTATAACGCCCCGCACGGCTAAGTGGTAACGTATCGTGTACCATTTCAGTTATTCGCTTTCTCTCCTCTTTTACAGCACCATGTTAAAATAGCGCTATAAAGACCATTCATTATGAGCAACCATCTATAATTTTTGATGTTTGCTCCAGTACCATCACAACAAGAACATAACGACAAAAAAAGGGAAAACCATGAGCGCCACTCGTATTTTAACCGAATCCACCCCTTCTACCATTAGCGTACAAGAATTAACGCGATTTTGCGACGATTACTTATCGGCTGATGCTTTTAGAGACTACGCGCCAAATGGTTTACAAGTCGATGGTGGACGCGCTATTCAGCGTATCGTCACTGGTGTCACTGCTTGTGAAGCGTTGATTGACGCGGCCATTGCCGACAAAGCAGACGCCATTATGGTGCATCATGGTTATTTTTGGAAAGGCGAACCTGCGCCCATCACCGGCATGAAAGGCCGGCGTATACGCAAACTCATGCAGCACGGTATCTCTATGATTGGCTACCACCTACCGCTTGATGCCCATCCGCTGATCGGTAACAATGCCAAACTGGCCGACATGCTAGGCATGACCATCACGGGTGCCCTATATCCTAATGAGGCGCATCCTGTTGGTAACATAGCCACTTGCCCACCGCAGAGCGCTCAAAATCTCATTGCCCACATCACCCAGGCCCTAGGACGTGTACCACTACATATTTCTGCTAACGATAGCGCCCACAACAGTACAGACGCTAACATGGAGCATAACAGACTGATCGAACGTGTGGGTATTTGTACTGGCGGGGCCCAAGACATGATTGAGCAAGCCGCATTGATGGGCTGTGATGCGTTTATCTCGGGTGAGATATCTGAGCGTACCACTCATATTGCACGAGAGCTTGGCATTGATTATTTTGCTTGTGGGCACCATGCAACAGAACGGGGCGGTATAAAGGCGCTAGGAGATCTTATTGCCCAGCAGTTTGGGTTGCCAGTGACTTTCATTGATATTGACAACCCCGCCTAACAGGACTCCCCCACACCGCTATTTTTGCCTTTATTGTTTAGATATTTACGCCAAACTTATTTAGTTTATTACCTATATTAGACAACTTTGACTGGTTTTTGCCATTTCTACTTATTAATAATAGCGCTATTTTTAACCGTCTATAGTGCTATTGTTAAGTTTTATCGCTAATTTCTTAACCACACTTGAATAATCTAGGGAGTATCCGCATATTATTACCTGAAGAAAGAAAGAATGTCTTGTCATGAGACTTCCCATTTATTACAGCCTCCGGTTATGGCGCTTAAATGATGGTAAATATCCAAAACGCCTTGTTTTAAAAGGTACAAGAGATTTTGGATTGTCTGCCAAATAGTGTGTTGTGTTTGCACAATATGTGGTTAATAGCATAGTACACCTTCGTTTTAGTGGCTCAATAACGGTATTGCATCACTTGATTGATAGCTTATTTTATAAGCATTTTTTCACTATCAAACAAGATTCCTTGCCTGCCCTTATTGCGGAACAATGCAGTGTTAGTACCTGTTTATTCAGTTATAAATGAATGAGTCGGCAGGTACTGACGTTAGCGTAGTAATGATTGAACGACTGTCTAACGAGTATGAATAAAAAATTACTGTGTCGCTCAATTTATCTACGGCTTTGTTTTGTTAACTTATTCATGACCTTACCTGTGTTTAATCTGACGTTGTTTTACTATTAGCAGTATCTACCATCGATGAAGGAATCATCTGATTTATACCCTTCGCGTTGTTTTGCACCCAAATTTTGGTATTGGTGCTTTGAGAGCCGTATTTTCGCCCTCTTAAGTGACACGCCAGTAGATAATGAGCTAATAAAATACGCCACCGCTGCCTTTTATAAAGGGTTTATGAGCGGCACTAGGGTTAAACAAAGGATGTCACGCTTTTATTATGAATGAAGCAGCGTGATGTTCTCTAAAATGTAACAGTGATGTGTGTGTCTCTAGTAAACGTACACTCATTCGCATTTTACGGTAAGCAGGATGGCTAAAATCAGGAGACATCCATGCAGCGTATTACTTATCGTGTAAAAGTATCTGCGCAAGGGGCAAAACGCCGTATTTCTTATTTACTGCGTCCATCTAAGCGCCTACTGAACACTAAAAGTAACATCGTTTCATCCGTTACCCCGACGACATCGTCGCGTTTTGCCCGAACCAAAAAGCTGGCGCAGGTCTCTAGTATCGCGCTGCTTTCTCTACCTGCCCAAAGTCTCACGACAATGGGAACGCAGGTGCGAACCTATGACAATGTCATGCTACAAAACACCTTAACCGTAGCCGCGGTTCCAGGCGACAGTACTTATTTTGCCACTGATGGTTTCCAACATGGTTTTGGCTTTGATTTGGTACGTACTTATGCGGACGAGCTTGGTGTTGATATCGATCTAAAAGCTTATGCCAATGAGGAAGCGGCCCTAAAAGCCATAAGATCAGGTGAAGCAGATATGGCTTTGACCACGGCCAGTACCAAATTAAAAAGCCAGCTTAATTTGTCGTCTATTAATGTCAGTTGTGGTTATGATGCCAGCTTAACAAAGAACGGCTTGCACCCAAAGGTTAGCTGGACATTTAGCTCATCCAATGACCCACTCTCAAAAAAAGCCAGTTATTTCTTGTGTGATAGCATCAAATTACAAAACACGCAAAAGCTGGCTGCCTTCTATAATCAAAACTTATTGAAAGACGCTTACAGTCAAGATCATTTCCAAAGAACACTGACAGAAAAGCTGCCTGATTATCAGTCATCTTTTGAAGAACAAGCCCGCAATTACAATCATGACTGGGAGCTACTGGTCGCCATGGGCTATCAAGAGTCTCATCTTGATGCCAATGCGGTATCACCCACTGGGGTACGCGGCTTAATGATGCTGACCAATAACACGGCCAAAGCGATGGGCGTCTCAGACCGCGTTGACCCTTATCAAAGCATCGGCGGCGGTGCGCGCTATTTAGAACAAATGAAAGGTGAGTTTGCTGATGTGCCAAAGACTGACCGTATTTGGTTTGCGCTTGCTGGCTACAATATGGGGCCAAACGCCGTAAAAAGCATTCAGCGGAAATTAAGAGATCAAGGTATCGATGATAAAAGCTGGGCCAACGTCTATGCCTATTTAGCTGACAATAGAGCCTCTAATAGCCGCTATGGTCAAGCGATGCATTATGTGAGTAATATCAGAAGCTACCTTGAGACGATAAAGACTCAAACCGTTTAATCAACAAACACTGTGACACGTTTTTAGCTAAAAAAAGCGGCTCTTATAAAGAGCCGCTTTTTTGTGCAGGTTGATTGACTATTGATCAGTTTACACTGACTATCCCCATCACGCGCTTATTAGCGATTGGGGACGGTGAGACGCTGACCACGTTGTAACATAGTATCAGCCGCTATATTGTTCATCTCAGCCAGCTCTTGCGTAGACACGCCATATTTACGCGCTAGACCAATCAGACTATCCCCTGAACCAACGGTATAGCTGACAGTCACTTTTGGCACTTTAAGCGTTTGTCCACGCTGTAACTGTGCATTGGTCGCCAAGTTGTTGGTCGCAGCCAAGTCTTCTACCGAAACACCAAATTGACGTGCTAGCGCTATCAAACCATCGCCTGATTGCACTTTGTAATTTTCCGTATTGCCCAGTTTTTTGCCATTGCTACTCGCTGTGCTAGCAGAGCTGCTACTGCTTTGAGTGGTACTAGAAGCCACAGCAGCGCTACCACTAGCGGGAATAGTAATGGTACGACCAAGTATCAGATTGGAGTTCGTTGTTAGATTGTTTGCGGTTGCTAAATCACTTAAGCCAATATTATAGCGTTTCGCAACACCTGTTAAAGTATCCCCTGATTTTACTTTATAACTGACTTCTTTGTCATTTAGTTGACGGTCTACCAACTCTTTAGAGGCTGGTACCTTGATGGTTTGTCCACGTTGCAAGCGAGCTTTGGCACCAAAGTTGCTATTCACTGCCGCAAGCTCTGTTGGGCTGACTCCCACACTATTCGCAATTCCGATTAAGGTATCGCCTGCTTTTACTTTATAGTTGGTCGTCGCCACCGAGCCTGAATTACTCGAGCTACTCGTGCTTGTCGCCGAATTAAAGTCAACGCTAGCAGGTACTTTTAGGGTTTGACCGACGTACAATGAGTCTGTGGCACCAATTCCATTTAGACTAGCTAACGTAGCTGTGGGAACATTAAACTGACGTGCTAACGCTATCAAACCATCGCCTGCTTTTACTTTATAGTTTTTAGTGGCCGTGGTCGATTTGCTTGGTTTAGTGGACGGTGCGGCAGGTGTCGTCGCAGGCGCCGTCACTTTGCCTGGTATTAACCATAGCTTTTGCCCTCTAAGTAAGTCGGCACGGCTGCTTAAATTATTGTAGCTGGCGAGCTGAGTGACGGACAAACCAAAGCGATTCGCCGTACCAATCAGCGTATCGCCGCCTTGTACGACATAGCTATCTGGCTGCTTTGCCGCTGCATTATTGGCATTACTTAATGGCTCAATAGTTTTGGCATTATACAAATACAAGGTGCTACCAGATAACAGCTTGGCACTGGCATCTATTTGGTTCCACTCTGCGATATCACGCCAATTCACACCCGCACGACTGGCTATATTAGACAACGTATCCCCACGTTTTACCGTGTAAGTGGTACGCGTACCTTGCGGTTTTGGCTTACTTACCGATGTCTTCGCAAAGCTAAGTCTCTTCTCTTCGCCACTGGCTTCTAGAATCGACTGCTGTGTCTGTACGGCTGATAAATTGATATTACCATCCGCATTGACCACGTTGGTCTCAGACGTGTTGTTTCGAATTTGGGTAGCAATAAAGTCGCGCTCTTCTTTGCTTAGCGGCGGTTCTTGGACAATGGTATTGTTCTGTGTGATCTGCGCAGAGGTAGTCGGTAGACTGTTGCTGCTTTTAAGTTCAGCGTTGATTTTACTCGTTTCCGCCGTCGTCAATGGTGGCTCAGTACGGACCGAGGCATTGTTGCTATAAACAGAGCTGCTCGTCTGTGTGGCGGATGGTGAGATATAACTTGTCGTTTGCTGAGGTACGCTAGCGTTAGCGGCATACTCAGCCAGAGCACTACCAGTCGTTGGCAATGACGAGCTACTGTACGGTTTGCTATTGTAACTTGGCGTTGTCGTTGGGCTGCTCGTGTTACTAGACGCGAGTACATTGCCTGTACCGTTCCCTCTTAATAAGCTCAGTTTGGCGTCAGCATTGAGGCTAACATCGTTAGGAATAATAACACGCTGCGGCCCTGAAGAATCGACGCGTCCTGATGTGAGCGCTGTGTTTAATCTTTCTAGCTCATCATAAGTCACGCCAGTGAGCTGTGCCACCTCAGACAAGCTGACACCATAGTTAACTGGTACGCTACGGAAATGCTGTCGGTTGGCAATGGCTGGTAGATACACGCCATACTGTTCAGGTTTGGCAACGATTTCGGCAACAGCCAAAAAGCGCGGCACATAGTTCATGGTTTCAGTCGGTAATCTAAGTGACCAATAGTCAGTGGGTAAGCCTTGGGCTTTGTTGGCATCAATCGCCCTTTGCACACGACCTGGGCCAGCATTATAGGCGGCTAATGCCAACTCCCAACTCCCAAACTGATTGTGTAGCGCAGTTAAAAAGTCATAAGCGGCACGCGTTGATTCAATCACATCACGGCGACCATCGTAGGTACTGCTTTGATTCAAACCATAAATTCGACCAGTACTTGGAATAAATTGCCACAAACCTGCGGCGGCAGCACTACTGGTACCACTTGGATCGTAAGAGCTCTCAATCACTGGTAACAAAGCCAGCTCTGTTGGAATATTACGACGTTCAGCTTCTCGTACAGTGTGATAGATATAGCGACTGGCACGCGCAGTCAAACGGTTGAGATAGTCCTGCCTGCTGGTAAACCAACTTTTTTGTCCCTCGATACGCTGATTATAAATCGGCTGACCACCATTCATACGATACCCAGCACGCAGACGATTCCATAAATCACCGTACTGCTGAATGGCAAGTTTATTGCCTTCTACCATCGTCATGTCAGTGGCTTCTAGTAAGTCGGCCAACTCGTCCAGACTGTCCGCATCCAAAAACGCAGTCGAGTAATCATTACTACTTGACGTAGTGGCTTGAGTAGCAGGACGTTTGGTAATGACAGATGAGCTATTGGTCGCACCCTTTTTTACCGCTGACGTGTTACTACAAGCACTGATAAGTAAAGTGGATACCGCAAGCGTCAACGGCAACGCAATAAATGAGCGAGAATTTGATAGCACAGTAGACATGATATTGAAAGTTTCCTAACGACAAGAAGTGATAAGATAAAAGTGTTTGATAGTACAGTACTCAATGTAAAGCAAAGCCCAATTTAATACAAACAGATAATCGCCATCAGTTGAGTCAGCATTCTAATTACTCACCTAAGAGAACTAACGGTTCGATATATTGAGCCGATAATAACTATTGAGAGCTGCTTATTGGCTTTACGACAAGCCTTGTTAAGGGATCAACCGTGTTTAATTAATAGAAGATAAATACCGTTTTGATTAGGGCTTGATTAATATTTAATTAATCGTTACTTGTGATACCGCACGCAGTAGCACGGCATTGCCCGTTGATGCCGACAGTGTCACTCTTGATGTGGTGATAAATGAGACTTTTTGGCCATCCTTGACCCAGCTTTCATTGGTTGTGACATTGGCTTTGGCCTGCGCCCCTGTAATGACGATGTTATCTACCGAGATATCATAGCGATAATTAGAAGTGTTACTCCAGCTGTTTTGCAACAATCTCAAATAAGCATCTTTATCTAAGCTGGTAGATTTCCCTTTTCTAGACATCGAAATGAGCGCATCATCAGCCACAAGACTAGCGACTTGGTTGATATTTTGGTTATTTGCTGATGTCTTCATGGCCGCGACATAATTTTGCACCAAAGCTTCGGTCATGGTTGCAGCTTGCGCACTGATACTGACAGTACTCGCCACGGCAACTACCGCAGCCACACTAGCACTTTTCACTAATAGCGCCAAAAGCCCTTTTCCCCACAATCGTTTCATGATTATCCTTAGTGATACTGTTTTCGTTATTGTCACTCATTGTTGACACGTGCATTGTTGACACATGGTCACATCGTGACGATTAGCGCGCTTTTCTCAGTTGAGCCAGTCAGTTGAGTCAGTAGTTTACATTTTGGCCGTCATGAGCAATCGATTGAATGCTTTTACGACCATGCTACCTTAATGCTACCTTCCGTTTAAACGACAGGTTTTTAACCATCACTCTTTTAACAGTCACGATAGCTTATGTGTATCATAGAGTGAGACTATCATTCAATTCTCACAGTTATGTGACACCCTGTGTAATTATTGCGTATACCGACCCATAAGTGGTGGAGGCTCCAAAGATAGCAATAATATCCTACTTTTCTATTTACTATGGGTCATCCACGCCATTCTAAAAGTAAATGACTCTAAAACCAAGCCTACCTAAAACTTAGTATCAGCACTATTATCTTCATAGTGCTCATCATCACTGAGCTTCATGCCCAGACGCTCTACCCGTCTGTCCATCATTTGTCGAGCTAAGGCCTGCATATCTTCAACGCGATCTATTTCATCGACAATCTCAAGGCCCAATAACGTTTCAAACACATCCTCTAAAGTCACCAAACCTTTGACCTCGCCATACTCACCAACCGTAATCGCAATATGAATGCGGTTTTTTAACATAAGCTCTAATAAGTCAAACAGTTTCATTTTTGAGAATACAAACGTAATGTCGCGCTTAAACTGGGTCAAAGGCTTATGCATCGCATGATTAACTTTTGCTAATAACATGTCTGTTTTTAACACAAAGCCTGTAATATTGTCTAAATCACCATCATAAATGGGCAACCGTGAAAACGTAAGTTTGGGGCGATCCACCAGTAATTCAGCAACGGTTTTGTTCTCTTCAAACGCTAGCATGACCGAACGCGGGGTCATGATGTCCTCGACCTTAATAGCGCCAAACGCCAGTAAGTTACGAATAATACGCGATTCTAATGGGTCGATTTGACCTGACTCTTCACCAATACTAGCAAGCGCCGCAAACTCACGACGGCTAAACGTTTGTGGTTCTTTGCCGCGCACAAGCAGCTTCGTTAGCCGCTCTGAGACCCAAATGAGCGGATACAGTAGTAGAATAATACCGCGAACGAAGTAGGCAACGATACCGCTAAGCTGACGCCAATACATAGTTCCGAGTGTCTTTGGAATAATCTCGGATAAGAATAAAATAGCCAACGTCATAATCGCAGAAAACAGCCCAAACCAAGCACTCCCAAATACAATCGTAGCTTGGGCGCCCGCGCCAATAGAACCTAAGGTATGAGCCACTGTATTCAAGGTCAAAATAGCCGCTAACGACTGATCGATGTTATCAACCTTTAATTGTCTTAGCATGTTTGCTTTTTTTGGATTTTGTTCTTGCACATCAGCGATATAAGACGGTGTCATACTGAGTAGTGAGGACTCTGCTAAAGAACAGACAAACGAGATGCCGATGGCGACCACCACAAACAATATCAGTAGCAGTACACTGATAGCCGTTGGCTCTGCGAGGGCTTCTGTGGTTGCTACGCCCCCCGCTGCAAAGGCAGGATAAGGCAATAGCGTCATGAGCATGGCAAACAATGCCGCTAGCCGCGAGACGGGACTCCTACGATCAAGACGCTTGCAATGGCGCGTTGTCGGAGGAGGTTTAGCAGACGCTTCTTTATGAGCGCGCGCACGACACAAACGAGGGAAAAGCATAAAAGTGGTGAACAAGTTCGGTAACCTAAACAAATAAGAGGAAAAAGGGACAGTAGTCTAATAAACAAAGACGACTAAACACAAATAACTACTGCCATTTGATAGTAGCACTGATGCTACTATTTCACAATAAGACACTGTTTTTATGTCTTTATTTTTTGATACCCTTTATTTCCCTACGATGACCTATCAGCCTGTTAATAGGTGAAGTTTGCTCCACTTTCAGCGCTTTGCCAGTAGAAAAACATTCTCAGCCTATTATTAACAGTTACCAAGTCTGGGATTTTTTGTTACTATGCGTTTAATTTTATTATTGTCCATGACTTACTGAGAGAAACTATGAGCTTATTTATCCAAGCTGCCCATGCTGCCCCAGAAACTGCAGGTGCTGCGTCCCTATTTGGTCAAATCCTACTGCCTGTCGCTTTTTTTGCAATTTTCTATTTTTTGGTGATTCGCCCGCAGTCTAAGCGTACCAAGGAGCACCGTGCCATGGTCAACTCACTGACTGTGGGTAGTGAAATCATCTTTGCTGGTGGTTTAATGGGTCGTATTAAAGACTTAGAAGGCGACTATGCAGTGGTTAGCCTAAATAACAACACAGATGTAAAGGTACAACGTGCTTCAGTTATTTCAGTATTGCCGGCTGGCACTATCGAAAGCGTTTAATTATTACTAGCTTTTTAGTAGTGATTTTTTAACAGTCGTATCCTTAATGGATATAACGACTAAAAAATGACCGTACATTGTTTACGGTCATTTTTCGCTATTAAAGCAGTGAGGGAAAGTGGCGATAGTCAGCTTACTTTTCCAACACACTGTCCTTATCAGTTTCCTCTATAAGATTTATGGTGACTAGATAAAGATACCTCTGTATTATTTGCTTTACTGTTTTACGCGTTACTATCATCGCGGATGATCGCAATGGTGCATTACCATGAGTGCTGAATACGGCATTCGACCATCGCTATCGCTAACTTCCCATCTGCTAACGTGTGGCCCACGTCGCCAGTCGTTTATCAACCTAAAGAAGTGATTATGCAATATCCCGCTTGGAAATACTTACTTATTGCCGTCGTGCTAATCATTGCCGGTCTATATGCTGCCCCGAACCTCTACCCTGACGAACCTGCCGTGCAGATTACTAGCGCAGCCGCAGGTACACAGCTGTCTGAAGGTATCTTGACCCAGTCTCAGAGCTTGCTTGAAGAGGCTGGACTGAACAATCATGATGGCACGTTTGAGGGCAACAGTGCGCTGGTACGCCTTGACAATCCAGTCGACCAGCTAAAAGCACAAGAAGTGCTACGTCAGAACTTAGGCGAAGACTATGTGGTCGCGCTTAACTTGGCGCAGACGACCCCGCAGTGGCTACGTGATATCGGGGCAAAACCGATGAAACTGGGTCTTGATTTACGGGGCGGTGTACGTTTTGTGCTAGAAGTCGATATGGATAAGGCGCTTGAGCAGCGTTTGACCAGTGCTAGCCGTGATATGCGTCGTGAGCTACGATCTGAGCGAATTGCGATTAAAGGCATTAAAACTGAAGAACGAAGTGTGGTACTACATTTTGCAGATACAGACACGCGTAACCGTGCACAGAACGTGCTACAAGGTTCGATGGGCAACACGTTTAGCTTGCAATCTTCAATAGATGCCCAAGGTCCTGCGTTAATTCTAGCCTACAACGATGCCACACTCGATGAAATCAACAGTTATGCGGTCAATCAAAACTTAACGACCTTACGTAACCGTATTGCCGAGCTCGGTGTGACTGAAGCTTTAGTACAATCACAAGGTGCTAGTCGTATCGTCGTTGAGCTACCAGGTGTACAAGATACCGCAGAAGCCAAGCGTGTCCTTGGACGTACTGCCAACCTTGAGTTCCGTATGGTCGCTGAAGACAGCGAAAACTACATGGGTGGTATTCCGCCTGCAGGGACTGAAGCCTTCCCATTTGAAACACTCGATGGCCCCCCTGTATTGCTTGAGCGCCAAGCGATTGTGACTGGTGATAAAGTGACCAATGCGCAAACTGGCGTTGACGAAAGCGGCTCTCCTGAAGTGAGTATTACCTTGGATAGTGCTGGCGGTAAGCTCATGCAGAACGCCACACGTACTGCTGTTGGTAAGCAGATGGCCGTATTGTTTATCGAAAACAAGCAAAGAATCACTTATGAAGAAGACCCAGCAACTGGCGAGACTGTTGAAGTTAGAACGCCTTATGCTGAAACCAAAGTCATCAACCGTGCCAACATTCAAGCGGTACTTGGCTCATCATTCCGCATTACTGGTCTTGACAGCAGTGCGGAAGCCGCCGAGCTTGCCCTTTTGTTACGCTCAGGCGCACTTGCTGCACCGATGTACTTTGTAGAAGAACGCACCATCGGCCCATCATTAGGTCAAGAAAATATTGATAAAGGCTTGTTCTCTACTCAGGTCGGTTATCTTTTAGTCTTTGTCTTTATGATTATTTTCTATCGTCTGTTTGGTGTTATTGCTAACGTGGCACTAGCTGTGAACGTTATTATTATCATTGCCATTATGTCCATCTTAGGTTCCTCACTGACCCTGCCTGGTATCGCTGGTATCGTCTTAACCATCGGTATGGCGGTCGATGCCAACGTGCTGATCTTTGAGCGAATACGGGAGGAGATTGCAAACGGGGTACGGCCAAAATCCGCTATCGTGGCAGGTTTTGACCGAGCATTTAGTAGTATTTTCGATGCCAACATTACCACCTTATTGGTCGCATTTATTCTATTTGCAATTGGTACTGGCCCGATTAAAGGCTTTGCGATTACGCTAGCTATTGGTATTGTCAGCTCACTATTTACCGCTATTTTGGTCACACGTGCGCTGGTACAAATTGCTTACGGTAAGCGTAAATCTATCAAACGTTTGAGCATCGGTTAGGAGAACACTATGGCGATCGATAAGAACAATCCTCTAGAACAGCAAAATACCCCAGATCGGAATGGTTCAGGTGGCTCAGACACTACTAATGCCAGCACGCGCCGACGCAAAAAACCACGCCGCGATGGTAAAGGCAGTAACACCCAAACCAATAACCCGGCCACGGCAAACACGAGTAAAAATAAGACTCGCCGTAGTGGTAAAGGTAGCGGAAAAACCAGTCAAGCATTGGCCACGCAAGCCCTTGATACCAACACCGCTATTGACCCTGATTTAGCACTGGGTGATGCAGCTGACGATGCAGCCGCACAAGCTGAAGGTGGTATCAAAGCCGTTGGTAACCAACGCATCATTCCATTTATGAAGATAGAAAAGCCAATGGCGATTTTGTCCTTACTGATGGTCATTGCTAGTATTATTGCTATCGCAGTAAACGGTCTGAACCTAGGGCTGGATTTTACTGGTGGTGTCTCCGCAGACGTGCGTTACGAGCAGCCTGTTGAGCAGGTTGAAGTCGTGCAAGCGTTGGCTGATAACGGTTTTGATGATGCGGTGGTGCAGTACCTTGGTACGCGAGAGGAGCTACTGGTACGTCTGCCGCCTCAGTCTGACAACATCGATGGACTTAGTGCCAGCCTGACTCAAGCTTTAGCCCTGCCTAATAATACTGCTGAGATCAGTAACGTTAATATTATCGGTAGCCAAGTTGGTAATGAAGTTTACTTAAACTCAGTCATGGCGTTAGCATTGGCACTCCTTTGTATGCTCGGTTACGTTGCCCTACGTTTTCAGTTTAAACTGTCTCTTGGCGCGGTTCTATCGCTGTTCCATGACGCTATCGTGACTATTGGCGTTTTTGCCTTATTTGGTTTCCCATTTGATTTGACCGTCTTAGCAGCTATTTTGGCGTTGATTGGTTACTCACTGAACGATACTATCGTCGTTTATGATCGTATTCGTGAAAACTTCCGCCGTGTCCGGGGTATCACACCGCGCCAGACCATTGATTTATCGTTAACAGAAACCCTGCGCCGTACGATTATGACCATCTCAACCGTCCTATTGGTTGTACTTGCTATGATGTTCTTAGGCGGTGATGGCCTGTATTGGTTCTCAGTGGCACTTTTCATTGGTTTACTTGCTGGTACTTACTCATCTACTTATATTGCAAGTTCAATCCCACTGCGTATGGGTCTATCGCGTGATGACTTTATCGTAAAAGTAAAACCAGAGTTTGAAGAAGAAATTGTCACTTTTAATGATCCAAAAATGTTTGAATAGAATAATGATCAATAATACCCAATCGTGATTCGTTAAACGGTTGATTGAACGGTAATGACGTTTAATAAAGGCACCTGACTCGTGAATAATGAGTCTAGGTGCTTTTGTCTTTGTAGCTGTTTTTTGCTGAATGAGCAAAAATGCTACGCTTGCCTCGTGGCGTCAATTAACGAACCGCACTCTCTTTATTGTTTAAGCATAAACGAGTCGAAAATACCAATGACTATCTCGCCGCCATCTAGTACGATGCCACCGATTGATACCCGATATACCCGTATCATTGCTATTGCTTTGCCCGTATTATTGGCCAACTTGGCCATGCCGTTACAAAGCGTTATCGATACAGCGATCGTGGGCAATATGAACGATACCGCCAAACTTGCGGGTATGGGCTTGGCCATACAGTTGTTGTCCTTGTTACTCGTCAGTTTTAACTTTTTACAGTACGCCTCGTCTGGGCTGTCGGCGCAAGCGCTGGGAGAGTTGGCCAACCACGGTGATAGTCCTATAAACGCCACGGCAACGTCATCACCTTTGACGCCATCCCCCCTACTGTCTATTTTGCAACGTGCCTTACTATTGGCCTTTGTTATCGGGGCTATTTTGCTACTCGCAAAGCCTTGGCTGATTGACGTCGGTTTACAAGCTTTATCAGCCAACCCTGCCAGTGGTCTTGCGGCAAAGACCTATTTAGACGTACGCTTTTGGGGGGTTATCGCTGAGCTGATGAACTTTGCCTTTATTGGTTGGTTTGCCGGTCAAGGCAAAACACGTTATATGCTCTATCAGCAGGGCTTTATTGCCATCCTTAACGTTGGACTAACTTTGTTCTTTGTCTTTGTGATGCAGATGGGGTTGGTTGGTGTGGCACTGGGCACCACCATCGCATTTTGGTTGGGTGTGTTATTGGCTTTATGGCTCAGTCGTCAACATCTGCAAATATCTTGGTTGGCACTGTTTGAGGCTGATCGGCAACATTTCACTAAAGAAAAGATGCTTAGGCTATTTTCACTTAATAAAGATATTTTTATCCGTACGCTTATCTTAACGTTAAGCTTTGCTTGGATTACGCGTCTTTCCGCCCAAGGTGGCGACGTCATACTGGCTGCCAATGCCATTTTACTGCAAGTACTTAGTATCTCAGCCTTTGCCCTTGATGGCGTGGCAGTATCCGCTGAAACCTTGAGCGGTCAAGCTGCGGGACGCCGCGATTGGACGCGTTTTCGTGTTATCGTGATGCGCACAGGTGTGGTCAGTTATGGGCTGGCCGTGTCGTTAAGTGCGACATGGTGGCTTGCCATGCCAACGTACTTGCAATTTATGACCAATATCGACTCCGTCTTTGCGCTTGCTTATGATTACCATCTTTATGCAGTACTGCTACCCATCGTCGGGGTCGGCGCCTATTGGTTGGACGGCATATTTTTTGGCTTAACTGCTGGTAGTGTGATCCGCAATGCTGCTCTGATACTAGCCGCTATATTTTTCCCCCTTAGCTGGCTGCTCTATCAGCAGTGGGACATGACAGGCATTTGGCTAAGTGTCTGGTGTTTATTGTTATTGAGAATGATTATTTTAGGTGGCTTCTTGTACCGCGCTCAGCAAACAGGTCGCTATGAAAAATTACAGTAATAAAGGTTAGGATATTACGTGACGACGCATTCAAATGAATTAAATCAGCAGTTTGAAGCCCGATATGACTGGGCTGAAGGCTTCAAAAAAAGCTTGCCAGTAGCCATGGGCTATTTACCGGCAGGCATTGCCTTTGGGGTGCTGGCACAAGTTGCTGGACTCCCTATATGGGCAGTCATTATGCTTAGTGTCATTCTATATGCAGGCGCTGCTCAATACGCTTGTTTGCCGATGCTAAGCGCTGGTTTACCGATTGGCAATATCGCAACTAACATTGCCGCTATTAATTTGCGCCATGTGTTTTATGGTATGCCATTACTGCAGTATCTACCAACACGCAAACTTGCCCGAACCTATTGCTTGTTTGCACTGACGGACGAGACCTTTTCGGTCATGACCAGTTTGCCGAATGAGGTACGGTCAGCTTTGATACTGCCGATCAGTCTTTTTAACCAAAGCTGGTGGGTGCTAGCAAGTGTGATTGGCGTAATGATCGGCAGTACACTCAGCGATTTGGTCCCACACTTGGATTTTGCCTTGGTTTGTCTGTTTGTCATTTTGGCTTATGAGCAGTTTCAAAGTATCAAACGTTATTTTCCCATTGGCATTGCTGTAATCTCTTTAGCCGTAGCTTCTATTTTCACTAGCAACTGGCTGTTGTTGGTAGCGATTACCATTTGTATGCTATTAATTTTAGCCCGTGGTTTTTGGACACAGCACAGCTTGCTAGGAGAAACCGATGAGTAGTAGCTATCTTATTTTTGCCACTTTTGCGATGGCCGCTGTTACCTTTATGATTCGCGCCCTTCCCGCTTTGATCCCTAAGCAGCTTTTGGACACGCCTTGGCTCCATCGACTGAATGAGAGCTTACCGCTATCAGTCATGGTCTTGCTTATGTTAACCAGCCTCTCTTATCAGGACTTGTCTGCGTCTACTGATCTAAATAGCGCAGATTTACATTTGCTAATGGCACAAGTTGGCGCGCTACTTTTGGTGTTATTAATTTATCATATCAGCCGTCAGCTACTGGTAAGTATGGTCGTCGGTATCGCTGCGATTAACGGCTTGCTGTGGATATTCACCAATTTTCTAAGCTAACAGCAGTACCAATCATTAAGACCAATCGATAGTGCCAATTCACCATCATAATCAATCGTCCTATCTAAAAAAGGCTGCATTCTAATAAGAATACAGCCTTTTTCTGAAAACGTAAGAAGGTTTAATTGGTTACATCTCTTCGACACCCATCATATCGACTGGGGTATCCGCAACGATTTGTACGCCTTTTTTGCCTGTCTTAGCGGTGTCATTACGCTGTTCTTGTAGATGATCAAGATAGGCTTCATTAATCTGACCAGTAATGTAGCAGCCATTAAATACTGCACAGTCAAAGCCTTCAACTTTGCTATGTTTGGTATCTTTTACGGCATCAATCAAATCGTCCAAGTCTTGGAAAATCAACCGATCAGCGCCGATAATGTCACGCACTTCTTCCACCGTATGACCAGAGGCAATAAGCTCACTACGCACTGGCATATCAATACCATAGACGTTTGGATATTTTACTGGTGGCGCCGCACTCGCAAAGAAGACTTTATTAGCCCCTGCATCGCGTGCCATTTGGATGATTTCATGACACGTCGTACCACGAACGATAGAATCATCAACCAACAACACGTTTTTGCCTTTAAACTCTAATGGTACAGCGCTGAGCTTTTGGCGCACCGATTTTTTACGTTGTTGCTGACCTGGCATGATGAAGGTACGACCGATATAGCGGTTTTTCATAAAACCTTCACGGTATTTAACATTCATCTTAAGGGCTAACTCCATCGCTGACGTCCGCGAGGTATCAGGAATAGGAATGACCACATCGATATCATGATCTTCGCCCCAGTCTGCAAGGATTTTATCTGCCAGTTTTTCACCCATCCGTAAGCGGGATTTGTACACTGAGATGTTATCCATGATTGAATCTGGACGGGCAAAATAGACATATTCAAAGATACAAGGCGTGTACTCTTGCTGTTCTACGCACTGGTGAGTGTGTAGATTATGATCCAAATCAATAAAAATAGCTTCGCCTGGTTTGACATCACGAACGATACTAAACCCTGACCCTGTCAATGCCACCGACTCTGACGCGACCATATATTCGGTGCCGCCGTTTTCTGCCATGCGTTTGCCAAAAATAAGCGGACGAATACCATTTGGGTCACGAAATGCAAGCAAACCATGGCCAGTAATCAAGGCAACCACACCATACGCACCTTCACAGCGACTATAGACAGCCGTGACGGCTTTAAAGATATCATCAGCTGTTGGATGGGTTTTGTCTAGATTCTGCATTTCATGAGCCAGTACGTTTAATAGTACTTCAGAATCTGAGTCGGTATTAAGATGGCGGCGATCTTCGATGTACAATGACTTAGCCAAGCTCTCAGCGTTGGTCAAGTTACCATTGTGCGCAAGCGTGATGCCGTAAGGCGAGTTGACATAAAAAGGCTGAGCCTCGGCGCTGCTAGAGGTACCAGCCGTTGGATAACGAACATGACCAATACCAAACTTGCCGACCAGCTTCATCATATGGCGATTCATGAAAACGTCACGTACCATACCGTTTTCTTTACGCAGATAGAGTCGTCCATCCTGTAAAGTGACAATACCAGCTGCATCTTGCCCGCGATGCTGTAGCATCGTCAAGCCATCATAAAGAATCTGATTGACTGGCTCATGAGCGGCAACCCCAATGACTCCACACATAGTTATATCCTATTTTGACCTACACATTAGTACTACAATGACGGTAAAATTTCTGGCAGTACTATTAAAAACACTAGCTACCACTCACCGCCTACCTGATGACGTTTGTTAGAGATTTAACGAATGATTGTCTTTTTGATATTGTTTTTTTGATGATGGGCAAACTAATCTGTTAATAATTCAGTGTTTGTCCTTTATCACCCCATACTGCTGCTCAATAAAATAATATCAAGGATGAATTACAAAGAAGATGCTATAAAAGTCAGACTCAAAAAATAAAAGTGACAAGAAGTGCCATATTAAGTTTAGAGGTATGAATATTTATGACTGGTTGACTTGATTCCATGCTACCCCTAACACATCTGAAACCAACTCTTTACCCATCGGTGCATAAGGCAGTAGTTCAGGGGCAAGTACTGACGTTTGCCACTGTGGTAGCTGCACCAATAACGGGGCACTGACACTCAGAACAACCAACACCATCAACACATTTTTGGCCGCACCCAGCACACCACCTGCCATCTTGTCCACGAGACCCAAACGAAGGGTTTTAAGCACGCCTGAGAAAACAAAAGCCACTAAGTGCATGACAGCCAATATGGCAATCACCACCAATAAAAAAGCCATGGCCATTTGCAACACAGGGTTTTGCACAATGCCGGATAACTGAGGCGAGACTGAGCCTGCCAAACGCGTAGCGGCAATCAGCGCAATAAACCAACCCACCAAGCCAACTGCTGTCTTAATCAGTCCTACTTGAAAGCCGCGCCATAAGCCAATTAAGACAACAACAGCAATCACGATATCCAGACCACTCATGTTTACGCCTCATACTCAATTCATTCTTAGCGAGTGTTTACTTCGGGTTTTATACTAAAGTTAATCATTGATTATTCAACTTATCACCACGCCCTTTTACTCATTTTGTGACAATTAATGGCAATGGTTTGACGGACGGGTTAGCTTTCCATCGCATCATAGTAGCCACCGATTGCCTGAATACAAGACTGTACCAGTCCAGGCCCACGGTAGATAAGCCCAGTATAGAGCTGCACCATGTCGGCACCCGCTTCAATTTTTTTAACCGCCTTAGCGCCACTATCAATGCCGCCTACTCCTATCAATGTTACTTTATCATCTAGCTGATCAGAGAACTGTTGTAAAATCTGAGTACTAATGTGGCTCACTGGTCGACCGGATAGACCGCCCATCTGATCACCATCGGGCAAGTCTTCGACACCCACGCGGCTCAATGTCGTATTGGTGGCAATCAAACCATCAATCTCAAAATCCAATAACTGCTGCGAGATATAGTCTACTTGTAGCGGTTCTAAATCAGGGGCAACTTTAAGTACCAATGGCACATAAAAACCATATTCAGTTGCCAATTGACTATGGCGGTTTTTAATCGTATCCAAGAGTTGTGTTAATGCGTCCCCACTCTGCAAATCACGTAAATTTTTGGTGTTTGGAGAGGAGATATTGACGGTGATATATGAGGCGTGCGGATAGGCACGCTCTAAACAGTAGACATAATCATCCGCGGCTTGTTCCACTGGCGTATCGGCATTTTTACCGATATTAATGCCAATATTGCCCTTATATTTACAGCGTTTGACGTTTTCAATCAGATAATCAATACCCTGATTATTAAAACCCATACGATTAATGATGGCATCTGCTTGTTTGATTCTAAACAATCTTGGCTTGTCATTACCGACTTGTGGCCTTGGGGTGACCGTGCCCACTTCTATAAAACCAAAGCCCAGCTCAGCGAGTGCATCAATATAGTCACCGTTTTTATCCAAACCTGCTGCTAGACCAACTGGATTAGAAAACTGCAACCCCATACAGTCTGTTGGCTGCATCGACTGACCGTATACCAAACCCAAAGCACGCGCTTTATGAGCTTTATCCAATAAGGATAAGGTCATCTCGTGAGCGTGTTCAGGATCCATTTTAAACAAAAAAGGGCGAAGTAAGGCATAAGACATAGTAATGGCAGACCCTGCTCGAAAGAAATAGTGAATGGAGAATGTGAATAAAATCAGGCGCTGCGATTATATCAGCTTAACTGAAATAAGAGCAAAGTTTCATGCGGTAAATTTTCACATCAAAACAGCAGCCAGCCTGTATAAACGAACCCTGAACTGCTGATATAAATCGCACTCCCACTTAGCTAAATGCCGCGATTTATAAGCAGTAATTACGGCACAGGACGACCATCAGTCAAGGCTATCCAGCCGCGAATGATACGATAAAGGTGCCAGACAAAAGTGAAGATCATAACCAGCAAGCCAAACCCAGCCAGTAGCACTGAGCCGATGGCGACATTTCCGCTATCAGCTAGCATACTGACGCCAAAACCGCCCAACGCAAAGGTAATAATGAGAAAACCTAAGAAAAACCAGACGATACTGTACCAAAAGGTCTTAATCTGCCAGTCAAAATGTGTGGCCAACCATGAGCCATCAGCGTCATGTCGTTTCGCATAGTTCATCACAATCGGCACAATCCACAGCAAACCAGCGGTAAAATAACTGATCACGTACAAGAAGTACGTAATGTGATTATAAGTGATTAAAGAACGGCGCTTATTGTCGCTCATCATACTATTCTGTCCTCGTTGGGCAACCTCAACTTCATAGTCAGCCATTGTATCAATAGAATCACGATCACGGCGGTCAGCAGTTTTGGTGTGATGCTGTACACGCTCATCAGGATTTTGATCAGTAGAGTGATCCATCATAAGTATCTCGGTCTGATAATGACTAATAACTGTTTGATTGTGCCAGACAAGCCGTTTTTCAATGAGGCTCATGCCAAATCATTATTTTAATAACTCGGTATAAGGTGTCGGCTATGACGTAACCGTCGCTTGTACTTGAATAGATTTGTTGGTTAGGTCTTGCTGCATAGACAGCTGAGTAAACTGCCAGCCCTGCTGTTCAAGTTTGCCAAGCGCTCCACTAACCACTGCTTGACTGGCATGACTAAAGCTCAATTGCACAGCATCACCAACCGCGACTACTTGAGCATTTGCGATACCTGCATCGTTTAACAACGCACTGACAGTAGTAGCAGGTGGCATTACCGTGTCATCACCGTTGGCCGCGTTCAGCTCACTGCGATCAATATTATCCGCTTGAGCACGCAACCAAAAATAATCAGCGACTTGCTCTTGATAGTTACTCTTACTATGATTTGCCGCTTGATGGAGACTATAGCCACCGTAGCCCCCAATAAATAACAATAAAAATATGGACAATATGGTCAAAGCCAATTGATCGCGTGAAGACAATGCTCGCCAGCGCGCTGATAACACACTTTGAAAACGGTTCATGTGTCCTGATAAGACAATGGAGCCATTGCTGGTCGTATTATCAGAGGTGACGGTATTACGTTTTGCGCGGCGCTGTAATGGTTTCATCTTCTGACCTTCTCTAAACTTACTGCTACTAAATAAATGGCTAATAGATTATGATGCCGCCATATTTGCTTGCTTATCGCTACTATCTACGACATTCACAGTAACTTGACCACTAAATTGTCCTTGCTCATTACCATTCACTTGCTCCAGTTTGGCATGTAAACCCTCTGCAGTCAGTGTACTTGCAAATTTATCAAGACTACCGCGGTCAGGCGCAATCAACGTAAAACTAAGGGTCGATGGCTGCATGACTAATGCTTGCGCGCGCAGTGAGGATTGTTTGATTAAAGGCGACACTCGAGCCAAGGCTGCCATATGAGAGGCCGTGGCTTGGCTATCGCTACGCAGCTTAGGCTGCAACTGTACCTGCAATTTTGTACGGCTGCTCAGTGGCTCATCCGCAAACCAAGATTGATATTGCCTAGCAATCTCGTTCTTGGTCGCCGCTGTCGCTTGATTATACTGATACCATTGCACACCATCGGTCGCCATCTGTAGTACCAACGCTGACAGTGCTACCATGATCGCCACACGCAAATATGGTGATAGCTGTGAATCCGTAGATTTAACAAAGAAATTAAGCGCATGACGGTCAGGGTTTTCAAGAGGCGTTGGCGTCGACGTAGGAGATTTGGTTAACAACAACTGATGCTCAGTAATAAGCCTTTCTGTTTGCGCCATAAAGTCAGCGCTCGTTGATAATTTCTGTAAATCGTTACCATCATCAGTTTCCATCCTGTCAGTAAAGCTGTCACTGATAGACTGGGTGAGCGAGAAACCAGAGGCGTCAATAGGCGACAAGACGCTAACTTCATTCAAACGCGAGAAGCGCTCAAAAATTAATGGCAAATAGCTGACAGCCATGCCCTGATGCAACGACTGGCGCAGTAGCGTTGTGTACGTATCTTGATAAAGTGTTACTTGCTGACCGGCGGGATCGTTTGGCGTTGGCAGTAATAAAAAGTCAGGAAGTAGTGCCACTATGCTCATACCAGCCAGCTTAGCACCTTGCTGCCATGACTCAATATCACTCTGCGCCAGTGCATACAGTTGGTGACTGTCAGCATGACTGATTTGACGAATGGCCAACTGCTCCACAGGGGTTAAGGAAGTCTCTTCAAACAGATACTGCTTGCCACTGTGGCCCAGCTGCTTAAGCTGAGCGGCACTCAGCTCAGTATCTACCTGTAGTACATGACTGGAAGGAAAGTATAGACACACCGTCTTTCGCGTATTGGATTTATAACTACCATAGATAGCTTGCAGCTGTTGCCAACCATCGACTGACTGCCATCTTTGTACATCTTCATGCCAGACAGCTAGCGGGCTATGCTGCGCTCGTAACCAAACGTGTAACACTAAGCGTGTCCTTAATTAAATAAAAGCGGTGATAAAAGAGCGACTAACCTCAATACGGCTGATCAGGAACGAAACGATCAATTTCACTGGCCATCCCGCTCATCACAAAGTCCATCTCAAGCACCCTTGCTTCTGCTAAAGAAAACGACTCAGGATACTCCCCTGTTAGCAGTCCAGCAAGGTGGGCAATAATAGACATATGGCAAACCACCACAATGCACTCTGCTTCTACATTAGCAAGGTCTACTAACGCCTTACGAGCCTCATCAGAGGGCGTAATATTGTCCTGTATAGTTACTGGCACCTCAGACGCTCGCGATTGAAACTCTGCTAGAGTTTGCTGCGCCCGCTCATAAGGACTCACGATGAAACGATCTGGATGATAGTGAGACGTCACATATTCTGCGGTTTGTGCGGCTTGCTGTTGCCCAAATTCCGTCAACTGACGCGCACTATCTGGACGCGTCTCATCTTCTGCTTGACCATGACGTACTAATATAATTTTCATAACCGTCCTTGTCCTATCTTTTTTGGTGCATTTTTTGGTATATTTTTTATTGTGACTTTGTATCATTACTACCCTATCGAGATCATTACTGCCCTGTAGGCTAATGACAGCATAGTATTGTCTGAGGTGCTTTATTTATGGTCAGCATCGTCTTTTTTATCGTCAGGGCTGTTATTTGACGTTTTCATGTGAGCAGTAAGCGCCGCATTACTATGATCATGAGCCATGACAAACTCAACATCACTGCGGAAGCCTGCTTCCATCAAGTGTAGCGCGACTCCTAGGGCAGCTTTATCTTCATAAATAACCGCATAAAGAGCGTGGGTAATTGGCATATATATGCCTTCTTTGGTGGCTTTTTCGTGCACCTGCTGAATGGTGTTCACCCCTTCAGCGGTCTGACCCAGCTTTTTCACTGCTGCATCGATACTCATACCACGACCAAGCATCGTACCGATACGGTAGTTGCGACTCAACTCTGAGCTACAGGTGGCGTATAAATCTCCAACACCAGACAGTCCTAAAAATGTGAGCGGATTCGCGCCTGCTTCCACGCCAAAACGACTCATCTCTGCTAGCGCACGCGTTAATATCATTGCCTTGGTATTTTCACCGACATCATAGGCTGATGCCATCCCCATGGCTATCGCGTAAATGTTTTTGAGGGCACCACCAAGCTCTACGCCTTTCACATCATCGCTGGCAAAAACTCTAAAGAAGGCACTGTGTAGTGCCGCTTGTACTGCATGACGCAGTGGCTCAGACTCACTAGCAATCACCGTCGCAGACGGCATGTTTTTCATAATTTCGATAGCCAGGTTTGGACCTGACATCACGCCAAAATTTACTTCTGGCAGCTCGTCTTTGATAATGTCACTCATCAAAGCAAAAGTATCTTTTTCCATCCCTTTGGTCAATGACACGATAGACTGACCGCTGATAAAAGGAGCGATATTTTTTAAAGTCTCACGAAAAGCCAAACCAGGTACAGCGATAAATACAATGTCCTTGTCTTTAACCGTGGCTGCTAAGTCATGGCTGTACTTTAAACGATCATCAAGCTTATAACTTGGCAGATATTTTTTATTGGTTTGGGTCTTTATCATGGCTTTTACCGTACGTTTGTTTCGTACCCACAGCGTGGTATCACAGCCATTACGAGCGGCTAAGTTTGCCATGGCAGTACCAAAACTACCACCCCCTAAAAATGCCAAACGCAGCTTGGTAGGCCTACTGTGTATCTCTGCCATGTTTTTTGCCACCGATGATTCTACCGCACTAGGATTCAATTTCTTACGGCCGATACCTGATTTGCTAGCACGTTCGATGATACCTGCCAGCAGGCTGTTTTGCTTTTCAGGAGCACTCTTACTCATCTCACTGTCATCATTGCCGATGTCTTTATTGCTATCATTAGGGCTGGTCATGTTCTTTTATCCGTGTTGACTGACTTATTATTAGTAGAATTTATCATGGTTGAATTTTGAGATTTTCTGGCTTTTTAACGACCATTTTATTGAACGGGCAGCGTTCAGCCATATTATGACTCAAATCTGACTAATGGCTCGATATCAATCGGTTTACGTGTGGGTTCATCTTTTGGACTGGTACCAGTATAAACAAAAGCCGTCACATAATCATCTGGACCGACGTCAAAATACGCTTTGACAGCAGGCTCATTACACAATAGACCCGTACGCCATACCGTACTAAAACCTTGAGCCTTTAGTGCTAAAATAAGATTTTGTACAGCAGCACCAGTACTGAGCAGTTGTTCAAAAGGAGGGACTTTTTTGTGGGCTTGTATTTTAGTGACCACCGTGATGATAAGGGGCGCCCGTAACGGCATGGTCTGGGCCTTTTTGATGTCTTTATCAGACAAGTCTTCTCCTTCTCGCACCGCTTTTGCTTGAGCAGCGTCGACCAAAGCACGACCCAAATCATGACGAGCATCACCCTGTGTTACGATGAAGCGCCACGGAGACAACTTTTTGTGGTCAGGTACCGTTGCTGCGCACTCAATCGCCGTTTCGATCTGGTCGCGTGTCGGTGCGGGGGTGTCCAAGTTGCCCATACTACGTCTTGAATTAATCCAACCAATCAACGCTTCAGCAGACAATGGCGGATACTCTGTTATCCTATCTTTAAGGGGCAGCTTGTTCCCATTTTTTGCTTTGTCATTTTCATCAAATGCCGTCATCGTCTATCCTTATTTATTATTGTCTCTTACTTTTTTCTCATGCAAAAAATCAAATTTTTTATGTGATACAGTGAATACAACATGAATCACCCGCTACCTGAGAGGTGGGGGTTTTCTATTAATACGAACTTTTACGCCGCATCCTCTACCCGATGTTCCATGCGCAAATAATCTTCTGACTGCATCTCAAGCAGGCGTGAGCGTGTACGCTCAATCTCAAACGCCAGCTTCTCTCCCTGATACAGATTTAAAATCGACTGTTCTGCTCGTACCAGAAGCTTTACGCGGCGATCATAGAACTCATCAACAAGGTAAATAAAACGGCGCGTCGGATCACGCAAATCATCGTCTAGCGCTGGTACGGCATTGACCAGCACTGTGTTAAACCGCTTAGCAATTTCAATAAAGTCAGAAGCTGAGCGCGGCTCCATACATAGATGGCGGAAATCACAAAATAGAATGTCTTCAGTGCGAGCGTTGATTCGAATTTCACGGCCATTAACCGTAATAGGCTCATTACTGATTTTTTGATTGTTAGATAAGCTAGCAAATCGGTTGGCGAGCCAGTGATGGTTTGCCTTTGTCAACGGCGATTCATATAACTCCGCTTGCTGCAAGACACGCAAACGATAGTCAATACCAGAATCGATATTCATTACCGTGGTATGGCGCTCAACTTCAGCAATAGCAGGCAAAAAACGGTCACGGTGCAACCCATCTTTATACAGTCCGGAGGGTTCAATGTTTGAGGTGGCAACCAAAGTGATACCGCGATTGAACAGCATGGTAAACAGATCACCTAAGATCATGGCATCAGAGACATTAGAGACAAAGAACTCATCAAAACAAATGATGACCGCTTCTTCATAGATGATATCAGCGACTTTCTCTAATGGGTCACTCTCACCTTGCAGCTTGTTTAGCTCTTGATGTACCCGCTGCATAAAATGATGAAAATGCAGACGCATCTTGCGCGGGGTAGTGAGAGAATCGTAAAACATATCCATCATCCACGTTTTACCGCGGCCCACACCTCCCCACATGTATAAGCCTTTTGGGGCGGTAGGCTTAGACTTTAAAAAGCTAAAAAAACCCTTTTTTTGTTCCACATGGTTGACGAGCTGATGATAAATCTCATCAAGATAGCTCATGGCCTTGAACTGCTGCTCATCTCGAGTAAAGTCGTCCGTACTGACGGCTTGCTCGTAACGTTGCAATGGAGATAAACTCATAATACGACTCATCGTTAGATAAATAAATGGTAAATAATGGACTGATATTGGCTTATCTTATCAGGACAAAACCTTATCCGTAACCTCAGCTCTGCCTATCAAAACTGTGTTTTTCTAATAAACCCTTCAGCTCTGACAATCGACCGTGAAAAAAATGCCCTGCCCCATCCACGACGCTGACCGCAAGTCCCAATCGCTCAGCAAATTCCTGCATGTTATCAGGGTCAATGACCTCATCCGCATTACCATAAATCTCAAAGGTTTTATCAGCGGGCAAGCTTAAATCACGACTGTCGTTTTTTTCGACTGATGGGGCGATAAGCGCAATTTTAGAGATCTCAAAATCGCTCAATCCCCATACATGAGAGGCCTCAAGCACCTGTTCAGCCACGCGTGCCGTCACGTAACCACCAAAAGAGAAACCACCCAGCCATAGCTTACGCGCATTGGTTTGTTCAGCAATCCATTGTAGCACGGTCATTGCATCCACGACTTCACCTTCAGCATAATCGTGCTCACCAGTTGACTGACCCACTCCGCGAAAGTTAAAACGCACCACATGCATACCGTTATCACGGGCAAAACGGTACATAGTCGTGACCACTTTATTATTCATCGTACCGTCAAACAACGGATTGGGGTGACAAAGCAATGCCACTGTATCGGTCTGCGGATCGTTAGGGTTGTCTTGTTGCCATAACGCGTCGACTTCGAGCACGCCAGCAGGAGCAGGAATCAATTGCATAAAGTTACTTACTAATTAAGAATGAATAGGTCAATTATCCTAGATATGGTTTATATTTCAAGTGATTTGCTGTGTCAATGTGGCAGATGAACGGGTAAGGTTGCGATAAGATAGAACACAATAACCGCCTAGACACCGAAGAGAGGAATGGGTTAGGTTTATAAAAGGATTGAGCGCCATATTCACTGACGCGATGCACTTGTAGCATATAGTAACGACTTAACTTTGATATTCAATTTTTATGTTCAATAGACAAAAATTAGGAATCACTTATGAATACTATGAATAAAACCGCCACATTAACAGCCACTTTAGCGGCGGCACTTGCCTTGAGTGCTTGCCAAAGTACGCCTTCATCACCAGTCATCCAACGTGCTAACTCTGTGTATGAAACGACTGGCATCGCAGACACCAAAGTTAAAGCACAACAAAATGCCATAGACAGCGCGCAAAAAACCTGCGGCCGTAAACAAGTGATTATCGTCGAGGACACGGTCAAATACAACGGAATCTTAGATGAGCGCACGGGCCGTATGGTTGGTCAAGTTGGTGCGGTGGTTGGTTCAATTTTCGGTACTGGCTCACCAGATTTATCACGTAGCGATGATTACGAATACACCATTAGTTTTCGCTGTCAGTAATTCGTTGTCAGTCACATGAATGAATAGTGTAAAAACTAGAAAACCAGCACGCTTCAAGTAGTCGATTTTATTTTTAACTGACTATATGTCGCCAACCAGTCGGTGGGAAGGATTCTCATGCAACTTGTTGGCTTCGCTTTTTGTGCATGTGCTTTTAAGGTAAACTACCCCATCTAGGGCTGCTTATGTCCCAACCAACCTCTCAGCTTTACTCACATGGTCTACTACTATGCGCAAACCCAATCTCTCACATGTAACCCAAGCTAAAGTATTGGCGCCTGCCAAAGACTTGGCCACCTTGGAAGCTGAATTGGCGGAACAAGAAGACCATTTGGAAGACACTGTCTTGCGTCTTAGTGATTACTTGTCAGCGGTTGAGATGGTCATCAAACAAACCTTTGACCACCGCGTATGGGTAAAGGCAGAGATTCGCAATCTATCTAGCAAAGGCGGCCACTATTACTTTGAGTTAGCGGAAAAAGATGACGACGGGAAAGTCGTTGCCAGCTGCCGTGGTAACCTTTGGCGCTTTAAAGCCACACGCGTTTTAGCGAAGTTTGAGCGCGCAACCGGTATGCCACTTGACCGCGACTTAACGGTACTACTAAAAGTGTCTGCAGGTTTTCATGCCCAGTATGGCTTTTCGCTGACCATTGAAGATATTGACCCCAGCTACACGTTAGGGGATTTGGCAAGACAATATGCGCAAATGGTCGACCGCTTGACAGGTGAAGGACTACTGAACCTCAATCAGCAACTACCTGCTCCCTTTGACATCGAGCATGTGCTGGTCATTGCACCCGAAAAGGCCGCTGGACTGGGAGATTTTCAAGCCGATGCGAATCGCTTAGCGCGCACAGGTGCTTGTCATTTTCATTACCATAATGCCACTTTTCAAGGCAATCATGCACCCGCTGAGATACGACACGCCATCATCAGCGCTCAGCAGCAGTTTCAAGACACCTACCAGCGTTTGCCAGATTTATTAGTCATTATTCGCGGTGGTGGTGCTGTCGGTGATTTGGCTTATCTAAACGACTATGAGCTTGCCGCCTTGGTGGCCGAGCAGCCCATCCCTGTCTGGGTCGGGATTGGACATGAACGTGACAAAGTTGTCCTAGATGAAGTCGCCCATACCAGCTTTGATACCCCGTCAAAAGTCATCGCCGCCATTAGTAGCCATTTAGCACAATTGATCGCTCAGACACTACAGTATCAAGCACAAATCAAGCAAGCCGCCCAGCGCCAACTCAACACGGTAGAGCAACAAACGGCGCGCCAACTAAGCCGCGTACAGTCGCAAACAACTGGCCAACTAACCGCCCTACAAAAAGACAGTGACTATGCGTGGCGCAGTATTCAGCAAAGTGCTCAACGTCAAGTAAAGCAAGCTGCCAGACTAACCCATGAGCTGGGCACACAGATGCAGGCCTCGGCTTATCAACAGTTATCTATGGCTTCTAATGATAGCCAAAATTATAAAAAGACGATTATGCAAAGTAGTCAGCAACAGCTGATTCAAGCCCAGCGAGACAGCGTACATCTGCGTGACATTGTGCTGTTACATCGACCCTCTCGTGTGCTGAAGCAAGGCTATGCCATACTTATGGATGAAACAGACAAACAAATACTCACCAGTAGCGCCCAGCTCCACCCTCAGCAAACGGTACATATTGTCTTAAAAGACGGTAAGGCCAAGGCGCAGATCATAGATATAGTTAACACACTTTAAAATAGGTACAGTGCTACGGGTATTAATTTCCCTTGCGTGCTGTGCCTACGCCGACAGAGGCTGCGCGAAATCAATACCCGTAGCATGGGGCATAGTGTGTGCTATTTTTATTTAGGATCGACTATATCAAAGCCACATAAGTGATTGACGACAAACCCCATTAAGATTGTGAGCTCAAAATATTTCACGTCTGTTTATTTACTTCATTTTTTACTCAACCATAATCTTGAACATTAGGACACGCTATGACCACCCCTACTCGCAAACGTAAAAAAGCCGCCCCAAAAACCTTTAAGACGGCTTATGATATTCTAAAAACCAATGCCGCTGAACTACAGCAGCAAGACGAGCCGGATATTGACAATCTCATGACCACGGTTGAAGAATCCATTGCTGCTTATCGCGTTTGCGAGACGCGCATTAATGCGGTACAACAAGCATTAGACGCCGCTTTCGCTGAAGAAAATAAAGTAGAAAATAGCGATAGTTAAGCACTTTATTCCAGCTCATCCACTTCAAAGACTTGGCGTAAATAGGCAAGATACGTGTCATTATTGATCATGGTCTTGCCTGGGCTGTCAGACAATTTAGCGACAGGCTGTCCATTACATTCAACCAGTTTTAGCACGATATTAATTGGCGTGATACCCATGTCATTGGTCAAATTGGTACCAATGCCAAAGCTGGTTTTAATACGGCCTCGAAAATACTGATGCAACTCCCACGCTTTCTCAAGATTCAGGCCATCACTAAAGGTCAGTACCTTTGTCTTGGGATCTATCTTTAATTTTTCATAATGGGCAATCGCCTTATCGCCCCAAATATAGGGGTCACCGCTATCATGACGCAGCCCATCAAACAGTTTGGCAAAATATAAATCAAAGTCACGTAAGAACGCATCCATCCCAACGACATCAGTCAGCGCAATACCTAAATCACCGCGATACTCGTGTACCCACGCTTCAAGCGCCGCTTTTTGTGAATCACGTAAACGCACATCCAACGCTTGGAAAGCTTGCATGAACTCATGCGCCATGGTGCCAATTGGCGTCATCCCCAGCTGCTTTGCCAAATAAACGTTAGACGTGCCGCCCACTATTTTTGGTTCAGCGTTGTGTAAGGTCTCAACCACATGCGCTTGCCACGCTTTACTAAAGCGCCTACGGGTACCAAAATCAGCGACAATAAACGGCGGCGTATCCCGTCCTTCTTTTGCTCTTTCGGCTGCATAGTGATGCAACAAAGCTACTTTTTCATCCAGTCTGCGCTGTCCTTCTTCGATGACACTCTCATTTGATAGAGCACTAAAGTAGAGCTCATTGACAATGGCCAAAACAAAGACCTCAAAGAACATGGCTTGAATCATTGGGCCTTCAATATCGATAAATAAGCGGCCTTTACTATCCGTACTGACAGTGATAAAACGGCGCTTAAGTTTAAACAACTCAAGGTAGTCAACGAAGTCTGAACGCATAAAGCGCAAACCACGCAAATACGCCAATTCATCTTCTAAAAAACGTAATTCGCATAGACTGTCTAGTTGTTTTTCAAGCGGCTCTTTGATATCAGCCAGCGGATAGAGCGCCTCTTTATTATTACGGCAGCGGAAACGATAGACACCATGCGTCTGCGGAAACTGGTGCAGCATCGCTTGTAACATTGTAAATTTGTACAAATCGTTATCAAGTAAGGAGGTAATAATAGGAACATGGGTAACGGTCATACTATGGCCTTAAAAAAACGCAAAAATAAAAAATAAACGTCACCCAATACTCAAAGCGACATCATATATGGACAAGCAAATGAGAGTACTCACTAATAATGAGTCATCAATAACCATTCAGTATAACGAAGTTTGTTGTTTATTTCACAGCTCGCTACTTGCCTGCCGCAAAATTACTAAGATTGATGGCCTTTTCTAAAAAATTACCGCCAAAAACGGATGATAAAAAAAGACGCTAAGAGCACTCTTAACGTCTTTTTAATCAATCATATGAAAACTTTAGAACCATTACGATTTTACCAATTTAACTAATGGCGCATAGCCTGACTGAGGCATTACATCGACTGGAATAAACTGCAAAGCCACGCCATTGATGCAGTAACGCAGGCCCCCACGATCTTTGGGACCATCAGGGAATACATGACCGAGATGCGAATCTGCGACGCGTGAGCGAACCTCCGTACGCACCATATTAAAGGCCTTATCTTCATGCTGGGTAATCACTTGCATGTCAATCGGCTTAGTGAAGCTTGGCCAGCCGCAACCAGACTGGTATTTATCGGTTGATAAAAAGAGTGGCTCTCCGCTCACCACATCGACATAAATTCCAGGCGCAAACAAATTATCATATTCGTGACTGAATGCACGCTCAGTACCTGCATCTTGGGTAATATTATACTGAGCTTTGGTCAGTGTATTCTTCAGCGCCCCTTTATCAAAACCCGCATAACGTTTAGGGTCTAATGTTTCAGCAATTGTGGAGACAGGAACAAGCTTAGCGCGCGCAGTGCCTTCAGGTTTATCATCCGCAAGACTTAAGTCAATGTGACAATAGCCATTTGGGTTTTTTGCCAAATAATCTTGATGATACATCTCAGCCAAGTAAAAATTGTCTAGCGGCTCGTTTTCCACCACGATTTTTTGCTCATATTGACTTTGTACACGCTTCAGGGCCGCCTCTATCACAGCTTTGTCTTCTTGATCGGTGTAATAGACGCCAGAGCGGTACTGCACGCCGCGATCGTTGCCTTGCTTATTTAGGCTGGTTGGATCAATCACGCGGAAGTAATATTTTAAGACCGTATCAAGATCGATTTTATCTGCATCGTAAGTAACCTTGACGGTTTCAGCATGTCCTGAACCGCGAATGACCTGCTCATAGCTTGGATTGGTGGTATCGCCATTGGCATAGCCCGATACGGCATCCACGACGCCATCAACCCGCTCCATATAAGCTTCTACGCCCCAAAAACAACCGCCCGCCAGATAGATTGAGCGCGTGTTGATCGCACGACCTTTATCATTGTAGTAAACGCCATTTTTTTGCTCAATGGACTCAATCTTGCTGTTGTTGTCTAAGCCTTGCGTGTTTGTAGGTTTGGCGCTGCCAGCTTTAAGCTCAGCAAAACCATTATCGGCATTCTCTGCGAGTGCATAGGCTTGCTCTACCGATATATTGCCTTTGACTAAATGTACCAAATTGCCATTTTTATCAAGTATTGCCCAGCTTGGATAAACTTGCACGCCAAGCTTATTAATCAATTCGCCCGAAGCGTCCGACAATACAGGCAACTGTGGGTAATCTGCTTGGACGCCAGCGTACCAATGACGAAACTCGCTATCGTCTTTTTCGTTCAAATGACTTGGGCTTACCACGGTAACAACATTCAAATCAGCAAATTTAGGGTCCGTACGCCATGCCTCTGTTTCCTCCAGCGTCCCCAAACATAGCGGACACCAGCTTGCCCAAAACTTTACCAAAGTTGGCTTGTTGGGGTCTATCACTGCTGCGCCTGTGTCACCCAAGCCTTTCGTCAATTGCGGCAACGCTTGCATCTGCTGGAGCATATCGGACGGCAACATGTCACGGGAGCTCGTCACTCCGCTGTTTTGCTTACCGACTTTAGTACTACTACTCGCGTCATTATCCGCGCTGCTCATTTGACCACAAGCAACCAATATACCCGCACTCAGTACTGTCGTGACACCAAAGGCACGGACATTTTTGAACCAACGCGATGGGCTAGCTGTGAGTACACTGGCACTTTTGTAATCACTCTTACGAATTTTTTTATGTGGCATGGTGTGTCCTTTTTACGAATTCTTGCGCTCATCATAAGCTGCGGTGGTATGGTCGCTTATGGTCTTATTACTCTGTTAGACAAAATAAAGACAGGGATATGTTAAGAAAAGCAGAGGTAGTACCTAGATCTTAGCTGCGGGGAAATAAATGGTTATAACATGATGAGGAGTTAGCTTGTTCATTAAAAGGCCTGCAATATCTTGAAGCTGTTATAAAGAACATCTTATCTATATTAGGCTACCTTAACAGTATACATCTAACATGGAGTCTATTTTAATAGTAATGAATGGGTTGCTACACTTTTTTAACAACGCAGTAAGAGTAGCGAGATAGAGACAACCCTACGCCATGGGCCCATGCTGGGACACCCATATATGAAGCTAGATTGGAGAAAAGATACCATATTGGGCACAAACAATGACCAGTAAGTACGAACCTATTCAAATATTAGAGCCAGTACGCCCATCACAAAATAGCCTGAATTAATTTTTAGCGCTCATAAATTGTGCCACATAATCATCAGCTGGATTGTGACGTAATTCTTGTGGCGTGCCCGTTTGCACCAAACGCCCCCCATTTAAGATACTAATGCGTTGGCCTACTTTGACTGCCTCGTCAATGTCGTGGGTAATAAAGACAATGGTTTTCTGCAGACGCTCTTGCAGTGCCAGCAGTTGGTCTTGTAATTGAGCACGAATGAGAGGATCAAGGGCAGAAAACGCCTCATCCATCAGCAAAATTGGATTGTCTGTTGCCAGCGCACGCGCCAACCCGACACGCTGCTGCATCCCACCTGACAGCTCATCCGGATAGCTGCGCTCCAAGTTTGACAAACCAACCTCATTGAGCCAGTGCCGGGCCAATTCACGACGCTCCTTTACACTCATTTTGCGCACACGCAAACCGTAAGCGACGTTTTGTATGACGGTCATATGTGGCACGAGACCAAAATGCTGAAACACCATACTGACCGTCTGCTGGCGATAATGTTGCAACTCTTTGTCGTTAAACTCTAATACATTGACAGCAGAGGATGGGAGTTTAGTATCTGCTACCTTTGTAGTGTCTATCGGCGCTTGGTTCACACTGGTCGTACTGATGATAGACTGTGTGTCATTGGTAGAGTTTGACCCATTCATAGATGTATCAACCCATATCTTGCCACTGGTGGGATCAATCAAGCGATTAATGTGACGTATCAATGTCGATTTGCCAGAGCCTGACAGTCCCATAATACAATGCAGCTCACCTGCCTTAACCGCGAGGTTAATATCATAAAGACCGACTGAGTAGCCCGTTTGTTCCTTGACCTTGATGCTGTCCATACCTTCTGCCAACAGTGTCAACGCAGACTGTGCTTGCGAGCTACTGGCATTATAGATTTTACTGATATTCTCTAGCTGAATATGATTCATCGTTGTTCTCGCTATTTACCTGACGTTATGGGCATCGTTATCATTATTGTCCATTCAATTGTCGTTCAGACTTTCATGATGAAGCAAATGATTAGACAAATTGCTATCCAATCGTATGTCTACCAGCATCGATGGTTTTTTGCCGTGCGCGTTTGCCTTGCCCAAACGCTTGAGTAATACGGTCAATAATAATCGCTACAATGACAATAGCCGTACCTGCTTGTAGTCCCTGCCCAATATTGAGGGTTTGTATAGACTGCAATACATCTTCACCCAGACCGGGCGCGCCAATCATAGAGGCCAGTACCACCATAGAGAGCGACATCATCACCGCTTGATTGACACCCGCCATGATACTGGGTAGCGCTTGTGGCAATTTGATCCAAATGAGCAACTGCAAATGTGTGCTGCCAAATGAGCGTCCTGCCTCCACCATTTCGTGATTCACTTGCGTGATACCTAACGTTGTCAGACGAATGAGGGGCGGCAAAGCATATATAATGGTGGCAAACAACGCAGGCACTTTACCAATACCAAATAGCATCAGCACTGGTATCAGATACACAAAGCTAGGCATGGTCTGCATCACATCCAATATAGGCGTCACAATCTGACGAAGCAGCTTACTACCTGACATAGCAATACCAATCGGTATACCAATAACCACCGTGACCAATACTGAGACGATGAGCAGCGCTAAGGTATCAACCAATGCACCCCAAAGCCCAAATGCACCAATTAAAAACAGCCCTGCGCCGCATGCCAGCGCAAACCAAATCTTGCGTACGCCAAACCACGCCAATACCGTGACCAGCGCAATAATCAACCAGGGAGGAATGACCGTTAATAGGCGCTCAATCGGTAGCAATAAGTACGTGAGTGCGAACGTACTGATAGTACGAAACACCTCACCATAATTTTGCACGGTGCTTGCTAGGGTTTTATTCAGCGGGGTCTCAAGTGACCATGACGGGAATTTAGAAGTTAGCGCTGTTTGATTAACGCTAGAGGCTACGGTATCAGCAGTGATGTTGGCACCAGTTAAGCCAATACCCAATTTATCAGCAAGGTTGGTCGCCGCTTCATCAGTCAGCCACGCTTGCCAAACGTTTGGATGTTCACGCAAAAATACTAAGGCTTGCTCCTCCCCGCTGCGTTTATTTTCACTCATCTCTAAGATAGCACCATTGAGCTCATCCGAGGTAAATTGTACTTTTTTGAAGGCCTCTACCAACTCAGGGTTGTTATCGATAAATGGCGTAGATACCGCGATACCTAAAGGCGATACAGGAAACCCAGAGACACAGCTGGCGGTGCCATCGGCTCGTAACAAGTCTTGCCAACAGGCGTCATCATGATCGGGAAACTTGAGTGGGGCAAAATCATACTTTGCCATCAATCCTGTGGGTTGCCAATAATAAAACAATAGGGGTTTGTGTTGCTCAAAAGCGGAAGCAATCTCGGCATCAAGCGCAGCACCAGTCCCAGGATGAACGTTGTTAAATACTCTGTCCAGACCTGTGTTTTTTAACAACCGAGTATTAAAAATCTCGCACGTCCAACCAGAGGGACAGTTCATGAAGCGTGACTTGCTAGGGTCTTCTGGATCTTTAAAAAGATCCGCGTATTTAGGTAGATCTTGATAACTGCGTAGCCCAGGGTTCTCTTCTAGGACGTATTTAGGGACATACCAACCTTGAGTCGCTCCGCCCTTGAGCGTATCCCCAATGACTGCTACTTTGTCGTCTTCAATGGCCTGCTCCATGATTGGCGAGCGCCCAACCCACTGCTCACCAATAACCTGAATGTCATTTTGTGACAAGGCTGTCTCAAGCGCGGGCCCTGCTCCTGGCACCTCCTCTATCGTACAGCCATAACCGTCCTCTGCGATATGCTTGAGCACACCAGAGATGAATTGACCGCTCTCCCACGTTAGCGCCCCAAACTTGATGGGTGACGCGCAAGCGGCGGATGCCGATATGGGCAGTAAAAACGCACTCATACACAGTAAACTTAACGCAATCCATTGGCGCATGCTCTGTCCTATTTATTATCTGTATCAACATTAAAAACGTTGTTCAAAAAACAGACTGTTAGTCATACGCCTCCTACTCTGTATGAGTTCACATACCTACAGAGTAAACCTTGTATATTACTCAAACAGTATTCTACGGTTGTTTAGCCTTTTTATAAAGTGTAGCGATTTATAAGGGTGATCACAAACACTTATTTATCAATTATCTAGATGGCTTTTACACTACCCTACGCACAGACAGTCACCGTGAGCGCTTATCATCCGTTAATATCGATTTCTTGAGTAAAAAAAATAGCACCCACTTGCGTAGGTGCTATCTAGGTACTATCACTGATCAGTCCACTAATTTGAGCCAACCACTTTAAGACGGTTATTTTAAATCATGCATTTTAAAAGTTTTACTTTAAAACGATTATTTCAAAAACAGGGCCATGGCTTTTTTAAACAGCCCGCCATAAGGCGGCAGCAACAGATTCATGCCATTTAGCTTGGCTTGTACAAAGACAGGTTTCATGTGGCTTAGACGCTCAAATCCAGCTTTACCGTGGTAAGCACCTGTACCAGAATCTCCGACGCCACCAAACGGCAAATCATGCTGCGCAACATGCATAATCACCTCATTAATACACAGGCCACCAGAGACCGTATTGTGACGTATTTTTTCTAACCCACTGTGGTTATCGCCAAAAACGTATAGCGCCAATGGCCGTGGACGTGAGTTGACGAAGTGAATCGCGTCATCAAGCACCTCATAATGCACGAGTGGTAAAATGGGGGCAAAAATCTCCTCTTGCATCACCTCACTATCAGGCGCAGGCTCACTCACTATGACTGGTGGCATCAGGCGCGTTTCAATATGAGACTCAGCAGTGGTCAACGCATGTATTTGATCCGCTGACAGCGCGTTAAGATAGCCTTTTACGCGCTTGAATTGCTCAGCGTTGATAATGCGTGAATAATCTGGGTTATTTTCGATATTAGGATAGTGCTTTGCCATCCACTCTTTTGCCAGCTGAATAAATTGCTCATGATAGTGCCGCTGAATCAATACATAGTCCGGTGCGATACAGGTCTGACCCGCGTTTAATGTTTTGCCCATCATCACCCGATTGACCACAGACTCTAAGTTGGCATCATCTAGTACAATTACTGGTGACTTACCACCAAGCTCAAGTGTCACAGGCGTTAAATTAGGAGCAGCGGCGGCCATAACTTTTTTGCCCACGGCAGTGGAGCCTGTGTAAAGCAGATGGTCAAAGGGCAGCTCGCTAAAGGCTGCAGCAATCTCAACCTCGCCCAGCACCACACAGATCATATCTGGTGAGAAATAACGAGCAATCGTATCGGCAAACGTCTGAGCAAATTGCGGTGCTGCCTCACTCATTTTGATCATGATCCGATTACCCGCCGTAAGCGCATCGATCATCGGTCCGATTGCCAAAAACAGCGGGTAATTCCAAGGCACCATGATACCGACCACACCGAGCGGCTGTGGCTGAACTTCATTATGAGCTGGCATATACAATGGTGAAATAGAAACACGCTGTGCTTTCATCCACTTTTTGCCGTGTTTTTTGGCATGGCTGATTCCAGTGAAGCTAGGAAACAGCTCGGCAAATTGGGTCTCTGATTCGCTACGGTAACCGAAGTCCTCGCTAATCGCTTTCGCAAAACTGGCTTGGTTATCGCTAAGCATGATCTCTAGGTTGTCCAGCTGTGTCTCACGAGTGCCCCAGTCATTTATTGGCTGCGTACGGCTCAATGTTTGTAGGTGGGAAAACTGCGCTTTCATCTCATCGATTGTTGTTACTGTACTAAGCGCGTCAGGCAGACGTTGCGACGCAAGATCAGTGGCGCTTGAGGCTTGCTCATTGATGGCTTGGGTATTATCTGTCATTTTTCTTCCTTGTTGTATGCGTTGGTGTGAACAGGCGACGCTGGATTAAAGACGTTGAATGTTTAGTCCAACACTCACTTTAATAGCCTGTCCTGACCATAAAATTCATCAGATTCCGTTCATTATACTTTAATGTAGCGCATCGCCTGTTCAATGAACAGCACATTAAGTTGACTGCCGCGTTTGTATGAGTGAAGGGTCTATTCAAGGTGATGAGATGCAGCCCAGTTTGTGCTATTTCTAACTTTTTTCGTTATTCTTATTGAGAGATTTTTACAATGACAAGAGATAGTTTTGTGTAACTGTCTTTAAAACTGCTACACTGCTTACCAGTAATAAAGACCTTTAAACCTGACAAGAATAAGACACAACTCTCATGCAAAATGCCACGCAACCGCTTAATGACACGCTAATCAGCAAATCTCTGTCAGCCGCCGATTATGTTCCTACTCTCGATGCGATGCTGTCGCGCACCCTAGCGCGTATTGATTTAAAAAAACAACAAGGTCTGCGCACCCCTGATGAGCTATGGATCGTCGATCATAATGATGTCTATACGCTTGGACAAGCCGGCAAAGAAGAGCACATATTACAACGTACCAATACGCCTATTATCAAGACCGATCGCGGTGGTCAGGTGACATGGCACGGTCACGGACAGCTGGTGGTTTACTGGTTGTTTGATTTAGACAGTCTTAAGTGGAGTGTCCGCAATTTGGTCTCCCATGCTGAGCAAGCCATTGAAGATGTCATCAATGACTGCTTGCATAGCTCGTCTTTACCCAACACGGCTAATATCAGCGCGCATGCACGCCGTGATGCACCAGGTGTTTACTTATATGCTGATGCTTCAGCAGTAAACAATAAGGCTAACACGGGCGCTAACAACCTATCCTTTGATAGCACGATTATGCTGGGCAAAATGGCTTCTCTAGGTTTTAAGATCAAGCATGGTTTTAGCTATCATGGCATCGCGATTAATTTAAATTGCGACTTGGCAGCGTTTAATGCCATCAACCCTTGCGGTTATGCTGGTATGCAAATGTTACGGCTATCAGATTTTGTGACCATGCAAAAAGAGCCCGCGGCACAAACAATGCAGCCAATAAGCGAGTCATTAAGCTATGAGACAATCACCCAAAAGCTCATCGATAATATCGCCAAACGTCATGCTGGACTGATTGAGTTGCGAGCGATAACGCCAAAATAATGTCTTGAGTCTTTTTTTGCATAATATCTTGCACGCTTAGACTTAAGCATTATGAGAAAATTCAACCCAAACTTGTTATAATCGCATTCAGCATAAATCGGACGCAGCAACAGCCTTGCAGCATCCCAAGCTTAACCCCTTATTCAAACACCTAAAACAAAAGAAAATTGGAGTATTTTATGGCAGATTTTAACAAAATTTTAGATGCAGGCGACGTAGACGGCGGCGTTATCAACGTGGTAGTCGAAATCCCAACTGGCAGCAGCCATAAAATCGAATGGAATCGCGAACTGGCCGTATTTGAGCTTGATCGTATTGATCCACAGATTTTTGCTAAACCTTGTAACTACGGTTTTATCCCGCAAACGCTTGACGAAGATGGTGATGAGCTTGACGCGTTGATTTTAACTGAACAGCCTCTACCCACTGGTATCTTCCTAAAAGCCAAGGTCATTGGTGTGATGAAATTCGTCGATGATGGCGAAGTCGATGACAAAATCGTTGTGGTACCTGCTGACGACCGCGATACAGGCAACGCTTACAACAGCCTAGATGATTTACCAAAGCAGCTTATCAACCAGTTAGAGTTCCACTTCAGCCACTACAAAGACCTGAAAAAAGCGGGCACAACTGTGGTTGAGTCTTGGGGTGACGTGAGCGAGGCCAAAGAAGTGATCAAAGAATCTATCCAACGTTGGAAAGATTTATAATCCACCGAAGGTTGGTACTTGAGCTCATAAAGGTAAGTACATCTCAAATACCGCAGTCATCATCGTGATTGCGGTATTTTTTTGCTTGAATACGACGGGTTTAAAATGGTTATAATGAGCCCTATTACCCATTTTTGCAAATACGCCGTATTAAGGACAGACATGTTTAATCCCGACCCTAGCACAAAGGCGGTCAACACCAAGTTGCCAAAAGAGGTCATCATGATGATCGAAAAAAACAACTTAGTGATGGCCATCAAAACATTGGCCACAGACCAAAACATCAGTATGGATGAAGCCAAGAATAGGATCGATGCTTATGAGACGGTATTAAAGGTAAAACAACAACAAAAACTCAATACTATCGCCAGTAAACAAGGTATTCCTAATCAAGCTATCAGTTTTGATAGAGAGCAAGAATCTGACGCCTCCGGCCCACTCATAAAAAACCGTGTCAAGACGACTGAGGGGAGCCAAGGTTTCAAAGGCTTACAGGATGGTGTTGATAGCCAGCTCAATCACTTGGGCTATAAAAAACCCTTTCTACCTTATTGGTTAAAACGACTGCTCGTTATTGCCGTGGTGATGGCAGGGCTGTTCTGGATATTGTGGCAGGTATTTGGCTAAGGGATTCAACGAGAGGTTTGGATAGCGCTTAAAAAGCATCTCTAGTTTATAAAGTAGTGAGAGAGGTAATAACAAAGAAATACCGACATATCTGTTTTTTATTACCCTCTCAGCAAAAATATTGGCTCACTGTATGCTAGTGGTGCTCACCTGGTAGAATTCTGGCAAAGGCGCGCTGCGCAAAGTTTGGTTTACTATCCGTCGTTTGGGCTGCTGTCGAACTTGGAAAAATACGATAGCCAATGGACTGTATACCCACGTTAAACGCTGGCACCAATGAGTAAGTTGCCGATGCAAATTTACCCATATTACTGGCGATACTGTTTGGCTTATGGACGATGGCTTTTGCGACCATCATTGCCGCTTCATCTGGCATCAAGGCTGGCATGTAACGATACAGCTTGGTTGGTGCAATCATCGGCGTACGTACCAATGGCATAAAGATATTGGTCACTTTAATATTATCCCCTTTGACCTCAGCCGCCAAACAACGACTAAAAGCGTCTAGCGCGGATTTTGATGCGACATAGGCCGCAAAACGTGGACTGTTTGCCAATACGCCAATTGAGGAGATATTGACGATTTGACCGGTTTGGCGTCCAATCATCGTTGGGAGAAAACCAAGAATAATTTTGACCGCACCAAAGTAGTTAACCTCCATGGTGCGCTCAAAATCATGAAACCGATTGACCGACTCATGCACTGAGCGGCGAATTGAGCGCCCAGCGTTATTGACCAATACATCGATGTGCCCAAAATCCTCAAGAATTTTTTGACTGGTTTCTTCAATATCATCCATATCAGTGAGATCACATGGATAGTAACTGGCCCGACCACCAAGCGCTTCAATATTTTCTTTGACGGTTTTTAATTTGTCTTCGGTACGTGCCAATAAAATAACATGAGCACCGCATTCACTGAGCAAAAAGGCGGTACGCTCACCGATACCACTTGAGGCACCCGTGATGATAATATGTTTATCTTTAACGGTTTCCGTTATTGTCTTTTTCGAGGGATTCGCCATAAAAAGTCCTTTTTTTTGTTCTATGCCTATGAAGGTTCGGTTATAGCATAGCAAAAAAGCATGCGATGAAGGGGATAAAACAGTCGTCTCAGCCAGTTAATTTGACGATTTTAGACGCTCATGTTTAGACGCTCATAGATTTACAATAGCGTTTCTAGTGGAATATCGCTTTTTGCTTATTATTGATGTATTGATGTATTGATGTATTGATGTATTGATGTATTGATGTATTGATGTATTGATGTATTGATGTATTGATGTATTGATGTATTGATGAGGAGAATACGTTTTGATACCAACACTGGCCCACTATATTGACTTAATTGCTAAAATAGTCGAAGTCATTGGCGTGCTTATTATGTTTGTTGGACTGTTTTTTGCTTTTTATCGGGGCATACGTTCATCATCAGGTTTCAGTCATGACACCTACGTCGAAATAAGACAAACGGTTGGCAAGTCTATCTTACTAGGGTTAGAGGTATTGATTGCTGCTGATATCATGGCCACTGTCGTGACAGAACCAACACTACGCAGCATCCTTGTCTTGGGTTTTATCGTCCTCATTCGCACTTTTTTAAGCTTGTCTCTACAAGTCGAGCTAGAAGGCCGCTTCCCGTGGCAAAGCAAGCAATCTGCCACTAAAAAATCATCTCCCAATTCAGTCGAAAAAAATTAGCGTGTTCTGAATGAGGGAACACTGAGTAATTTTTATTCATGCGCGTGTAAGAAGTCCTCAACCACCCGAAACTGTCCAGCGGTGCTCTCTTCACCATACATCGCTTGACGAAAAGCATTAGAGTTCGGAATGCCTGTCGTGTACCAAGCGATGTGCTTACGAGCGATCCGGCAGCCAGAGTACTCTCCATAAAAATCATACAGCTCTTGTAGATGCGCCAGCACAATGTCTTTTATCTCACCCACACTAGGAGCAGCGTGGCTCTCACCAGTCCGTAAGAAGTGCTCGATATCACGAAATATCCATGGCTGTCCTTGCGCCGCACGTCCAATCATCACCGCATCACATCCTGTCAACTCGTAGACGCGCTGCGCTTTTTGCGCACTATCAATATCACCATTGGCGATCACTGGAATACTGATGCTTTCTTTGACCTCACGTATCAACTCGTAGCGCGCCTCGCCAGTATACATATCCTCACGTGTGCGCCCATGAATGGCAATCGCAGCAATGCCTGCTTGTTCAGCGCGGCGCGCCACACGCAAAATATTTTCTCGGCCATTTTCGAACCCCAACCGTGTCTTTAACGTCACGGGCACATCCACGGCATTGACAGCGGCATCTAGCAAGCGTGCGACCAAATCTTCATCTTGTAGTAACGCAGATCCTGCCAGCTTACGACAGACTTTTTTGGCAGGACAGCCCATATTGATATCGATAATCTGCGCGCCATTATCAACCTGATAACGGGCAGCTTCAGCCAGCTTGTCTGGCTCTGCTCCTGCGATCTGCGCAGAAATAGGCGCGATCTCGTTATCAAAATTGGCACGATAGAGAGACTTTTTGCGGGCATATAGTGCCGTATCGGCAATAATCATTTCGCTGACCGCGTGGCCTGCACCAAACGACTTACACAATCGGCGAAAGGGATTGTCTGTCACACCTGCCATAGGCGCAACCATAAGACGATTTTCTATCGCCAGACCGCCGATATTTAACGGCTGCAATAATGGATGGTCAGATACTGACAAAGAGGAAGATAAGACTGAAGAATCGGTAGGCATAGAAAACGGCTTGCAGTTAATGAAAGTAAGTCAATGAAAACAAGCCGTTATTCTAAGGGTTCGTACACATATTGCAAGCTATTCGCGCGAATAACTTGCATCGACAAGCACTAATTTTTAATCATGGAATGCATCATTTATCAAACACACTACCCTGCTCCAACGTGATGTCTTCATCATGTTCTTGCATACGCCACGGTAAACTATCAGGTGAGACGTTTAAGAAGTGTAGATATTTTTCGAACTGATCAATAATGTCATTAATGACCGACTCTGGCTGATAACCGTATAAATCATAAGTTTGTCCACCACGGCGCAGATAAACCTCTGCACGATGGTGATGCTCTTGGGGCAAATCACTTGCCTTATCTTCGGTATAATAATCAGGCGCATCGTGCTCAGACAAGCGCACTTCGTACCAGAAATCCACATCATCGCCGCGTTGTAGCTCTAATATCGCACGGTTATTAAGCTCATCATAGTTCACCGAAGGCTGCCAACCAGTCTCAGCGAATTTCTCTGACACCTCTATCATTGAGGGCATGACTACCTGTTTAATATAGCTTAAGACCTTGTCACGTGTAGGTTGATCGGTTATATAGTCAATCCGATCACGCCACGCTGATGATTTGAGCAGGTGCGGCGGCAGTTTGTTGTTATTGCCCAAGCTTTGGTTGCGATGGCCTTCGATACGTAACGCACGCCACATACCAAACATCGCAATCAACATAATAATGGCAAACGGTAAAGCACTAACGATAGCCGCTGTTTGCAAGGCTTCTAAGCCACCAGCCAGCAATAACGCTGAAGCTACTGCCCCTTCAGTGACCACCCAAAATGTTCGCTGCCACCAAGGCGTGTCACTACGACCACCGGCTGCTAACGCATCAATGACCAATGACCCTGAATCCGATGACGTCACAAAAAAAGTGATGATCAATAAAACCGTTAATGAAGATACGATCTGGGTAAAAGGCAAATTCTCTAGTAACTTAAACAATGCGATTGCTTGGTTGTTTTGAACTTCACCAATGAGTGAGTTATAGCCATCGACCATAATCATGTTCAGTGCAGTGTCACCAAACACCGCAAACCAAAAGAAAGTAAAGAAGGTTGGCACCAACATCACACCAAGTACAAACTCACGGATGGTACGCCCACGACTGATCTTAGCGATAAACAAACCGACAAATGGGGCCCAAGCAATGGTCCACGCAAAGATAAACAACGTCCAGTTACCAATCCAGTCATTGTGCTCATAGGCTTGTAAACTAAAGGTACGCTCAACGATATTACCTAAATAACTGCCCGTATTTTCCATAAAGGCATTGAGGATGAAGACTGTGGGGCCAACGATAAACACAAATAACATCAGTGCTGTCGCTAACACCATGTTTAAAATAGATAACCGTTTTACGCCTTTGTCCATACCCGCTAATACTGATATCAATGCTGCAGCGGTAATCACCGCAATGGCAATCACTTGAATCCCCGTACTGACTGGGATCATATCTGGCAGTAGATAGTTTAAACCTGCATTAATTTGCGATACTGAGAGACCTAGGCTGGTTGCGATACCAAACATTGTCCCTACAATGGCAAACACATCAACGGCATGACCGATAGGGCCATGGATTTTATCACCGATAAGCGGATAGAGCGTCGAGCGCATGGAGAGAGGAAGACCATGGCGAAAAGAGAAATAGGCCAACGACAACCCTACCACCGCATAAATCGCCCAAATATGAAAACCCCAATGAAAATAAGCAATTTGCATCGCCTCTTTTGCTGCCGCAATAGTCTCTGGTGCCGAGATGGGTGGACTCGCAAAATGCATGACCGGCTCTGCCACGCCAAAGAACAATAAAGCAATCCCGTAACCGGCCGAAAATAGCATGGCAAACCACTCAAGAAACTTATACTCCGCCTCAGCATGATCAGGACCCAGCTTAATTCCACCATAAGGTGAAAATGCTAATACAATAATAAACAATAAAAAGAGCGCCACTGCCAACATGTAAAACCACCCAAATGTTTCAGTGGTAAAATTGAGCACGTCGCTAAATAATGCGCCTGCAGCATCTGGATTGATGGCCGTACCAATCACCAACAGCAGCATAATAATGGCCGCTGGGACAAACACTGGCAGCAAAATAGTAGAGCGAGGTAATTTAGTCATAAAAAATGATTCCCTCAAAAAGTGATAATAAAAATAACTGTGCCTTTTTAAACAAAATTATTGTTTATTAAATTTGTTTAAAAAGGCAAAAATGTGGGCAAGTTTAGGTAAGTAGTCATAATATTTATCACAAACTTTCCCAAAACCCTAGATAAGCCTTGTATTTGTAACACTACTTTAACTAACATTACATGACTGTTACCAAAAAATAAAAAAGACAGCCCATAGGCTGCCCTTTCTCACATTAAAAATTAAGCGTTAAGAAGAAATCAAAAACGACGCCTATAGCCCCCGTTAAAGGGACTAAGCAGTAATAGCAGCAGCAAGTTGCTTTGCCATGTCTGCAAGTTTAGCGCTTTCTACTTGGGTCACCGCATGGCGACCTAGCTCATGGATACTTGAGGGTATCAGGTGCACATGATAGTGAAAAACAGTTTGCCCAGCTTGCGCGCCATTTAACTGCATTTGAATGACACCTTCACGCTCAAACACTTGACGCTGCGCCTGCATGACCTTTTTAGAAGTCATCAAAACAGCCGCTGCATAGTCAGGCTCAAGGTCTGCTAAATCAACGGCTTTTTGTTTAGGTATTACCAGCACATGACCTTCTGCTTGCGGCATGATATCCATAAAAGCAAGGGTTTTATCGTCTTCATAGACTTTATGATAAGGAATATCACCATTTAGCATTTTGGCAAAAATATTGTTGTCATCATAAGTGGTTTGTTGCTCGTTTTGGCTCATTTTTGTTCCTTTGAATGGTTATGAAATGAATAATACATGTATATTGAAACTATCCTCTATAATATACTGGACGAAATGGGGTTTAAGTACAAGCCGGGCAAGCATTGGTACGATAAATTAACAAGTCTAGGCTCACCGCTATCGCTCACTAATTTATTGGCGAGTCAGGCGCTTTAAATGTTATATTAATAGTCTATTTTAATAACGCTATGTCTATGGATTTGCCTACTTTTTCGACCCGCGCGTCAGATAACAACGACACTTACTCAACGCTTAATGATACGGCACCAACGTCAGTGTCCAATACCTCTCCGCCTAGTAATGGTATTGGCTCAGAACACCCTAACGCTACCAGCGAAGAGCATACTCAAACCATTGACCCAAACGCTATCATTTTAGCTGAAGCGTTGACAGACAAAACCATCAGTTGGCAGATACACAACTGTAAAATCATCAAAAAAACCGTAACGCAGGATTTGCCTCTACCTTTTTTATATCATTATGACAGCTTGAGTGATGCCGTGAAACAAACCCATCCGCTGACCCCTGCATTGCTGGCTTCCTTTAACACTCCCATGACACCAAACGATGCGGCACAGCTGATCGGTATTGAGGAAGGGCTGATAAGTAGCCCATGGCATGTAAAAGTGATTGGTTCGTTAGTGGTGTTTAGTGAAGCATTGCAGTTAGCGGTACGGCTACATTGGACGAACACAGGCAAAGAGACACAGCAGGTTTATGTTAAGGAGGCCGCTGATGCGATCGCCGCTGCTTTTAAAGACTGGCAGTTTTTTGGCCGTGTCGATGTCCTCTATAAAAACGACAAACAAACACTAATCAGTATTGACGAACAAGATAGCAGCGCTCAAACACCATCACCTGAGTCGTTATTGACGATAGACGCTAATGGCGAGTATCAATTGCTGTTGGCCACCCATGCGTTGGCCGTCATAACAAAGCTAGAAGCGGACAAAGTCGACTTGCCATGGTTTGATAAGGCGATATTAGAGCGCCTTGATTAGCATCTTACCTACATGTCTTTTACTGTGTTAAAAGCCGTGACGATCCACCAATTATTTTTAGTTACTCATATCTAATGGTATGGTAAAGACCTAGTATTATTCACTAGTCCTCGCCCTATATAAAAAGCACACTATCAGTACCACAGCTGAGGACGAACATTTTCACCACCCTCGCCTATTTGTAAGGAATATCACATGGATTATCGCTCAAAAACCTCTACCGGCGGTCGTAATATGGCAGGTGCCCGCGCTCTATGGCGTGCAACGGGCATGACTGATGGCGACTTTGGCAAACCAATTATTGCTATTGCCAACTCATTTACCCAGTTTGTACCGGGTCACGTGCATCTCAAAGATCTTGGACAGATGGTTGCACGTGAGATTGAAAAGGTTGGCGGTGTGGCAAAAGAGTTTAATACTATTGCAGTCGATGACGGTATTGCCATGGGCCACAGCGGCATGTTGTATTCACTACCAAGCCGCGACTTAATTGCGGATTCAGTGGAGTATATGGTCAATGCTCACTGCGCCGATGCCCTAGTGTGTATCTCCAACTGTGACAAGATCACCCCAGGTATGCTAATGGCGGCAATGCGCCTAAATATTCCAGTGGTGTTTGTCTCGGGCGGTCCGATGGAAGCAGGTAAAGTGATTGCCAGTACCGTGGGCCACAGTCATAACAACGATGGCGGCAGCGACGTCCACACCACTGACAGTAAAGGCAATGCCATTCGTAAGCTTGATCTTGTGGATGCGATGATGGATGCCGCTGATGACAGCATCAGTGATGAAGATGTGTTGGCTATTGAAAGCTCAGCCTGCCCAACCTGTGGCTCATGCTCTGGTATGTTTACCGCCAACTCAATGAACTGTTTGACCGAAGCACTGGGTTTATCATTGCCAGGCAATGGCTCACTATTGGCGACTCATGCCATGCGCCGTGAGCTGTTTTTAGAAGCAGGACGGACCATCGTTTCATTGGCCAAACGTCGCTATGAGCAAAATGACGACTCTGTGCTACCACGTTCTATTGCTACCAAAGCGGCTTTTGAAAACGCCATGAGCTTAGACATCGCCATGGGCGGCTCAACCAATACTATCTTGCATTTGCTGGCGGCGGCCAATGAAGCAGAAGTTGATTTTAAAATGGCTGATATCGACCGTTTGAGTCGCGGTGTGCCTTGCCTGTCTAAAGTTGCTCCCGCCTCGCAGAAGTACCATATGGAAGACGTGCATCGTGCAGGCGGTGTGATGGCTTTACTCGCTGAGCTTGATCGGGCAGATCTACTCACTACCGACTTGCCAACCATTCATAGTGCCACGATGAAAGAAGCCATCGACAAATGGGATATCATGAATCCGGACAATACCGAAGCACGAGCGTTGTATATTGCAGCGCCTGGTGGTGTTCGTACGACTCAAGCATTCTCGCAGTCAAAAGAGTGGTCTAATCTCGATGTCAATCGTGAGTCAGGTTGTATCCGTAGTGCTAAACATGCCTATTCAGAAGATGGCGGTTTGGCAGTGCTTTACGGGAATATCGCCGAGCGCGGCTGCGTGGTCAAAACCGCAGGCGTCGATGAAAGTATCTTAACCTTCACTGGTCGTGCGCGCATCTTTGAATCACAAGATGACGCAGTCGCTGCTGTGTTAGACGACAAGATCGTGGCCGGTGATGTGGTCATCATTCGCTTTGAAGGGCCGAAAGGTGGTCCTGGCATGCAAGAGATGCTTTATCCCACGACTTACCTTAAATCAAAAGGTTTGGGGAAAGAGTGCGCCCTACTCACAGATGGGCGCTTCTCTGGCGGTACGTCAGGGTTATCCATTGGTCACGCCAGCCCTGAAGCGGCTGAAGGCGGTGCGATTGGCTTGGTTGAAGAAGGAGATACCATTCACATCGACATCCCAAATCGTACCATCAATATGCTAGTAAGCGATGCCGATCTGGCCGCTCGTCGAGAAGCAATGGACGCGCGCGGTCGTGATGCATGGAAGCCTGTCAGTCGTGAGCGTCATGTCACGCCTGCCCTACGTGCCTACGCTGCTATGACCACCAGTGCCGATACTGGCGCGGTACGTGACGTCAGTCAAGTTGAACGTTAAGCCTTAGCTTCCAAGTAATTTCTTAAAATACTTCTATAACATCCTATTAAGCCTGCACTATGCAGGCTTTTTTTCACCAAAAAACAACACAGCTGTCGTTTTGATAACGATTTTTTGCGGTAATAAAATTTTTCTGGCGTCATGATAGGGTTTGTTGATAGCTGCTCTTTTTATCCTTCATACAGATAGTTATTGAATCCATTCATATTCCGTCTCACAGAATAGCCTTTTACCAAAATAGCAGCGTGCATAAAAACTATGATTGAAAACTACAATTTATTCTTATTGATCTGCGGTATCGCTTTTTTGCTCGGGGCGCTATTTCCTATCCTCTTTAAGCGCACCCCTGTCTCCTTGCCCATGCTCCAAGTCACGTTGGGGGCGATAGTGGGCTACTTTTGGATAACACTCGATTTTTTAAATCCCATTGAAAACGGTGTGGTGATTGAAAAACTGACTGAAATTGTGGTGTTGGTCTCATTAGTGGGTGCAGGTATCAAGATTGATACCGAACTATCTTGGCAGTTATGGCGGCCTACCGCTCGCCTTTTGCTGATTACCATGCCGATTGGTATTTTTGCGATGGCAATATTGGGTTATTACGCGTTTGGCCTAAGTCTAGGCGCCGCCATCTTGTTAGGTGCTGTCCTAGCACCCACTGATCCCGTATTGGCATCCAGCATTCAAGTCGGGCCTCCCAATACAGGCGGCGAGGACACACCGCGCTTTATTTTAACCTCAGAAGCAGGATTGAACGATGGGTTGGCTTTTCCATTTGTTTACTTGGCGATAAAGACAGCAGAAGCCTTTAGTGAAGGCGATCACTTTACTAGCGAGTTGCTTTGGTCGTGGTTTACCCATGATGTAGTATGGAAAATTGGTGCAGGCTTACTGGTGGGGATTTTTGTCGGAAAAATCATGGCCAAGCTGGTATTTTCAAAATACAGCAAAGAGACAACCATCTCCCAAGGTTATGTAGTCATTGCCCTGACATTGGTGGCTTACGGCCTAGCGGAATTTGTCCATAGTTATGGCTTTATCGCGGTATTTGTAGCAGCGTTTGTCTTTCGCCGCTCAGAACGTCAACATTCTTACCATCAAAAACTGCATGATTTCGCTGAACAATCAGAAGGCTTATTGATGTCATTGGTTCTGGTCACGTTCGGCATGTTCCTTGGACAAGGCTTACAATCTGGGGTTGAGCTAACCTGGCGAGTCTATATCGTCAGCTTTACGTTTTTGTTATTGATACGCCCTCTTGGCGGTTTTATTGCGCTAACAGGGTTGAGACTCCCGCATACCGAAAAATATGCGATCTCAGCCTTAGGTATTCGCGGGATTGGTACCCTATACTATTTGTCTTACGCACTCAATCAAGGTTTTTTTGGTGAGGAAGACGCGCTCAAATTATGGGTGGTCTGCTCCATTGTCATTTTGGCCTCAATTTTTATTCATGGTCTTAGCGCCCCAAGGCTGCTTAAAATGACGCCAAACAAAAATGATTAACCCAATAATAGGCTTGCTGTACATTCGCTTGCTTGAATGATGTATCAAACCATTTTTTTAGCTTTTTGCCAGCGCCTCATCTACCAAATCAAGTACGGCTTCTGTTAGGGCAAACTGACGGACATCATTTAGCATGGTGGCATCAAAGTTATGGATAAAGGCAAACGACAGTTGCCGCGCAGGGTCACACCAAGCCACCGAGCCGTTATAACCCATGTGTCCAAACCCTTGCTTGCGCGTATCTCCTACCTCGTTATCGGTTTTTTGACACAGACTAAATAACCGATGATAGCCCAAGCGCCACTGCATGGGCGCTGGCATGACTGCATCTAAACCTGCAACTTGCGGTGTGGATAGCTGCTCAAAAGTTGCTTTATCAATAAGCACTCGCCCCTGCCACGTACCGCCATTGGCTAACATCGCATAGATGACGGCCAACGCCTGAGCGGAAGCGACACCGTTGGCCGCGGGAATAATGGCCTGTAGTGTCTCACGACTGTGATAATCAATAGGCTGTTTACCAGCAGGTATGAGCGCCGCCTTATAATTTTTTAGGTTAAGCTGGCTGGTGTTGAAGTACAAACGATTAATACCAGCCGTGTCTAATACAGGCGGGGTATTTTGCGTATTATTAGATGAGCCTTCTACTTTTTTAGCATCGACACTGCGCTGCTGCCAACAAACCGCACTGGGTAAATTTGCATAAGTATGTAAGGTACGTTGCGAATCGACTTTCAAGGTAGGTTTATGGCGCTTGTTACGCAGCTGCGATCCGTCCTCATCTGACACCCCAAAGTCTTTGACCAGTGTGGCTACTTGCGCCACTTTTTTATTGGGTACGCCAAAATAACAACTGTCTGCAATGCCCAAAGGCTCAGTCAGATAGTGCTTCAATGCCTCAGCTAACGACAACTCAGTGACCGCTTCTATCACGCCGCCTAACACCCAACCATAGACCAACGCACTATAAGCACTGTCATATAATGTCGCGTTGTCAGGAGCTGCTATCGGCATCGCAGCAACTTTACTGAGCATCAAATGCCAATCAAGTAACGCATCACTGTCCGCATCGATACTCTGAATTGAAAATAAATTGGCCTGATGCGACATAACGCGACGCAAGGTGACTTTCTCTTTGCCACGCGCCGCAAAGGCTGGCCAATAGCTAGCGATAGTAGCATCATAGTCGAGCATTTTCTTTGATACCAACACATGAACCAGTGTGGCTAACACGCCTTTGCCGGTAGAAAAATTAATCGCCAAGGTGTCAGGTTGCCATGCCACGTCTGGGCGCGCCATGCCCACACTCACCTGAGCAATACACTTATTTGCCTGATAGACAACCACCGCGCCACCTGCCGGCGCATCATCAAGCTGTAAGTCTGTGAATAATTGCTGTAAACGGTGTTGTAAGTTGATAGTCATCTGTTTATTAGTTTCCTGATGGTTTTCTTTATTGTTATCAGTCATGGCAGGCTGCATCATTTTTATCAAACAACCCATTTATCAAATAAATAAGTGTCATACGTACCGCCCCTTAGCATTGAATGTTAAACACTTGTATGATCCATACCCATAGATTGCGTGCTCACAAAAAAGGCCACCTATTGGTCGCCTCTTTGGTACTCAGTGCTGCTTAATCACACTTTATCATATTCTTATCTTAGCGCGGCACCAACAAACGATTATGGACCTCTTGCTCAAGCTTCGTCAAACCATGACTACGCCCACGTTCCATAGCAGTATCCATCTTACGGCCACGCAGCCAACCTGCACGCAGCGCAATTGCTGCACCCACTCTATTGCCTGACCCACAATGCATGGCTATTTTTTTGCCATGATACTGGCGCAATATATTATCAAACGCCAGTATTTTAAGCTGTTTTAAGTCGGCAGCGCCATTGATCGGCAGATGCTCATAGTGCATACCTGCATGCTCAACTGCGGCTGCCTCATCAAAGCTCAATTCATCATCAGGCTGCAAGTTAATCACCAGCTCAACGCCAGCTTGCGCTAAGCTGGCCACCTTTTCATCATCAAGCGCTCCGCAGACTATGGTGTTTGCATCAGGACGAAAATAAGCGTCAAAAACAGTAGCGAGATCCACACCATTATCAGCAGGGCTACTGTCAGTGGTGGCTTCGTTGCTAGCGCTGTCGTTGGCAGCGGCTATATCAGCCACCGCAGCGCTATCAGATTGATATTTGCTGGTTACTTTTTTTTGTGAAGTCATAATGATAAATTTGTTCGTTAAATATGGCGGTTAAGATAAAAACTGTCGTCTGCTATTTACTATCGCTCTGTAGCGTCACAACCCCTGCCAGATGTGGCTTGTCATTTTTTGAGCTATACAAGCCAAACACACAAGTGTCTTCTGTGTCTTCAAGCTGTGCGACCGGATCAGCGATCAGCTCGACTTCAGCGGGCAAAAAGATTGGCAGCTTAAATGAGACGTCGACTTTACAGGCGTCAGGCAGCTCATCCATCATGGCAAGACACTTAGCCTTTGACCACATACCGTGAGCAATCGCCTTAGGAAAGCCAAACGCACGCGCTGATAGTGGATGTAAATGGATAAGATTAAAGTCCCCTGAAACAAACGCATAACGACGGCCAATATCTTCTGGCACCTCAAAGATACTATGCACCCCTTCCTCGTTGACCAGCGGTTTAACCGTGACGGGGCGTGGGGCACTTTTCTTGTCTTTGCTACTGCTAGGCTTTTTGCTGCGTGACAGATAAGTTGAGGTCCCCTCCCAAATCACCTCATTCTCTGATTTGACGGTAGTCACAAAGTCAAACTGTTGTCCTTGGGCATGGTCACGTAAATTATCAAAAGTGACTGACAGGGCCACCGTTTCACGCTCACCGATAGGACGATACTGAGTGACACTATTATCAACATGCACCAAACCTAACATGGCAAACGGGAATGGCTCTTTGACCATCATGTTCATTTGCAGGGTTTGGGACAGTACCGAAAAATAGGTAATAGGCACTTTACCGTTATCCGTAAAACCGCAGATTTTACGATAATCGTTTAAATTTTCCTGATCGATGTGCAGATCATCCACATAATAAGTCGCTTGCGGCAATTGTTCTCTACTAATTTTGCCACTATTGCCGATAGGCAGTAAACTTTTTACGATATTGGCGTAGGTAGTATGCGCTTTTGGCAACGCATCATAATGTTTGTCTGACATAAATAAATCCTAAGTGGGGCTTGAGCAAATTTTCTTGAGGCACCTAAAGATGCTATGAATACGTTGATAAAAGCCTGTCATTAAATGAGTTATAAGCTTATATTCTAATAATCGCATAAAATGCTACAACGGCAAAGCGCCATTTAGCTTGTAGTCCTTGTGTTTTTATCATAAAAAAGCCACCCTTGGGCAGCTTTATTACAATTTATCAGCAATTTTTTCGTAAGCATATGTGAGGTAATTTGGAAATAATATGACATATCATACATTTACCAGATACCTAAACCCTGTCTACGCTTACTGTTCGGTGAGGGCTAGGCACCAAGCAAGCTTTGACCACAAACGCGTACTGTGTTGCCATTCAAACCGCCAGACGCAGGCGATGCCAACCATGCGATGGTCTCAGCCACATCTACTGGTAAACCACCTTGGCTCATTGAGTTCATGCGACGACCTGCTTCACGAATGGCAAAGGGAATGGCTTCGGTCATTTGGGTTTCGATGAATCCTGGGGCAACGGCATTGATCGTCATGCCTTTTGCGTTGTCTTCTAATTGTTTTGCTGTGGCATTAACCAAACCAATAACACCCGCTTTAGAAGTCGCATAATTGGTTTGACCCAAGTTACCAGCAATACCTGAGATTGATGAGACACAGACGATACGCGCGTTTTCTTTTAGGATATCGTTGTCTAACAAGTAACGGTTTAACTTAGCAATGCTGCTTAAGTTGATATCGATAACCATGTCCCATTTTTTCTCGTCCATTTTTGCCAACGTCTTATCACGAGTCACGCCAGCATTGTGAATGACTGAGTCCAAACCACCGCGCTTTTGCGCTGCGTCTGCAATTTGTGCGCCAGCGTCATCACTAGTAATATCAACGGTTAAGATAGAGCCGCTGATTTCGCTAGCAACTTTTTGCAGATCCGCTTGTTGCTGCGGTACGTCAAGGCAGATAACATGAGCGCCTTCGCGGGCCAATACACGGGCGATGGCTTCACCGATACCGCGACTGGCACCAGTCACCAGCATGGTTTTTCCGCCTAGTGGTTGAGTCCAATCCACATCGACTGACTCGCCTTTGCTAACACGTACTACCTGTCCTGAGACATAGGCTGAACGTGCTGACGTAAAGAAGCGCAAAGTCGAATCTAGGTTTTGCTCAGCCCCTTCTTCAACATAGATAAGCTGAGCGGTAACACCACGCTTAAACTCTTTACCCACTGATTTTACAAAACCTTCAAGCGAACGCTGCGCCAAAGCAGTATCGATATCAGTAATGCGTTCTGGCGGACGGCCAATGACGATCACGCGACCAGATTTTTCGACGCGACGAGCAACGCTGTGAAAGAACTCATATACTTCTTTGAGCTGATCGGCGTTACTAATATTACTGGCATCAAACAATAAAACTTTGAATTTATCATCGCCACCCGTGTTGGCTTTTGCTTCTACGCCTGCATCTGCAAGTGCGTCTTTGATATCATCACGACTATTCACGAAAACTTCTGCATGGACGTCTGCCAAAATACGCGCTACTGACTCGCTAACACTTTTATTCTCACCATCAGCGCGTCCAACCAGCACACTCCCGCGTACCAAACGCTCACCACTCTCAAAACGATCAAGAGACACAGGTAAAGGTAAGCCTAGATTCTTGGCAACCTTTTTGCCAATAGAAGACTGAACAAAATCACCATAACGGTCTGACATAATATAATCCTATAGCTAATGGTTAAATAATAGTAAACAGAAAATGCAATGCTCCTATTATATGTATAGGCGCATCAACATCATCATCGATATTTCATAAATGGGTCTAAAACTTATCTTAACTATACACTTTCATCATAAACAAGTCCAAAAACTGCCGATGTCTACAACAATCTGTAAACAAGCTAGTATACAAGCTGGCAATCTTTTCTAGCGTCAAAAAATACCAGATTGTGCTAAAATTAGACCTATAAGTTATGGGGAATGCAATTATCGATAACAATATATTATTAAAAACACCAATATGCAATGCCAGTACTTGATACTCACTGGTATATGTAAATGGCGTTTGTGCGCCCAAAGTGGTGACTGCTCTTATAAAAGTGACACACAATTTGCCAAAGACATACATTAAGGGTATAAAAAACGCTTTATCTTAAACATCTATAAGGCGGCATAAATGATAGTATTTGCTCATTGTTTGTTTTCACTGATTTAACCCATACTTTTTATTTTATTGATTTGAACGCCCATTTTTCTTCTACCCATATTTTTTAAGGATAATACTATGAGTAATAAAAATAATCACTCTGATAGCCCTGTTGTCGAAAGCACGGTTGTAAAAGCTCATGACGAAGATAACAAAGACTCAGTGACTGAGTCAGTAGCGGATTCAGCTACTACCGACGCCAATGAGCCAAATGTTTTTGACACGGTTGCAAACTCAAAAGCGGCTGACGTAAAACCTACGGATAACCAGTCAGACAGTACCAAAAAAGAAGCAAAGGATGATAAAGCTGAAAAGACAGTTAACAAAAAATCAGCGGATACGGCTAAAAAAGCCAGCAAAACCAAGCCAGCCTCAGGTCAAAACCGGGTGGCTATCTTAGGTGGGAACCGTATCCCATTTGCCCGTTCAAACGGCTCATACGCTGATGTCAGCAATACAGACATGCTGACTGCCGCTTTAGATGGTCTGATTGAACGCTACAACCTGCAAGACGAAGTATTGGGTGAAGTGGTGGCTGGTGCAGTCATGAAGCTAAGCCGTGATATCAATTTAACTCGTGAAGCCACTCTAAACACAGCACTTAATCCCCATACGCCAACTTATGACATCTCGCAAGCGTGTGGTACTGGTTTGCAAGCGACGTTTGCCTCTGCCAATAAAATTGCGTTAGGACTTATCGATTCAGCCATTACCGGCGGTGTCGATACCACCTCTGATGCGCCTATCGCGATCGGCGATGGTCTACGTAAAGTACTAATTAAATTAGGTGCTGCAAAAAACAACAAACAACGTTTAAAAGCACTGATGGGCCTCAACCCAAAAGACTTGATAGATTCGCCGCAAAACGGTGAACCCCGTACTGGACTGTCGATGGGTGAACACCAAGCAATCACCACACTTGAGTGGAATATCAGCCGCGAAGCCCAAGATGAGCTTGCTTTCAACAGCCATCAAAACCTTGCGCGTGCCTACGATGAAGGTTTCTTTGATGACTTAATCACTCCATACAAAGGTCTGACACGTGACAATAACTTACGCCCAGATACTACGTTGGAAAAGCTAGGTAAGTTAAAACCTGTGTTCGGCAAAAAGAACGCCAATCCAACGATGACAGCTGCCAACTCTACCCCCCTAACCGATGGCGCTTCTTGTGTCCTATTAGGTACTGATGAGTGGGCAAAAGAACATGGTCTTAAGCCACTGGCTTATATCGTTCATCAAGAAACTGCTGCCGTTGACTTCATTGGTAAGTCTGGAACGACAGAAGGGCTACTAATGGCACCAGCCTATGCCGTACCGCGCATGCTTGAACGTGCTGGTTTGACGCTACAAGATTTTGATTTTTATGAAATCCATGAAGCCTTTGCTTCACAAGTGTTATCGACACTCGCTGCTTGGGAAGACGAGACATTCTGTGAAGAGCGTTTAGGGCTTGATGCACCGCTTGGTTCTATTGATCGCAGCAAACTCAATGTAAATGGTTCCTCATTAGCAGCAGGCCATCCATTCGCCGCGACTGGTGGTCGTATTTTAGCCACTGCTGCTAAGTTACTGGACCAAAAAGGCTCTGGCCGTGCCCTAATTTCTATCTGTGCCGCTGGTGGTCAAGGGGTGACTTGCATATTAGAGAAATAGATCTTTATTTGCTGGAGTCAACAAACAAGTAGCTTTGGTATTTTACGGCACCCTTTAATCCATAGATTAAAGGGTGTTTTTGTGTGCTCCTTCCACCCTCGCAAAACAATTTAGTTACACTCTCTTTAATAACACAATAATAAAACGTAGCCAACTCATAGCCGCACTAGGAGATATGCTAAAGTAAGGGGATAACCAATAAAAATCATAACAACACTTATTAGGAGTTTTTTATGGGTAGTATCCCATCGGCCATTGACCCAAAATCCCTAACGCGGCAAGAGCGTAAGGAGCTTAGTACACCTGAACAAGACAGCTTTATTGAACGTATGGACAAAGAAGTCTTTAACGATGAGCTACGTCGTAAGATGCATGAAGACCTCATTGACACTTATGATGAAGAGCTTGAAAACGAAATAGATGATTACATCCGTGATTTTCGTTTTGACGGACGCGAGATGAGCGAACAAGAAAGGTTGGATCGCCGTACGTATTTCCAAGAGTTGGTGCGACTACAGCGAGAGCTTATCAAATTACAGGATTGGGTGGTTGATCGTGGCGAGCGTATCGTCGTGATATTTGAAGGTCGGGACTCTGCAGGTAAAGGTGGGGCGATCAAACGTATCACTCAGCGCTTAAACCCACGCGTTTGTAGAGTGGCTGCCCTACCTGCACCGACTGAGCGCGAACAATCACAATGGTATTTTCAGCGTTATGTAGCACACTTGCCCGCAGCAGGAGAAATTGTGCTGTTTGATCGTAGTTGGTACAACCGTGTGGGTGTCGAGCGCGTCATGGGCTTTTGTACTGATGAGCAATATGAAGAGTTTTTTCAGTCGGTTCCTGAATTTGAACGTATGTTGGTACGTTCAGGCATCCGCTTAGTAAAGTATTGGTTTTCAATTACCGATGATGAGCAGCACTCGCGCTTTATGAGCCGTATCCATGATCCCCTTAAACAATGGAAGCTGTCAGCGATGGATTTACAATCTCGGCGACGGTGGGAGGACTACACCAAGGCAAAAGAGACCATGTTTGAGCGGACTCATATTCCTGAAGCCCCATGGTGGGTTGTCGAAGGAAATAATAAAAAACGCGCAAGGCTAAACTGTATTGCGCACCTACTAGAACAAATCCCTTACAAAGAAGTGCCTCGGGAAGAGGTGGAGTTACCTGAGCGCAAACGTGATGACGAGTACTATCGCGAACCTATACCAGACGACATGTATGTACCACCCCGTTATTAACCGTACTCATTCTATCAACGCTTATTTCGCCGACAAAAAAACCGCCTTATATGCTTATAACGCGGTTTTTTTCGATGATTTGTACAAAGCCTAGCCCTGATACAGTCGTTTTCATTGTAGATAGGTACAGATAAGACAAACTTTACATGGTATAAGTGGACTGCACACCCTCTACTTTACCCGCCAATAATCTTTCAACTTCGTTTTTAATTCTTTGACCCGCCACATCAGTCCCAATCTGCACCGCAAAACCGGCTGGACGTCCGCCTTGTGTTTTAGAGTTTATCCAAACCACCTTGCCATTCATGGGTAAACGTTCGCTAGAGTTGGGTAAAGTAACAGCGATAAACACTTCATTGCCTAATTGCTGAGCTTGGTTCGAGGGCACAAATAAGGCGCCATTGTTTACAAAGGAGAGATAGCTGGCGTATAACGTGTCGATATTTTCAATATGACAGGTTAAAATCCCGCCACGTCCTGGCATTGCCATAGTCAGCTTCCTTCATTAATTGGATATGATATGTGTTACTAATGGTATATAGACCAACACCTTTATGACGCATCAAACAAGCTATCATGAATCGCGATAGTAGTTCTTTATGTAGTTCTTTATAAGGATGCCAATTCTTGCATCAGCTTATCATAGACAAATTTTTCTTGCACATTTTGTTGCAGCGCAGTTTTGCCCTCTTGTAAGCTACTGGCAAACGCTACAAGTCCACTGTCAGCAGGTTGATAAACGTCTAAAATCGCTGTTAGATTGACATCATTTTGTAGAGCGCTCAGCCCTAGACAGACACGGCGCAAATCAAGCAGCATCATCTCAGACAGTTGGATAAATTCTTTGACATCCAGCTGATTTTGCCAATAATCACTTGCGGCCACACTACTGCGCTTACCACTACGTAATGCCTGCCACGTGGTCAGCCACAGGGCACGCTTGTCATACCATGGTGCTTGCGCCATGGCTATCGCGGCGAGCGGTGCACCATTTGCAAGTTGGATAAGCTGCTCAATTGCCGCCGTACTGACCGCTTCACGATTGATGGTATGGCCTAGCGCTTGTGTCACATAATCAACGGCTACCGTAGACTCAATTGTTTGCAATGCCAGCTGCTGGACACGACTTTTGATGGTGGGCAATAACTGGGCGGGCGCATCACTCATTAAAAACAAATGAACCTGTGCTTGTGGTTCCTCTAACGTTTTGAGTAACGCGTTGGCCGCAGCAACTGTCATTTGCTCAGCATGATCTAACACACAAATGCGCATCCCTTGCCCACCTTGATAAATAAAAGGCTGCAAGGCACGAATGTCATCCACTTTAATCTTAAGTGTGCTACTGCTAACTGCTTTGGCATTTTTTTTATCTGTTGCTTTGCTACTCAATTTTTCTGTGTTATCAGCATGGTCCACACCATTTGGCATACAAGCAATCGGTAACACTTGCAAGCTTGGATGCGTCCCTGATTTTAGCCACTGACAGCTCTCACATTCTGTACAAGCACCTGTGGGATGGCGGTCTCGCTCATGGCACAGTAACCAAGCCACGAACCGCCATACAAACGCACGTTTGCCCATCCCCTGCATACCTGCTGCGAGCAGCGCATGAGGCAAAGACTGCTGTGACGTCAGCACCCGCTGCGTCAATTGCGACCACAATTCTCGCTGCCACGGTAATAACGGCGCAAAATACATGCTGTCTGTGGTCTCTACTACGCCTTTATTTTCCATCATATCACTCATGGCTATGATTCAGCAGGGTTTTGAAAATCGGCTAAGCTCATCGCATTTAAACGATCCAAGTCTTCTTGGGTATCGACACCTGCTGGTAACTGGCAGGCAGCGGCGGCAATCGCGATATGTCCACCATTCTCTAAAACCCGTAGTTGCTCTAGGCTTTCGAGTACCTCAAGCGGTGTTTGTGGCCAATGCACAAACTGCTGCAACAGACTGACGCGATAAGCATACAACCCTAAATGACGATAAGCATTTTTTGGTGGTTGTTTGTCACGCTCATTGGCCAATACAACATCACGCTCGCAAGGAATGGGTGCTCGGCTAAAGTACAACGCACGTTGTCTGCTCTCAGAATGTTGACTGACCACTTTGACCACTGATGGACGCATAAAAGTCTCATAGTCGTCGATAGGCTCACACAAAGTGGCCATCACGCTGTCACTGTCTGCTACCAAAAGCGTCTTCACTTGCTCCAACAATAACGGCGGCACCAGTGGTTCATCACCCTGCATATTGACGATAATATCATGCTCAGCCCAACCTTTGAGGGCAGCGACTTCGGCCAAACGGTCAGTGCCTGACGCGTGCTCACTACTGGTCATCACCACCTCAAACCCAGCATCTATGCATACTTGCGCAATACGCTCATCATCCGTGGCAATGCACATATCGTCCGCGAACTGTGCTGCCTGTGCCTTTTCAGCCACCCAAAGAATCATTGGCTTGCCATGAATATTCAATAATGGCTTACCGGGTAGCCGTGTGCTTTTAAAGCGCGCAGGAATGACAATATGCGTTTTAGCGGTTGTGAGGTCGACTGGTAACATGCATTATTCCTATGGCAATTTTTATATGGTTTACAGCATTATCCATTGTTTGCTTTGGTGTCTTTACTTTTTTTTGATTTGAATGCCTACCTGTTTTAGCTGCTGCTCCAAACGAGCATAACAGCTGTCAGAGAGCACGGCGGTGACGGGTAACACCCATAACCTACTCACCAGTTCTATATACTCATCCGTTAGCGCTTGCTCGGCGGTATATTTTAATAAAAGCGCTCTTATTTTTACCGCGTCTTTTGTGGTAACAACGACTGGATAATCGCTATACTGTAACAGCTCAGCCAAGCTAAAATCATAATGGTCAGGATAAGGATGCCCGATAACTTCAAAGCCAAGTAAGTTTAAGGTATCAAAAAAGCGCTGCGGATAGCCGATACCACTCACTGCATGTACCTTGCTACCCTTTTTAGGCGGTTTGCTACTTATGGGATTATTAAATGATGCAGATTGCCATAAAAGCTGCATATCATCTGCTTTTAGATGCATTGTCTGGTCATTAACTTGAGGCTGACGACTGTCCTTTTGACGTTTACGAGTCTGAGCTGCTACAGCCTCTAGGCTTTTATGGTAAATGACACTTGCCCCTTCTAACCGTGACATTGGTTCACGTAAAAACCCTGTGGGTAGTAGCTGTTTGTTACCAAAACCCCGTGCCGCATCTACCACAATCCATTCGATATCACGTTGCAGAGCATAGTGCTGTAAACCATCATCGGCAATAATCAATTGCAAATCAGGATAAGCCTCTAACAAGGTGGTAATCGCTTGCGCGCGATTGGGGCATACCGCCATGGCCACCCCTGTCATGTTGACAATTAAACAGGGCTCATCCCCTACCACATTGGGCAAACTGGTGTCTCTAACCAGCGTTGGCATCTGGCTGGTGTCGCCGCCATAGCCGCGGCTAATAACACCAACTTTAATGCCTTGATCTTGCAAGTAGTCTACCAAAGCAATAATCAATGGTGTCTTGCCACTACCGCCTACACTAATATTGCCAATAACCATAACAGGTACGGGCGCACGATAACTGGATAACACCCCCACCTTATAAGCATAACGACGAATCGTCGTAATGAGGCCATATAACCAGCTAATAGGTAGCAGCAGCCATAGCCAAGCGGCTTGACGTTGCCATGCACGCGTTACTGTCGTCTCAATACTCATTAGGGTTGGCCATTTATCCTACTGGTTTCGCGCTGCGTAAACGTCAAAGTTGTCCTAAAATATCTACTACACTTACTCAAAATCACGTTCATACATTTGCGCATAGTGGCCTTGTTGCTGCATCAGCTCATCATGGGTGCCGAGCTCAACAATCTGCCCACCATCTAAGACAGCGATACGATCGGCTGACTCAATCGTTGTCAAACGGTGAGCAATGACCAACGTTGTACGGTCTTTCATAACATTATCAAGCGCTTGCTGAATGTAGTATTCTGATTCATTATCAAGGGCGCTGGTGGCTTCATCTAAGATCAAAATTGGCGCATCTTTTAATAAGGCACGAGCAATCGATAAGCGCTGACGCTGTCCGCCAGACAATTGTAACCCTTCTGCACCGATTTGACTTTGATAGCCGTTTGGCATCTTCATAATAAAATCATGCGCAAAGGCATCTTTTGCGGCTCTCTCAACTTCCGCTTGTGTCTTATTGGCTAAGCCACCATAAGCGATATTGTTAAATACGGTGGTATTAAACAGCACCACTTGCTGATTGACCATCGCAATCTGCGCGCGTAGAGACTCGAGAGTAATATCCTCAATCGGTATACCATCTAGCGTAATGTGACCTGACGTGGTCGATAAAGTACGTGTCAACAGATTAACCAAAGACGATTTGCCCGCGCCACTTCGCCCGACCAAAGCTACCGTCTCACCCGCTCTTACGTCTAACGTAAAGTCACGCAAGGCCACAGTAGAGTCTGGATAAACCAAGCTAACATTATCCAGTTTGATTTCACCTGTCAAAGCTGGGCTAAGCACCCCTGTATCTTGTTCTTCTGGCTCATCTAATAACGCAAATATTGATTCACCAGCGGCAATCCCTTTTTGCAGTTTTTGGTTGACATCAGTCAGCGAACGCACCGGCTTACTGAGCAAGCCTGCAGCCGCGATATAGGAGATAAAGGCACCGGCAGAGATGTTGTCTATCACTGCCGGACGCAAAGCGAGCCATACCACAACCGACATGGCTATTGCCATTAGTAGCTGCACAGCTGGCGTATTGATGCTGTTGGTCACGACGACCTTCATACCCTGGCGCAAGTTCTTTTTTGAGGTTTTATCAAAACGCTTGGCTTCGTAGGCTTGCCCACCATAGTTTTTGACCACTTGATAGCCACCGATGACCTCATTAGTGATGTGACTGACGTCGCCCATCGTCTCTTGTATGCCTTTAGACAGTCTAAGATAGCGCTTGGATGCCACACGGATTAACCACAATATAGGAGGGAGTACGACAAATAAAATTAAGGTCAGGCGCCAATTGCTATAAAGCAAAAAACCTATCAGTGCCACGACTGTCAAACCATCACGTAATAAGGTCTTCATTGAGTCTGTACTAGCAGCCGTTACCTGCTCAACATCAAATATCAATTTAGACGAGATGGTACCAGCTGGATTGGCCAGAAAAAATGAGCTTGGCAAGCGCAGCAGTTTATTAAAGACTTCCACACGCAGCTCATAAACCAGATTGCGTGACACCAAAGCAGAATAATAATTACCCAAAAAACTACCGACACCGCGTACAAAAAACAGTCCGATAATCATAAATGGAAACAAATTTTGCTTGCTCTGATCATTCTGATTGATAGCATCAGTAATGTACTGCAATAACTTAGCAATCCAAATTTCTGTTCCCGCATTAATAGCAAAGCCTAAAATGGTTAGCAGCAGGGCCCACCAGTACGGTTTTAGATAGCTCAATAGCCGCAATAATGTCTTATGTTTGGGTGTGCCTGATGATGCGACTGACACTTTTTTAGCAGAAGTTTTTGTAGAGTCAGGTTGATATGCTTGGCTCATAAAAGCCTCAGTTTGGGAGTTATATTATGAATAGGCTGTGCTTACCACACAGTCTTATAGGGTTTATTTGTGGCAAAAATTTGCTATATATTATTGCGGCAACGGTTGGCCAAGTGGCACGACCGTACTGATATTGAGGTTTAAAAACCCGAGTTTACCAGCGACATCCATCACCCGCACGACAGATTGGTGCGTGGCGTTGGCATCCGCGGCAATAACAAACAGCATATCACGGTTATTACCCGCTTCTTGCTGTAGCATGCTGGTTAACTCAGCTTCATTGCTGCTGGCAAGGGTGATGCCATTGACCAAATAACTGCCGTCTTCTTGTACCGCCACCTCGATGCTGTTTTTTTGCTCGGTCAGTGCGACACCTTCAGCTTCAGGGAGAATGATGTTTAAACGACTAAAGTGATTAAACGAGGTTGCCAGTAGCAAAAACACGATCAAAAACAGTAAGCAGTCAATCATCGGGGTCAAATTAATTTCAAGTGGTTCAACCGTCGGTTTTCTAAAGCGCATATCACTCTCTTTAATTTACCTAATAACCCTAGGCTCGAGGCTTACTAACATGATTGCTGTGTTAAGCATTGGCTGTGGCCACTTTGTCTAGATCTGAGGGGTTCACTGACGACCCATAGCCCACCCTCCCATCTAACGCTGTACCATGATCAGCCTGATTAAAACCAGAAAGATGCGTGCTGTCAAACAACTGATAGTCGTACAGCTCTTGAATCATAAGCCCAGCTTGGGTCTCAAATTGAGCATTAATATCGATAATGCGGCGCTGAAAGTAACGATAAGCAACAAGCGCAGGGATAGCAACAATCATCCCTGCGGCCGTAGTGATGAGCGCCTGTGACACGCCAGCTGCAAGCATTGTGGGATCTTGCATCGCCCCATCCGTAATCGCTAAGAATGAAGAGATAATACCCAATACCGTGCCCAGCAAACCTAGTAGCGGCGCAATGGCCCCGATGGTGCCTAGCATATTGATGTTTTTTTCTAATTGGTGAACTTGCACGCTCGCACGATTCTGCATATGCATCGTCATCGACTCTAATCCATACTGACGATACAGCAAACCAGTCGCTAAAATGTCACCAAGCGCCGTTTTTTCTTTCACGTTCATCAGTTGTGTGCGGCCAATATCCCCATTTTCCCGTAGGCGGGTTATCAACTGCTCGCGCAGTCTGCTCGGTACAATTTTGTTAAACTGTAAAGTATGGCTACGCTCGATAATGATAACCAACGCCAATATTGAGCACACCACAATAGGCGTCATGAGCCAACCACCCGCTTTCACCAACTCCCACATACTGACTCTCTTTTATATTTTTATAAAAACAGACATTGCCAAAACACTTGAAATTGGAACCGTCACTGCAAACGGGTTTAATGCCTCAACCCTGCGCTTCTATGTGCTTAATCAAAGCGGCCAGCTGATCTTGACTATGGAAGAATATCTCAACGCTACCCTGACCGTCTTTTTTATGCTTCAGTTTTACCTGCGCCCCTAGCACGTCTGTCAGACGTTGCGTCAACTGCTCAGCATCGCGAGATTGTACTTGTTCGGTGCGGTTGGTTTTAGGCGGTGGTTGCAAAATGGATTTAACCAGCTTTTCCGCTTCGCGCACCGTCATACCGCCATCAATGATTTTTTGGGCAATGATAGGCTGCTGGTCAGATGATAGGGCTAAAAGTGTACGCGCGTGCCCCATATCTAGAGCGCTGTTTGCCAAATGATCCTTTACCGTATCATGCAGCTGGTTCAGACGCAGTAGATTCGATACCGTCGTGCGTGCTTTACCAACTACCTCAGCGATCATAGCGTGACTCATACCAAACTCTGTATGAAAGCGCTGTAATGCGGCAGCCTGTTCGATCACTGATAGATCTTCACGCTGGATATTTTCAATCAGCGCTAGTGCAATCGCCAACTCATCGGATAAGGCGCGCTCAATTGCTGGAATAACGGACTTTCCTGCCATCTTTGCTGCACGCCAGCGACGTTCACCCGCAATGATTTCATGAGTCACGAATGCTTCACTTTTATCTTCATTCGCAAGCAATGGACGTATAACAATAGGCTGCATCACGCCATGTTGTTCAATAGAAGACGCCAGCTCTGCAAGCGCCGTTTCACTCATATCACGGCGCGGTTGATACTTGCCAGCTTGCAAACGCGTCACATCGATTTGCACCAAGCTGATTTGGTCTTCTACGCTCGTATCCGAGCCAATACCACGCGACTTGTTGGCAGCGGCTTTACTGGTCGTACGCGGCAAACGCGCTTTTCGATGACTGGTATCAGACGTGTCAGGAGCCGTTGGCTTGGCAATCAACGTCTCACTAGGTTTTGCACGGTCTGGATGAGCTGGCGCATGTTTAGTTGGCGTGTCAGCTGGCAAAGCATGGTCACGCGCAGCCATATCGTCTTGCAAGGCAGAGGCGGTAATTTGCTTTTCTTTTTTGATTGACCCCAACAAGGCATCCAAGCCTCGATTGGCAGCCAACCCTCTCTTCTTCGCCATGATTACCTATCCTCTAACGCTAAAATAAAAGCCAAATAATGATTAATGCGGCTTACTAAAGATACAATATTAATTGTTTTATTACCTAACTGGGTGCGTTCACTGCTGACTGGTCAGTTTCTCTTACACACCATTATATTCACTGATGCGCCCTATCATTAGCGGCTTTGTTTTATCACTTCTGCTGCTAATTTTTGATAAGCACGCGCCCCTTTGGACCATCTTTCATACGCGATCACAGGCAGGCCATGGGCAGGCGCTTCTGCCAAGCGAATATTTCTTGGAATGTGAGTTTTATACATAATATCGCCAAAGTGAGCTTCTAATTCAGCAGACACGTCACGAGCCAATGTGTTCCTCGCATCAAATAGCGTTCTTACCACACCGCGGATATACAGCTTAGGATTAAGCTCTGTCAAACGCTCAATGGTTTGCGACAAATCTGCCAATCCCTCTAGGGCGTAGTATTCACACTGCATCGGAATAATCACTCCATCAGTCGCAACCAACGCACTAATCGTCAGCAAGTTCAAGCTTGGCGCACAATCGATAATCACATAATCGTATGGCTGCTTTTGCGTCGCTACTTGGTCATTGACCAAATCAGCCATCGCTGTTTTAAACAACTCGTGACTGTCAGCCTTACCCATCAAAGTAATATCCATGCCGGCCAAATCACGATTGGCACCGATCACGTCAAACCCTGCAGGACTACTGACAATCGCATCGGACAGCGACACACCATCAAGTAGCACATCAGCGATGGTCAGTCCCAGCTCGTTTTTGTCCACACCAGTACCACTGGTCGCATTGCCCTGTGGGTCTAAGTCAATCAGCAGTACGTTCTTGTGCTTAGCAGCCAAGCTCGCGGTCAAATTTACTGCCGTCGTGGTTTTGCCTACGCCGCCTTTTTGATTCGCAATTGCTATGATTTCCATACACTCACTCAATTTAATTAGGGTCTGTTACTATTATTCTATTCTTTTTGTGTCAACTATCGTCATTCCTAGCACTGAATTGTCATCACTACCATACTGCTGTTGCATGACTGCTACCTCAACAAGGTGCTCATAGCTTAGACATTTTTAGCCGACAATTCAATTAAATGACGACTGTCATGCAGGCGTGGTACGGTCAATTTAATGGTTTTTATCAACCAATCACCCTCAAGTGCTTGTAGCTCTTCGTCGCTTGGCGCTTTACCTTTCATGGCGCATAAATAACCCTTGTCCGCCAACCGTGGCTGCGCTACTTCAACAAAGTCTATCAAGCTGGCAAACGCTCTGGACGTGACCACATCGTAGCTGGCCTCATGTGCTTCAATACGTGAGGCAATAGGCTGCATATTAGTTAAACCCAGCTCGCTACTGATTTGCTTAATAAAACGGATTTTTTTCTGATTACTATCAAGTGCCGTACACTGACGCTCAGGCTGGCAAATCGCGATAATAACCGCCGGCAAACCTGCCCCAGTACCGATATCAAGCAGTGACCCTGACGGCAAATGCGTTATAATAGCCAAACAATCAATCACATGTTTGATCAGTGCTTCTTCTGGATCGGTAATTGCGGTCAGATTATACGCTTTATTCCATAACAAAAGCTGATCTAAGTACAATAATAGCATGCGCTGCTGCGTCTCACTTAAGGGTAGACTTAGCGTGTTTATTGCTTGTGACAAGGTATTGGCGAGCGCTGGCAGTTGTGAGCCGAGCTTTACAAAGCCCGTCGGGTCAATATGGATATTGCCCATACTAGCAGACGATGAAGAGGTTTTAGTAGAAGCTGACATACAACGTATTATCCAGTTTTGACATGTGAACCGTCTATTTTATCATGCAGCCTGCCTATTGAATAGTTGCAGATTGCGTCAATGTGAGACATCTTATACTATCTGCCCTGACATGAAGCACATTAATCTTGTTTAATAGCTGCAAAACTACTGTTTATTTACCGCTATACTTGACTCATGATACTTATCTACAGCGTTATGGTAGCTTGTAAGCTATTTTTATTAACTGGCAAATGTTCCTCATAAAAACCCAGTAAACGTAGGGCGCTTTTAAAACGATCTACCAAACACTTATGACCGACAGCCACACCCTCCTATATCTCAAGTATTAAAATACACTAATCGTAAAGACACTAATAATATGGCAACACCTATTTCTACATTGAAAGACAATCAGCAAGCATCAGACACGCCGCACCCTGTTTTTACTGACGTTAAACAACGCTGCCTTATTACCGCAGAACAACTAAAGCGTTATAGTGAGCCAAGTGAGCTACCAACAGACACACGCACAGCGCCTGATTTAGACGTTGGTTTTGGGCAACAGCGTGCAATCAAAGCCTTGCAGACTGCTTTGGACATCAAAGCCAGTGGCTATCACGTGTTTGCCGCTGGTGAAAATGGCTTAGGTAAGCGTACTATTATCAGCCGCTTACTCAATCGCATTGCCGCCGACGCACCGACCCCTGATGATTGGGTCTATGTGCATAACTTCACCGATCCCCGTACGCCCTTGGCTTTGCGCTTGCCTGCTGGTCAAGCCGCACTACTGCAACAGCAAATCAACAGTTTATGGCAACAAGCAAAAAAACGCTTAAGTCAACGCTTTCGTAGTGATCAGTACCAAAGCAAAATCGAAGCCATTAAAAACAACACGCACGAGCAAGAGAGTCATGCTTATGAAGCGCTCAATGCTGAAGGCAAGCAATATGACCTAGCGTTGACGTTTCGCTCCTTTGATAATAAAGCGATGTTTGTCCATCCGAGCCAACTACCAACAGAGAACAACGATCATGATGGTCATAGCCCTAAAGCCTCTGACAGCCATATCAGTGAATCAGAAACAAGTGGCCGTAATAAGGAGGGTCGCCCTAGTACAAATGACCGTCCTACTGACTACGGTAATAGAGAATATGAAGCTGAACTGAGTAACTTTGCACAAAAAAACCACATGCAAAAACGGCTAAGTCAGCTGACCATCGCTTTAGAACAGCTAGAAGACGAAGCCAATGACGCCATAGAAGCGCTGCATCGTAGTATTGCAAGGCGTGCATTACAGCCTTTATTTGCGCCTGTTTATGAGCAGTTTTCCGCTCATCCACTTGTCATTGACTACCTCAAAGCGGTGTTTGCCGATATGGTCACTCACGTAGAGCGTATCGTCAACGGCGATGATGAAGAGTTTGTGACGGCAGTGCTCGCCACAACGCCAAGCCGCTATGCGGTCAATGTCATTGTCAGTCACCCGCCTGATAGTGGCGCCCCTGTCATCTTTGAAGACTTGCCAACACACTTAAACTTATTGGGACATGTTGAGCAAATCACGCAATTAGGCACAGTGACGACGGATGTTAGTATGATTCGAGCCGGCGCGCTACATCGTGCCAATGGTGGCTACCTATTGTTAGAGGCCAGCCACTTACTCGAGCACCCTTATGCATGGCAAGGGCTCAAGCGTGCCTTACAATCACGCAAAATTAAGCTGTCAAGCCTTGAGCAAATGCTGACCTTAACAGGCAGCTTATCGTTATCGCCTGCGCCAATCGACCTTGATATTAAGGTTATTTTGTTAGGCGAAGCGGATTTATATTATGAGCTGCTTGAGCTTGAGCCTGAGTTTGATGCCGTCTTCAAAGTTCGCGCTGACTTTCATGATGATGTGATACGTACCAGCGAGCACGAATTGGCACTGGTCGCCAAAATGGCTGACATCATAGACTATGCCAACCTTTACCCATTTGATCGTCACGCGCAAGCCACTTTGCTTGAGCATTTAAGCTTACAAGCGGAAGAACAAGACCGCTTGAGCCTACACAGCGATTTATTGATTAAACTCCTGCATGAATCCAACCGTCATGCGCGTTTAAACGATGAGAGTATTGTGACTGCTGAACACGTCACGCAAGCCATCAATGATATGGATGAGCGCTCAGGATACTTGCGTGACTTGTATTGGGATGAGCTTAAAAATGGCCAACAGCTGATCCAAACTCAAGGCCGTGCGGTCGGACAAGTGAACGCGCTCACGGTGGTCAGTTATGCTGATAGTGAGTTTGGTATGCCAGCACGTCTGACCGCTGTTATTCAACCAAATATCGGCGCCGGAGAGATACTCGATATTGAGCGCGATGTAGATTTGGGCGGCAGTTTACACGCCAAGGGCATGCTGATTATGACCAGCTATTTGCGTGCGTTATTTAGTCAACACCATGCCTTAAACTTTAGCGCCTCGCTTGCTTTTGAACAAAGCTACGCGCATATAGATGGCGATAGCGCCACTGTCAGCGAAGGCTGTGCGTTATTGTCCGCCTTAGCAAACGTACCTATTGACCAATCTTTTGCCATCACAGGCTCCATGAACCAGCTGGGTGAAGTACAAGCCGTGGGCGGTATCAATGCTAAAATTGCAGGGTTTTTTGATGCCTGCCGCGAGCAAGAACTGACGGGCCAGCAAGGGGTGGTCATACCGATGGCCAATGTCAAACAACTCATGCTGCGTGACGACATTATAGACGCCGTTAACGCTGGCAGCTTTCACATTTATGGCGTCCATACGCTAAGTGAAGCCTTATCATTGATGACCGGCCTGCCTATCGACACGATGAACAAAAAAGGTCGCTATCGCAAAGACACGTTGTTTGGCAAAGTGTTAAGCCGTTTGATGTTGTGGGATGAAAATCAAAACGAAGAAGATGACATTGACGATAAAAAGTCAAAAAAAGAAGACAAGAAAAAGCGCAAAGCCAAACGTCAAAAAAAAGAGGACAAAAGCAGAAAAGATAAACGTCAGGATGAGAAAAATAACAGCGAAGTAACCAGCAATGGGGCGCACGATGACGAACAAAACATTGATAACGATGAGGTCAAATAATTCCTTATATGATAGTCAATCTCCTATAAAATAAAAGCAGTCTATGAGGATACGTGATTACAGACGAACGTCCCTAGACGCTGCGCTGCTTTTCTGCGATGATAAACTGTGAATGGCCCACCAAAAACGGGTAAAAACTGACTGTGACTTCATAAAGGCTATCTCTTAATGACTGTACCTCTTACTGACGCCAACTCCCTGCACGTTCAGACGGACCCTAACGAGCAGGCTAATACGCCAGCTGCGACAGACAGTAGTGCCTCAGAAAGTGCCAGCGATGATCGACATGGCGCAGCAACGACGGCACGGCAATGGCAAGTGCTGTCCCAACTACAGCGCAATCGCTGGGTCGGCACGACACACGTATTTGAGCAGCTTATCATGGCAGGTTTTGACATCAGCTTACGCACAGTACAGCGTGACTTAAATGCGCTGGCCAAACGCTTCCCTATCGAAAAAAACAACGCCAATCCCCAAGGGTGGCGCTGGTGCGATGACGCGCCCTTACAAAGCTTACCGCATATGAATCTGTCGCAAGCAGTCGCTTTTAATATGGTTGAGGCCAATCTCACCCAACTTTTGCCCCCCGTTATCTTAGATGAGTTGTTCCCTTGGTTTGATTTAGCACGGCGACAGCTTAAAAACAGTAAGGTGACCCATTCATGGATAGACAGAGTGCGTATCGAACCTGCCACTCAGCCGTTGATTGCGCCGCATATTGACTTGGACAGCAAAGACAATATTTACCATGCTTTATTTTATCAATTACAGATAAAGGCCTGCTACACACGCAGCAACAAATCACAGGCCAGTGAATACACCCTAAATCCCATTGCGATTATCCAGCGCGGCGTCATTATATACTTAGTGGCCACCCGTACCGACGACCCAGAAGCCATCATCCGCACCTTTGCCTTGCATCGATTTGCCAGCGTGGAGATCCTTGAGAGTGCGGCACAAACACCTGAGAACTTCCAACTCGATACGTATTTGGATGCAGGTGGGATGGGCTTTAGTCATCCACTATTTAGTAAGCTACCCAGTCATGGCAAAAACACACCTATTGAGCTACAGTTCACCAAACAAGCGGGAAAAAGCCTCACTGAAAGTAAGCTAAGTGATGACCAAACTGTCACGTTGAATGACGACGACACCCTGACAATCCAAGCAACGGTCAATTTGACCTCCCAACTGGTCTGGTGGTTACGGGGTTTTGGCAGTGGTCTGTTAAAAGCCACGCCTGAGCTGCTGTATCAAGCTGTGTTGGATAAATCTATAGATCATGAATAACCCTCATAGATAGCCATCATGAATAATAATAGCGCTTAAATTCTGCGGTCTTCAAACCCATCCGACCACTTTCAACATTAAGAATTAAAAAGGAATGTTATGTCAACTACGACCCCATCACCATTACTTTCAGACAGTTTAAAAGGACTGGGTTTAGATGCGGGAACCTTGTTTTTTGCGCTGAACTACGAATTTACTAAGATTGAGCCAAAAGGCCTGTTTAAGCGCTTTAAGAAAAACCAAGGTGCGATTGACATTGACTTAGCCTGCGTCTTGTACGATGAGCTTTGCACCATTCGTGACATCGTTTGGTTCAAGCAATTGCGAGATAAAGCTGAATCCGTAAAACATCAAGGTGACAGTCTAAATGGCAAAGATCGCGGCGAACAAGCGATGTATCTGGCACCACTTGATCAAGAGCAGATAAGGCTATTCTTGGATAAGATTCCAGCCCATATCACCCACATCGCTATGATAGCCAACTCTTATCACGATCATCCGTTTTCTCGCGTCAAAAAAGGCGAGATTCATCTGAGTGATGATGAGGGCAATCGGTGTTTTGAAGTCAATCTAAAACAGCTACCCCGTGATTGCACGACGCTTTGGGTCGCCCATTTGCGCCGGGAGGTCGATGACTGGCATTTAACGCTACATAATTTGCCACTGTCTGCTGAGGGTCTAGCAGAGTCAGCAAAAGAAGTGGCACATGAATTGGCGCGATCCCTCCCCATTCCGCAAGGCGTGTAAGTACTACTGAGGGCGTGTCCTTATTTTGAAAACGTAGAAGGGTGCGGTGTGTTATAACACCGCACCCTTCTCTTTTTTAAAACATTAAATATTCACTATCAAGTTTCGTCATACAAACAGCTGACAAGACAAGACTTTATAGTGGCTCACCGCAATGGGGACAGAAGTTCTTTTGTCGTATTTCTACCTCTCTTTCGCGCCGCTCAAGCTCTTGCTCGCGCAGTACCTGCAGTACGATATTTTGTGCCTGCTCTTTATCCAGTCCTAGCTCTCGGCGAATTTTATCAATCATCATCTGATTCTGTACCAAGTCAAAGTCACTATCAATCAGTTGCTCGCGAAAGTGTTGCTCAAGCTCCTCTCGGCGCTGCGCCAACTCATTGGCCAGACCGGTCGCCAAAATACCGGCAGGCAATGCGGCCAAGCCCACACCCAATATCGTAATGATGGCACCCAATATTTTGCCCGCATTGGTAATTGGTATGACATCACCATAACCTACTGTGGTAAGCGTCACCACCGCCCACCACATGGCTTTGGGGATTGACTCAAACTCTTCTGGCTGCGCATGGTTTTCAACCAAATAGATACCACTAGAGGCGGTCACGATCATAATAATTAAGATAAAAATGACCGCTTGAAATGAGCCTCGCTCTTTACTGATCACCACCAGCAAGATACGCAAAGAAGCAAAATAGCGTGTCAGTTTAAGAATACGAAACAAACGTAGAATACGTAAGAAGCGCAAATCGATGGAGACAAAGAAGTTTAAGAATGCAGGGGCAATAGCGATCAAATCAATCAACGCTGAGGGGCTCTTTAGCCACTCCCAACGCTGTCGCCAAGTCGTGTGATCGGGCTTTGCTTCGGCAACACTCCACAAACGTAGCAAATACTCGATAGAAAATATCACAATAGAGAAGTTTTCAAACCAAGTAAAATAACTTTGATAGGGGTAATACCACTGATCAACAGATTCGGCAATGACTGCAGCCACATTGGTCATAATGAGAAATATAAGAAAATAGTCGACACAACGGCTAAATAGCGTGTCATGCTCATCATTTTGCAAGATGTTGTAAACAAAAAGACGCAAGCGCCGTATAGATTGGAGTAGCATGCCGTCCCTATGCGGTGAAACACCGGTCTTATATTAATAGAATAAAGCAGCCATCACAGACTATGACCCTAACGCACGTTTCTCGCAACCAGCTTACCACCATAAAAAAGTACGACTAATGGCGAGATTGGCTGTTTATTATGCATTATGATAAGTGATTATACAAAATTTGAATAATAAATGTAGACAGCGACAAACAACACAAATGCCACCGCTAAGACAGCGTATCTTAAAAACTGCTCATCCGCACGTAATTGCTGGCTGACATCTTGCGCAGGTAATAAGAACAAACCGCACTCCGGACAACAAGCATCCATTCGATTCAATATCTTTGCAGAACGGGCGTTTTCACAGCGGAGTGGAGAGTTACTACAATAGCCAAGCATACTAGGTTACGCCTCCTTTATATCATAATGACTCAGTCACAATACAGGTCAAACCCGACTCCCAACGCTCATCACTTTTACAGAATCTCTGACTGCTTAATTTTGAGTAACAACAGCGCTATTTAAGAAATAAAGAAATATAAAAGCAATTAAAACCTTACAGAAAGAAGGGTTTTGTACTATAATAGAGAGACAGTGTTACAGATTACTAAAGAAACATAACATTGTGTATCGGTAACTAATGTCATCCCTCATTAGGTATTTACCAATCATCATCTATTACGTTGAGGAATCAAACGATGAAACTACAATCCCTAGTTTTAGCCGCAGCCACTGCTCTTACCATGACCACTGCCTTTGCTGTCCCTGCCGGTACTTGGTCTGTTGCTGCTGGTGCACACTATGTTGACCCTAAAAGCGACAATGGCACTGTAAATGTAGACGGCACAGATTTTTCTGTTGACGTCGATGGTGATGTACGTCCAACCATCAGTGGTGAGTACTTTATCGCTAACAACGTTGGTGTGGAACTGCTTGCGGCCATTCCGTTTCATCATGACTTTACACTAACTAATGCAGCTGACGTTGAAGTTGAGGGGAAGACCCAACATTTACCACCTACCCTATCTCTACAATATCATTTTGATGGCTATAACATGCCAATGAATATCAAACCATTTGTTGGTGTGGGTGTCAACTACACGACTTTCTTTAAAGAAAGAGTTGCTGTTGGTGATTTAGATCTTGATGATAGCGTTGGTGTTGCCGGTCACATCGGTGTTGACATCCCCTTCGCTGACACTGAGGCGTTTCGTATTGATGCCCGCTATATGGACATTAAAACAGATGCTACTTTAGACGGTAACGACATCGGTGAAATCGATATCAGCCCTTGGGTATATGGTGTGGCGTTTGTAAAACAGTTCTAAGATAGCCACTGCTATCAACCGAGTACCATAAAAAAGCCAGCTAATAAGCTGGCTTTTTTATGGTACTCGGTTGATAGCTCAAAATAAAAGAATGACGCAAAAAACATCCTACCAAAAATCATCAAGCATAAAAAAGACCATCCGTGGACAGTCTTTTTTTAAAAAATAATGTTATGAATGAACAATCAAATCTAAAGCAAAATACGGCGCGGATCAGCCAGTAGTGTTGCGATATAGCGGGTAAACACAGCGGCGTCTGCCCCGTTAATAACACGGTGATCATAAGACAATGATAGCGGTAACATGAGACGCGGCTCAAAATCTTGCTTTTTAGCATTCCAGCGGGGCTGCATACTTGCTTCAGAGACGCCTAAAATACCAACTTGTGGCCAATTTACCAGCGGCGTAAAGGCTGTACCGCCTAAATTACCTTGGCTAGATATGGTAAAACTTGCACCTTGTAAGTCTTTGGTGCTGAGTTTCTTGTCCCGAGCTTTGACGGCAAGCTCGCCAATCTCAATAGCAATTTGCTTCAGACCTTTGTCTTGCACATTTTTGATAACAGGCACGATTAAACCGTCATCCGTTGCCACAGCAATACCCATATTGACACTTTTACGCAAGATAACTTGGGTATTGTCATCGCTCAAATGACTGTTAAAGCGGGGATGCTGCGTCAAGGCGTAGGCAGTGGCTTTGACCACAAATGCCAAGATGGTAAAACCAATCCCTTCCGCTTTCATGCCCCCTTTTAGCTCACCGCGTAGCTTTTCGGTCTCAGTGATATCAGACAGATCAAACTGCGTCACTTGCGGCAACAGCGTATTGTAGTTAAGCTGCGGTATGGAGACTTTTTGCAAACGACTGAGATCTTGCGCTTCTGTCTCACCCCAGATCTCTGTGTTACTCATATCAGGAAGTGTTGGTAACCCTGAGCTGACTGGACTACCGGCCGCAGGAGCAGCTTTTTGAGTGCTTAGGCTTTCTTTAACATGGGCAAACAAGTCTTCTTTTAGGACACGGTCATTCAGTGCCGAACCACTCACTTGAGTGATATCTACGCCCAATTGACGTGCTAGCTTACGCACGGCAGGACCAGCATACACATCGACCAGCTTTTCATTGACCTGTGCTTCTGTCAGCTTGTCTTTTTTCTGATTATTGGCGGTATTGGTCGTGGTAGATTTAGCCGCTTGCTTTGGCTCACCAGTTGTTTGCTTATCCGCGCTACTGTCTGACTTAGCTTGCGTAGAATCTTGCGCAGCGGGTGTGTCAGATTTAGACTCACTCGCATCTGCATTGCTTGCTTCATCTGAACCGCCACCCATGATGACAATAAAATCTTGACCGTTAGCGACCATATCACCCGCTTCGACCAATATTTTTTCAATCTTGCCTGCTACTGGTGCGGGTACTTCAACCGACGCTTTATCAGACTCAATCAGTAAAATTGACTGATCAGCGCTAACCGTATCGCCGACACTGACCATAATCTCAGACACTTGGGCTTCATCGACACCTAGGTCAGGCAGTGCGTAAGTGATTGCCTTTTCTGAACTATTGGCTGGCGCACTAGACTCAGTCTTATCTTTAGAGGCAGAATACGATTGCTGGTCTTCTGCTGCTGTTGTTTGACTGTCACTGTCTTGAGTATCTACGTCATTAGTATTTACATCGGTATCGGCAGCATCATTGCTATTATCTGCAGCACCATCCTCGCTCTCAATTTCAATCAGCACCATACCTTCACTGACCTGATCACCAACGGCAACGCTAATTTTGGTGACCTTACCAGCAGCAGAGCTTGGGACTTCAACCGAGGCTTTATCGGATTCTAGCAAAATGATGTTGTCATCTTTTGCGATGACGTCACCAACCTCTACCATAATTTCGCTGACTTCAGCGCTATCGACACCCAAATCGGGGGCTTTAATGTCCATGGTTTATCTCCTTGTCTTATGATTATTATTCTTTGACATCGCCATCATTGAGTAAAGTCGCATCCGCTTGATCTTCAGCACGGCCTTCGTTGCTGATCTCTTCATCTTCCTCACCGACAAACTCCGGCACAGGATTGGGATTGACATTGTCGGGTGCTGGCGCATCTGGAAAATGATCATAATGAGGCTGGATTTGCCATGCAGGTGGCTGATCCGCTTCAATACCGAAGCTTGAAATCGCATCTTTAACCAAGCGCATTTCTACCTCGCCCTCATCTGCTAAGCGTTTGAGGGTTGCGACGACAATATGAGCCGCATCGACGTGGAAGAAGCTGCGTAGTTTTTCGCGAGTGTCTGAGCGGCCATAACCATCGGTCCCAAGGGTGGTATAAGGGCGATTATCAGGCAACCATCCGCGTATCTGTTCTGAGTAGTTACGCATGTAATCCGTCGCTGCTACGACAATCCCTTCGTGCGGTGCCAATTGCTCGGTGACCCAAGGCACTTTTTCTTCTTCCATTGGGTGCAAGCGGTTGTAATCATCGCAAGCCATTCCATCACGTGTCAGCTCGTTGAAGCTGGTCACGCTCCAAACGTTGGAGGTAATATTAAACTCGTCTTTTAAAATCTTCGACGCTTTTTGTACTTCACGTAAGATCACACCAGACCCTAACAGCTGTACTTGACTTGAGCCATTGTCCTCAAGCAGATACATACCGCGCTTGATACCTTCCTCGCAGCCTTCTGGCATCGCAGGCTGCTCGTAGTTTTCGTTCATCAGTGTCAAGTAATAATAAACGCGCTCGCCTTCTCCGTACATACGGCGTAAGCCATCATGCATGACAACAGCCAGCTCATAACCGAAGCATGGATCATAACTGACGCAGTTGGGTACCACATTAAATAAAATCTGTGAGTGTCCATCTTGATGCTGCAAGCCTTCGCCATTTAGGGTGGTACGACCCGCTGTCGCGCCCAATAAAAAGCCCTGCGCTTGACAGTCGCCCGCCGCCCACGCCAAGTCACCAACGCGCTGGAAACCAAACATAGAATAGTAGATGTATAGAGGTATCATCGGTAAAGCGTTGACTGAGTAACTGGTCGCAAGCGCAATCCACGTACTCATCGCACCCGCTTCATTAATACCCTCTTCTAGCATATGACCATCGATGGCCTCTTTATAACCCATCAACGCCTCACTGTCCTCGGGCGTGTACTTTTGGCCTGACGCTGAATAAATACCCAACTGGCGGAACATGCCTTCTAGACCAAAGGTACGTGCTTCATCAGGAACGATAGGCACGACACGGTCTTGGATGTCTTTGTTTTTTAGCATCGCTGATAGCAGACGGACAAACATCATCGTCGTCGACTGCTCTTTGCCATTACTGCCTTTTAACACACGATCGAATATGGATAAATCAGGTATGTTTAATGGAATATGTCCACTACGGCGATTTGGTAAATGCCCACCCAACGCTTCACGGCGACCTTTTAGATACTTCATCTCAAGCGAGTCTTCTTTAGGGCGATAAAACGGTAGTGTCTCAAGCTCTTCATCGGTAAACGGCAAATCAAAGCGATCACGGAAATACTTCAAAGAGTCATGATCTAACTTTTTAATTTGGTGCGATTTATTGACAGCCTGTGCTTGCGTAGAGAGACCATAGCCTTTGACGGTTTTAACCAAAACAACCGTTGGTTGCCCTTTAGTCTTCATGGCTTCACTAAAAGCGGCATACACCTTTTGGGGATCATGACCGCCGCGGTTTAGACGGGCAATGTCTTGATCAGATAGCGCATCAGCCATCTCTTCTAGCTCTGGATACTTACCAAAGAATTCTTTACGAGTAAACTCAGGCGTACGCGCTTCATATAACTGGTACTCACCATCAACCACTTCTTCCATACGATGTTTAAGCACGCCTGTATGATCATTGGCAAGCAAACTGTCCCAGTTACCACCCCAAACCACTTTGATCACCCGCCAACCTGCGCCGCGGAATACAGACTCTAACTCTTGAATAATTTTGCCATTACCACGAACAGGACCGTCAAGACGCTGTAAGTTACAGTTAATCACCCAAATCAGGTTATCCAGCTTCTCACGACCAGCAAGTGATATCGCCCCTAAGCTTTCTGGCTCATCGGTCTCACCATCTCCTAAGAAGGTCCAGATTTTACGATCTTCTTTTTCAAGCAAACCACGGTTTTCCATATAGCGATGTACGTGCGCATGATAGATCGACATGATAGGGCCGAGTCCCATAGAGACCGTCGGGAACTGCCAGTAATCAGGCATGAGATATGGATGGGGATAGCTTGATAAGCCTTTACCACCGACTTCACGGCGAAAGTTATCTAGCTGATCTTCACTCAAACGCCCTTCTAAATAAGAACGTGCGTAGATACCTGGAGCTGAGTGACCTTGATAATAAATCATGTCACCACCGAAATGATCACTCGCGGCTCGGAAAAAATGGTTAAAACCTGTCTCATAGAGCGTGGCACTAGAGGCAAATGTCGCTAAGTGCCCCCCTAAATCGTCGTCGTTTTTGTTCGCACGCATGACCATCGCCAACGCGTTGTAGCGAATCAACGCCCGAATTTTGCGCTCAATCGTCAAGTCACCAGGATACATTGGCTCGTCTTCAACTGCGATCGTATTGATATAAGCGGTATCGAGGCGATTAAACGGCAGACCTTCTTGGACCGCCATATTGTATAAGGCTTTTAGTAGAAACTGAGCACGATCCTTATCTGCATGTTTGATAACAGACTCAAAGGCTTCCAGCCACTCTTGGGTTTCGGTGCTATCAGCATCCTTATAATAATTCATCTTCGTTGTCCTTTTTTGTCAGTCCATCCTGCCTAATACAGGACGTTATTAAATCAAATTAGTGTGTTCATAGTGTCTTACGTGAATGGTTCGCTCAATGACTTCCTTGTTAATTTTAAAAAGTGGCATTTAGTATGGTGCCTTTACGTGACCATGTATGACCGCCTAGTTATAGAAAGTCACGTGCCAACTTAATGTGTGGGGTTAATTATCAAATAATAATAACGCTTTATTATAGGCGTTTATGGAGGGGTTGTTTATAGCGATAAGAAAATGACGATATGACAAGTATTTCTGAAATAAATAATGATTAGTGATTAGGTAAATATTTGCTAGAAATACTGTTGAAATTTTTGTTACTGTAACTAATCTAACATAGCTACTCGTCTGACTATTCTAACCTTTTATCTTTTTTAGTAAGCTTTTTACTACCATTTTCATTATATTCAGTTATTTAAAGTTAATAGTTTTTATTATCTTAGGTAGTAATATTTTTTCAAAAATTGGCTTTGAGGTAATTAGATGGACAGTAACAAACATCCTAGCCTTGAAATGGGTGTAGAAGTCAATAAAATATTAAGTCTTATTGGCTCTGTATTTTTCCTTGTTTTGGTGTTAGTTACTAATAACGCCCATGCTAGTTTTGAATCGACTGACACTTCTACCACTGGCATGTGTCCAGCCAATCATAAAATGTATTATATTGGTGCAAACCCTCCTACCTCTACGTCTACTTTTCCTGTAACTTCACAACCCCTTAGTTGGTCAGCAGGAGGTTTAACCCGTAGCTTTACTTTTAACGAAGCTGCAGGTAATAAAGTATTTAAAATTCAGTTTTCAGGATTAATAGACTTAAATACTAGTGATGGGACACCGCCATTTTATGGATCCATAAACGGCAGCACATCTTCTGCCCTTAATTTAGTCCATGCCTCAACTTCAACTGTAACAAACCATATTCTAAATATTAGTATCAATCGCTCTATTAGTAAGTCAGGCTATAAAATACAAGATTTAGACTCCTTAACCTCTAGAGTTATTGTTGGCTATTTTCTTCTTATTTTTCCAATATATGAAGATAGAACACCATATATTGAACAAGTGGATGTCTCTGCCAATAGTGGGAAGCTGACATTCAATAATGCTTTTCATACTGCTAACAATCCTGCTCCTAATACCAGTATAGTTACTGGGATCAAAGGTAGAAACTGCGCAGCTGGTGAGTGCAATATTGATGCCGCCTGGGGTTATAAAGCAGCCAATAGTATTCTGAATTTAAAACATAATAATACGTTAAACGAAACTAGTGGTGTACATGCTATCGGTTACTCAGACTTTTACTTCTGCCTAGCACCACCTAAGCTTATTATTAAAAAACAGCTGACTGCTACTCGTGTTAATGATAGCGATACTAAACGTGATCAGTTTAACATCAAGGTTTCAGGAGGCACTCTAAACCCCGATGCAAACAACTCACCAGCATCGTTTACGACTACTGGCTCGGGGCAAACCATTAGTAATACCAGCAGTCTTATCTCTCTAACACCAAATACTAGTTATACAATCACTGAAAGCGTACTAAACGGAATAAATCTTGGTGAAATGACGAACTATGACACCAGCTACACTTGTACCAATGCCACGGCGGGTAGCACCTCCATTATGCCTTCTGGAGCCACCTCCTCTTTTACCCTATCAAATTTAAATTACGGTGATGAAGTCACTTGTACCGTTACTAATACACCAAAAACTTATACCTTCACAGGCTATGTGTTCAATGATAATGGCGGTATTCAAGCTAGTGACGATACAAAACAAAATGTTTCTTCTACCTTCACTGGTAACCAAGAATACTTCAACGGTGTTTTTGATCGAAGTAAAGAGCTAGGGATTACCGCGCCTGGATTGCAAGTACGCCTGACAGACTGTGTTGGCGAAAATGGTGGCGCCAATATAGCGACTAGTTCACTAAACCCTCAACCTGTGTCAACTAACCCTTTAGGTCAATACCAATTCAATGTACAAGCAAATGTTATAGCCGCTTTAAAAGAGCGGAAAGTTTGTGTTGTTGAAATAGAGCCAAGTGGGTGGGAATACAGTGTTGATACTACTAATAACAATCGTATCGTTAATTTAGTAACCAACATTTATAACTATAAAACTGAAGAGGGATCACGTAATCTAGACTTCGGTGAAGTAAAAAGCGATAACACTGCGTTAGTACTCAAAAAGTATCAGTACATACATGAGTGTAACAACCTACTTGACTATACTACTATCAATGACAGTAGTGACCCAACAGCTGGATTTAGTATGGTATCTCCCAACCGTGCTATGAGTCCGGGCATGTGTATTGCCTACAAGGTTGAAGCTTATAACCGTGGCCATGTTACGCTGGAAAATATAAAAATCTCTGACACGCTACAGAGTGATTCCGTCAAATCGGTGTTTCATTTGCCAGTACCAATGGGTACTCCTTCAACGTTGTTTACATCAGCAAACAACTCTGCCCCGATGGGTGTAAATGGCACTATTATCTCCAACGTATTTAACTTAGAAAATACAACCGCGACTAACACAGCCAACAGAGCCATATTGTACTTCAACACTAAGTACGGCACTACTGTGAACCCTCAGTAGCTATTTTTTCTTGCACATTTAGATCATTTATGATTTAAATTTTAATAAACAAAAGCCCTATCTTATTAGATAGGGCTTTTGCCGTTTAGCCACCTCAACTTACCATTTATCGTTTTTGAGCTGAATATTTGTAATGGTTGCGTGACAATATAATCAAGTAAATATACATATTTCTATTAGTGCTACTTATATAAAATTACAGACAATAGACGGCAACTTATCAAGCTAGCACGTCATTGCCAGCTATGGTTTAAGAAGGATTTTCCATGAAACATTTCAAGCTCTTGCACAATGTCCTATTGGCTACTTTGGCTTCTACCTGTCTACTGAGTCTGAACGTAGCTTACGCTGATGATGCTTTAAAAATGGAGCTCACGGTCAATCAAGTCATCAAAAACGCAGAGGGTAAAGTCATCTACTCGCCAGTACGCACAGCACCCGCGGGTACAGTGGTTCAATACAAAGCCGCTTACACCAACACTATCAATAAAGACATTAACGACTTGATGGTAACCCTCCCTATTCCAACAAATATGACATTCACTGGTGAAGCAATTCCTGCAAGCGCACAAGCCAGTACCGATGGCAAAAACTATGCTGAAATGCCTCTGATGCGTAAAGTGAACGACAAGTTGGTGAAAATCCCCCTATCTGAGTATCGCTCGCTACGTTGGAATATCAAACTATTGCCAGCTAATAAGTCTGCAGTTGTGGCCCTTCATACAGTTGTTGACTAATAAAATAACTGATGACACTACGTCAGTTACTGCTCTTGAATCCCAGTTTCTAGTCCTTCTTTAATTTCGGAGTCTTTGTATGAAAACACACCTTTTCAATTACAGCTTGTTAGCCACTGGTATTGCCGCTGTACTATGTATCAGCTCTACGGCTAACGCAGCTACAAGTGGCTCTACTACGACAACCATCGATATTACCAACCAAGCTAGCGCTACCTACAATGTAAGCAGTCAGCCGCAGCCTCGTGTCACATCTAACATAGTAAAAATTGTTGTATCAGAACAAGTATCTTTCTCATTAGTTGCGCAGAATGACGATTCAGAAGTAGGCGGTACACAAGGTGATGATGCAAACATTAAACAAGAGGTAGCCCCTAATGGGTTTGCCTCTTTTAAGCATACGTTAACAAATACGGGTAACCGTACTGATACTTATACTATAACTCTGGATGGGACTCCCGATAGATATGATGTAGTGAACTCGAATGTTTCATACGTTATATATGCCGAAGATGGCACGGTAATTAGCTCTCAGGCAAACATGGATTACAGTAGCGCTAACGGCCAAGCATTCCCTCTAGAAAAAGGTCAGTATATTGACTTTACTATTAACGCCAAGACTACAGGCAACAAAGGCGGTAGTACTCAAACATTACAGATATCTGCTACTAGTGCGTCTTTAGCGGCTAACTCAACTGCTTCAACTTCTAGCCTTACGAATACTAATAGCTCATTCACAAAACTACCTACCTTCGAGATTGTTAAGATAATTACCAATGCTTTAGATCTCAATGATATTAATGATACTGCTACTTACCAGCTTGTCGTAAATAATGATGGCAATACTGCGTTCAACGCTGATGCTACTGATATTACTATCACAGATATGTTGCCACCTGGTCTCGTACTTGCAGAAGCATTGTCATCGGCTAACATCACTTCCAGTGGCCAGGCTACTAAAGGAGTTATTGATACTGGTAACGCAGGTGATACCGGCTTCAATATTACTGGTATCAACATCCCAGTAGGTCAAAACATCACCATCGTCTTTAAAGTAAAACAAGATGGATCAGGCGCACTTAACCCTACAACCGCCATCAACCATGCTAAAGTCACTGATGATTTAGATGACAACCCTCTCACAAACAATACACTTATCGATAGTACAGATAGTAGTATTGAAAACGTTTCTACATTTTATGCTACTGACGATACTGACAATCTCAATGGCGAGATATCAACTGGTGCAGGTGATGACTCAACTATGCCATTATTAACTATCAAGCGATCTCTCAGTCTAAGTGGTGTTACTACTAAAGAAATTGCGCCCACTTCCGGTACTGATGGTCAAGTTACCCATCAAACAGTTATTACCAATAAGGGTCAAGACGTCGAAGGCGATACCGCTGGTGAGTTGACTTTCACTATTACTGATGATGATGGTAATACGCCTGATGCCATTAGTGTCGTCTCTAGTAATGTCACTATTACTTATGATGCGGACGGTACTGGCAATATCGCCACAGGAGAGCCCATACCTATATCCCCTACCCTTAAAAATGGTGTAAGCGTATATGATATCCATACCGCGTTACCTGGCGGTATAGCAACTAATGGGACTGTCACTATTAATTATAAAGTAGAGTCAATTAAAGCCCCACTTTTCACATCAGCAGATTCTGACACCCCCACTAAAGAAAACACTGTTGTTAAGTTAATTTTGAATGGTGAAGGTGCCCCTACAGTAAATCCGGTAACAGACACTACCACTGTCAAAGGCCTAACGTTAGATAAGTTCCAAGCATTAGACATCAACTGTGATGGCAACATTTCAGGAGCAAGTGAAATCGCCTTCACAAAAGATCCAATCGAACAAGCAGAACCTGATCAATGTGTGATTTATAGAATCGATGCTAAAAACACTTCTTCTGCGGCCCCATTAGGTTTTGCCATTACAGGTTTGAACATCTCGGATGCATTGTCTCAATTTTCAGCCGGTGCTGACTATGTAACAAATTCGGCGACGTCTTCCGCAACTGCTGGATCTACTATTGCCAGTCCTACTGTGGACAGTACTGCTATTAGCACTACTGCTTCTACTCTAGCGCCTCAAGGTACAGCGACACTGAGTTTCAGAGTGAAGATTAAAAATAATCGTTAAACGATCACTCTGTATCGTCAATTTTATTCAAATAGATAGTTTTAAGGTCTATAAGCATCTAACGGGGCTTATAGACCTGCCTTCACCTAAAAACCATGCGGCTAAAGTACTCTAAATCAAACAGTGTGTTTTATTGGATAAGCGACATATGACAGAGCAGTCAATGACATTGTCTAAACCCACGTCATTACGCAGCGTTCAGATTTCTGCGTTGACGTTAGCCATGTTACTTATCCAATCGAACATCGCGATCGCAGATAATGCCTCAACTCCAGCAGCAAACCCTCAGTTGCAGATCATCAATAATATTGCCAATGCCAGCTATCACGTCAACAGCCAAAATGACACAGCGATTGCTACTGCCTCAAATCAAGTACAAGTCAAAGCCTCCCATCTGCCTGAGTACGGTATTGGTTTGACTCAGCAGCCGGTACATACCGTCATGCCCAATGCCTTGGTAAACTGGGTTAATGTCCTAAGTAACACCAGTTATAGCAATCAAACTGTTAAGCTAACGTTAGATATCTCTCCTACCCTTTCTAATGTAAAAGTTTATCAGGAGCTAAAAGACAAAGGACGTGTAGAGCTTTTTTTCGATAAAAATTTTACCACCCAAATTAAGCTTGGACATAGCGAAAGCATCCAGCTTATCGTACAAGCTTTGTCAGATCCTAATGGTAAGAGTGGCGACACTGCCAGCGTTAAGATGGGGGCAGTTGTATTAGAAGATCGATCAGTGTCAGCCGCTAATGCTATAGATGAGTTACTCATCGTTGAACCTGAGATAAAATTCACGACCTCTGGGTTTGATGAAAATAAAACCACCTTACAAATCGGTGAGAATGTCTATGTCGATGCCAGCTACGCGCCATGTAACGTCCAGCTAGATCAGCCAGATCAGGTGTGGGTCACGATCACCTCGTTATTGACTGGTGACAAATACTCATTGAAAGCGCTTGAAACGGGCAACAGTACGGGTAAGTATCAGTTGTCTGCACCGACACAAAACAATGCCAATGCTGTCAATGACAAGCTCATTCAGACGTTAGCAAACGATACCTTAACTGCTAGCTTGAACGCTTGTATCGCGCCCTCTGTCGGCACGGGAGATGACCAGCTACCGAACGATGGCGACTTAACGGCACATATCGATGACTTAGATACGCAAATCAGTGTCATCGATGACAACCCAAGCCTCGTTGTGACCAAAGAAAGTGACGTGAGAAGTGCTGAGATTGGTGATTACGTCAGTTATACCATCAATGTCTCCAATAGCGGCAACTCTACGGCTTTTGATGTACAACTAAAAGATGCCTTACCACGTGGTTTTGACTATGTGGATGGTAGCGTGCGCCTCAGTCAAACTACTGATATCGACATCAATAAAGCACAAACCACTGAGTTTAAAGCTGACGGTAAATATCAGGTATTAAACTTGGGTAATATAGCAAACGGTGAAAGTAAAAAAATCACATACCGTGTACTGATCGGCGCTTCATCATTGGGCGGTGATGGGATCAATCGTGCAACTGCCATTGCTCATAATGAGCAAGGTCAACGCTTAGCATCAAGAGAAGCCCAATGGAAAATTGATGTAGAGCGTGGGGTCATGAATACCGATGGCATCATCATCGGTAAGGTCTACCACGATATCAACGGTGATGGCATTCAACAAAAAGAAGATGGCGAGCTTGGCGTTGCAGGCGTGCGCATCTACATGGAAAACGGTAATTTTGTCATTACCGATCCTCAAGGTAAGTATAACTTCTATGGTGTGAGCGCCAAGACTCACGTCCTAAAAGTTGACCGTACGACGCTTCCTCATGCCACCGACATGATCACCCAAAGTAACCGTAATACTGGGGATGTAGGTAGCCGTTTCGTGGATTTAAAGTACGGTGAATTGCATCGGGCTGACTTCGGAGTTATTGGCGATACGAGCAATAGCACTGAGCGCTTAAACATAGAGCTGATCGCTCGTAGTCAATCCGTGAGTGCTAAAAACGACACACTTGAGCAAGCAGTAAAAACCGAGCTGACTTTAGACCCTGACTACGATCGTGACAACACGGATAACGTAGATGCTAGTGGCTGTAATGTCAACGCTGATCTAGATTTGGGTAATAATTGTGACTCCGCTATTGTCAATGAAATGACTGATCCCGCTGCCAATCGTGTGAATATGTCGACTACTACTGTTGTGCCTCCGGTAGAAAAAGAGCTAGAAGAGTACCTAAAAGAAGTGGCTAGTAATGATGTGGCTTTTATTAATCTTGGCGAAGGCCAGCAGCTGAGCACGTATAAACAACTGGTACAGGTACAAGCGCCACTTGGCTCACTGTTCACCCTATACGCCAATGGAAAAGCAGTATCAGAGCAGCAAATCGGTAAAACCGCTGAGCAAGAAAAGCAGCGTGTTACTGCTTTTGACTACTATGCCGTTGACTTACAGCGCGGCCACAACACCTTACGCGGTGTGGCTACTGACGTAAACGGTAACGTTATCTCTGAGCAGACCATCAAAGTATTAACCCCTGACAGTTTACAAGCGATCGATTATCGTACCCAAACGCAACTAGTCGCAGCTGATGGCATAAGCGAATACCAAGTCGTTATCAGCCTAAAAGATCGTGATGGCCGCCCTTATATCGCCTCAACACCAATCACCATTGATACCAATATTGGTCGTGTCAATCTTAATGACAGCAGTAAAGAGCAAGCGGGCACTCAAGTTATCGTCTCTGGTGGCGAGCTACTAATACCAGTGACCGCGCCAAGCGCACCAGGTAAAGGTGAATTGGTCATTGACACGGGCAGTCGTAAACAGATCATTCCGTTACAATTCACGGCCAAACTACGTCCACTCATTGCCGTTGGTATCGTTGAAGGCACTGTCTCGCTCAAAGACTTCGATGGCGATAGCATCACTGATGCTCAAGGTGCATTCGAGCAAGAACTCCACGACTTTGCAGGCGATGATAACTATACGGCTTCTGGTCGTGCGGCGATGTTTCTCAAAGGTAAGGTGCGCGGCGACTATCTTTTGACATTGGCTTACGACAGTGACAAAAAAGGCGAGCGTTTGTTCCGTGATATCGAGCCTGGCGAGTATTATCCTGTATACGGCGACTCATCAGCCAAAGGCTTCGATGCGCAGTCTACCAGCAAGCTTTATGTGCGCTTGGACAAAGGTCGTTCGTTTGCGATGTATGGTGACCTAAAAACTCAAATTGATAACGATGAAGGTATCAAGCTGGGTCAATACAACCGTACGTTGACCGGTATAAAAGCTCAGTATGAAGACAATAATACTCGCATTACTGCCTTCATGGCCGAAACCAGCACTAGCCAGCGCGTCAATGAGACTCGCGGCTTAGGCATATCCGGCCCCTATCCATTGGGCGAAAACTTTGACGCCGTTGTAGAAAACTCAGAAACCGTTGAAGTGATCACGCGTGATGCAAACAATCCTGGATTGATCATTCAACGCACGACGCTTACTCGTTTTGCTGATTATGAGATTGATCCTATTAGTCGCAGCTTATTTCTAACAGCGCCTATTGCTAGCCAAGACATCAATGGCAACCCTATTTATCTACGTGTCACGGTAGAAGTAGACGAAGGCGGCGAAGAGTACTTGGTCGGCGGTATTGCTGCCAAGCAACAGCTGACTGATAAAATCGCTATCGGCGGTAGCTACATTCATAGTGACGACCCGCTGAATCAAGAAGAACTGGCAAGCGTCAACAGCGTCATTAAACTCAATGATACGCTAAAGCTGGTTGCCGAATACGCGATGAATAAAACTGAAAACCCAAATTTTCAGCCCAGCAATCAGGTTAATACGACAGAATTAGACGGACGTGACGCTAAGGGCAATGCGCTACGTGTCGAGCTCGATTTTGATAATAAGAAAAACACCCGTGTTAAAGCTTATTATAAAGACACTGATGAGGGTTTTGTGACTGGTGCCTCGCCACAAACGGCTGGCCGTGAAGAGTCAGGCGCTGAGGTCACTCACTTAATCAATGATAAAAATACCGCCCTAAAATTTGAAGGCGTACACACTAAAGATCACACAACCAAAGCCAGCCGAGAAGGTATTTTGGCCAGCATTGAGCAACGCTTGAGTACCAATGTCGTAGGCGAGATTGGTGTACGTTATTATAAACAAGAGGCCACTGCGGCCTCACGCAATACCCAAGCAGCCACAGACGTCGTAGATGTTACCGACGACACTGTCTTTAATGATGACATCATCAATCAATCAGCACTGAATAGTGTCAATGATGCTGAAAAAGACATCGAAGGTATCACGGCCCGAGCGCGGCTCACCGCACGTTTACCAAAGCTAAATAACTCTTTAGTGTTTGCAGAGTATGAGGAAGATATTGATAACAGTGATCGCAATGCCACATCTATTGGCGGTGAGACGCCGCTAGGTTCCTTGGGGCGTCTGTACGCTCGTCATGACTTAATCAACAGTCTATCTGGTAGCTATGGTTTGGATGATACGGAAGAGCGGCAGCGTACGGTGGTTGGTTTTGATGCCAACTACATGAAAGACGGCAAAGTTTATAGCGAATATCGTATGCGTGACGCCATCAGCGCCCGCGAAGCTGAAGCGGCTATTGGCCTAAAAAACAAATGGTATGTTCAGCAAGGCTTAACGATAAACACTTTGTTTGAACGGGTTGAATCCCTAGAAGGCGATACCGAAAATACCGCAACGGCAGCCGGTATCGGCGTTGAGTATCTTGCAAAAGAAGACTATAAAGCCTCTGCTCGTCTTGAAAAACGCTGGGGTGAGACCAGTGATACGTTGTTAGGTAGCGCTGGCATTGCTTATCGCTATACCGATGACGTCACTTTACTGGCTAAAGACATCTACTCACAAGTCACCTATGATGATGGCGTGCGTACAATCAACCGCTTCCAACTTGGCGCCGCGTATCGTGATTATGATAGCAATCAGCTAGACATGCTGGCGAAGCTTGAGTATCGCTTAGATGATAACAGTACAGGCGACGATGCTTATCAAAAAGATGCGGTTGTTTGGTCTTTGAGTGGTAATTATCACCCAACGCGGCCCCTCACCTTGTCTGGGCACTACGCAGGTAAGTACACTCAGTTTGGTGCCGATAATATCAGCAGTGACAATACAGCTCACGCGCTTTACGCTCGTGGTCTTTATGATGTTAGTCAGCGCTGGGATATCGGCTTACAAGCGGGCACTTATTGGAACAAACAAGCGGATGATATGACTTATATGCTGGGTGCAGAAGTTGGTTATAGCCCGATGACCAATCTTTGGTTGTCATTGGGTTATAACTTTATGGGCTTTGAGGATGAAGACATCGCTTATGATGACACCACGCAACAAGGCGCCTACTTTAGACTACGCTTTAAATTTGATGAAGACTTATTCACGCGTGATGACCCACATAAAAAAAAGCTCTAACCAATACTGCTACCTTATAATTTATCCATATTGTCGTGCTATTTACTGATGACAACACGAGCGTTAAAGTTTGCCGCTGGCAAAAATGAACGCCGACCTATAAATACAACCACAAAAAAGCCGACATGGTATGCCGGCTCTTCTATACTCGCTACCTATGCCTAAACCATCCACATTAGCGGTTTTTACGGGGAAGTTTTTCTGGCAGATAGCAACGTAAATAAGCAATAAACGCGGTGTTTGCTTCTTGAATATAGTCATTGGTAATCGTTTGATGACGGCGATAAGACAACGTGAATATAGCGTTGACAATACTATAAGCAATTAACAAGGTGTCTTGAATATCATCGAAGTTTGGCATCTCATAACGCTCTGATAAGCGCTTATAAACCAAATCAACGATTTGATGATCTATATCTTCGCCAAAGCTATCACCTTCAAAGTCAGGCGTGTTGGTGTCATAAATCAGCTTGGCTTTGGTTTCATCGCTATGGAATATCATCACACACTTATCGATAAGTGCGGTGAGATACCCTTGCCATCTGTCATAATTACCAATATCGACCGTTTCTACCATCTCCAATATTTCGATAGCATTCAAAAAGCGTAGGGCTAAAAATATTGCTTCGATATTAGGAAAAAAGTGATAAGCAGAGGCTCTTGGAATACCTGCTTCTTCACATACAGCAGCTAAGGTAATATCGTTAATAGCCTGTGTTTCACTCAACTTTTTGGCCCCAGCCAAAAGTTTTTGACGGCGCGCACGGCCTTGTTGACTGGTAAATTTGAACTTGTTTGGTACCAGTTTTTTTGCCAATTCCGAGTCTACCAACACATCTTCAATTTTTTCGTCTTTGTTTTCGCTCATCATAAGTCTCTTAATGTTACACCCTATTTTATAAATATAATCTTCAGTGGATAGTATTCATCCCAAATTGAAGGATTACTTCCTATTAGCTATAGTATAGCGCTAATACTATTAAGGCTAATGGAGAGGCATCATAAACGCTTGTACACTATCAAGCAAGGGAGATAAATGGGTTAAAAATAATGTGGGGGCCAACAATTTAGTAGAGTTGACCATTCAATGTAATAAAATTAGTCGTTAAGTTTAATTTGCGCTCTTATAATACCATGATCGATGACCCTATCTGCATAATCCCACTTCAAATGGTCATTAAAATAGTCAACCCGCTCGACCCGACCCAGTGAAAACTTGCTATCAGGTAAGAACTCTTCTGAAACAAATAATTGATCGATCACCTCTGGCATACCTTGATATATATGGGTGTATGCCACATCTTTCATCCAACCATAACGCGCTTGAATACGAGCGGCATCAAACAACGCAACGTCACGCATACTTTTATCGTAGTTGACTTCACCCGTCTCGCTCATCAATTGCGTGGTCACGCTACCCGTGACATCGTTCATATCACCTAACAAAATCAATGGCTCACGAGTATGATGCAAGCGCTCAATGATCGACAGACGAATAGAGGCCGCTTCTGCGGCGCGCATGCACAAACTACGAAGCTTGGCACGGACTCGAATGTTTGGATCGTCCATGTCTTCTAGTAGCGCCCCGTTTTCATCACGCAAGAAAAAAGCGCGTTTGCTTTTTAGATGTGCGGTAATGATAGTGATTGGCTGACCATAGGCGTTGACACGTAAGAGTAAGGGCGGACGATTAAACCGTTGATAAGGACCAATATCAGGAATATCAATCACCGCCTTTGGTACCACGTCTTCGAGCAAACGACTCTCTAATTGCTTAAAGCGACTGATAATACCGACAGCTGGCGTATGTTGCGCCCCTTTACCTTGCGTATATGGACTTGCACTGTCGTTGCTTGCCAATGGAATCACCACATGCTCAGGCTGAAAACCTAATGAGACAGCCAATGCTTCAAGCGCCTTACTGTCCCACACTTCTTGTACAGCAATGATATCGGCATGGGCCTTTGCTAATAAATCACTAATACCGCGCAGTTTATGTTGGTACTCTTTATCGGTATAAGCGGGCGCATTGTCATAATAGATACGATTGGGATTAGCAAGATTCAGTAAATTAGCCGTTGCTATGTAGAATTGCTTTTGTCGGCTTCCATTCGCATCATTGGTCATAAATTACCTATAATTATCGTCATTAATCCCAGTTTATTACAATTACACGCCTCTGATATTAAGATATCAAACCGTACTAATTCATAGTAAAACCCATCTCATAGTAGGATCTACCATAAAAAAGCCTCCAAAGAGACCTTTGGAGGCTTTAAAATAACATAAATTAGTTTGGTTTTCTCATCTGTAGACCAATATCTACAATCAGACTAACTTTAGTGATGAGATAGTAAGATTTTGTATTGTTGGCTTACTAAAATGAAGTCAGCTATTAGTCATACTTCATAACGTCGTACTCATTTAGCTCTATGATACGCGATTCCAAGCATCACGTGATGCTCTACGGGCATCATTCCATTCCATACGAGAGTCACCTTTGACTTCATGCCATGAACGTTCTAAATCGGCTTCATGATCTTCAAAACGGGCATCCGCAGGATAGCGTGCGCGATTGGCGTAACCAACTGCATAAGCTGGATGCATATCCCGGTCAAAGTCATACCCTTCTCTGTAGTAATCCGCCTTTGCATGTTCTGCACGCCAGTACGCTTCTTCACGTGTTGGGTCAATCGCTTCTGCTGCTGCATGGCCAGCACCGCCACCAACGATAGCGCCAATAGCACCACCAATTAGAGTTCCTAGCGGTCCTGCCATGGTACCGATCGCGGCACCTGCTGCGGCACCGCCCACTCCACCAATACCTGTACCTACTGGATGCGAACCTGGCTCGCCTGTGATCATGTCAGCGTTTAAATCTTCTTTTGTTTCGTCTGACATATGTTTTACTTCGTCACGATCGATAGCATCATGATCACCTGCAACATAGTCCCGTTCCACGCGGTCATCTACGATATTGTCGTTTTCATGTCTAACGACTCGATTACCGGTTACCGTATGATCACGATCCGTTAATCGACGTTCATTGTCATCAATGATGCGCTCTCTATCCCCTACTTCACGGTAGTCATCATCAATTACACGATTATTAGGGTCTGTAATGCGGCCATCGTTATTCATAGTATTGTCCTTAAATTCGTTGTTATATATTAGAGTTATTAAAGGCTAATTTATTGATTAATAAGAATTAGCGGTCTTACTTAATTTGTCTAAATAAAGTATAGGAATTTATGGCCAAAGATCGATAGATGGGTTATGTAAACTCTGTCCGAGTTACGATTGTCTTGCGTTACAGCCTGTATCTTTATATCAGTTCTGTAGAACGGTAGAGCCTTTTAGGTAATTAGCCGCTCAGGGGTTAGCGCGGTTTAACGACTCTGCTTAACTATTTATGCGACTTATACGACGCTCAAAGCTCTATTTATAGCCTGCTGCCATTTGTGCAGATGCGCCTCGCGGATATCAGCAGACATTTTAGGTTCAAAAACCCGATCAACTTGCCATGAGGTTTTTATAGTTGCTTCATCGTATAAACCCGCTTTTAACCCAGCAAGTAGTGCCGCTCCTTTGGCAGTGATCTCTGTATCCTTAGGACGCAGTACAGGCACATCCAATAAGTCAGCTTGAAACTGCATCAGTAAGTCATTGTTGGCCGCCCCGCCATCCACTCTTAGCTCGGTGAGAGGCTGAGGGCTGTCTTTTTGCATGGCGATCAGTACGTCATAAGACTGGTAAGCGACCGCCTCTAAAGCGGCGCGGGCAATGTGGGCTTTGGTCGTGCCGCGGCTCATACCCGTGATACTCGCGCTGATGTCCGTGCGCCAATAAGGGGCACCAAGCCCTGTGAATGCAGGTAACAATACCACGTCCCCACTATGGTCGACTTGCCGCGCTAACGCCTCGATCTCACTGCTTTGTTGAATCATACCCAAATTATCGCGCAACCATTGGACAATGGCGCCAGCCATAAACACGCTACCCTCCAACGCATAAGTCACTTCTTTTTTGGGTGGTTGTAGCATACGTCGACCGGATTGTACGATCTGATCAAACGAGAGACTCTCTGGACGAGTGGTCGCAGACTTTCGTTGCCAAGCAACGGTGGTCAATAGCTTATGCTCACTAAGCTTGGGCTCTTTGCCAATGTTCATTAGCATAAAGCACCCGGTACCATAAGTGTTTTTTGCCATACCCGCATCAAGACAACCTTGCCCAAAAAGCGCTGCCTGCTGGTCGCCCAGTACTGCATGGATGGGGATTTGTTTGGCAAACAGCCCTTTTTTGGTTTTACCAAAGTCACCATCAGAGGGTAGTACTTTGGGCAGCATCGTCATTGGTATCGCAAAACAGGCGCACAGCTCTTCTGACCACGCCATTTTATGAATATCATATAATAGGGTACGAGAAGCATTGGTCACATCAATGACATGCTCACCGCCAGTGAGCTTATATATGAGCCAACTGTCTATGGTACCAACAGCCAATTCATTTTTATTGGCGCGTGCACGCCACTTGGGATTATGCTCTAGTAACCAAGCGATTTTGCTGGCACTAAAATACGAGTCTAAGCGCAAGCCTGTGATACGTTGCACAGCACTTGCCATGTCCTCATGACTGTCACTAGCTATGCTACTCGCGCGCTCAGCAGCAAGCGTTTTACAATAGCTTGCCGTACGCCTATCTTGCCAAATAATGGCCGGTGCTAAGGGTTTGCCTGTCTGCTTATCCCAAATGACAATAGACTCACGCTGATTGGTAATCGCAATACTGGTGACATCGGTGGCAAGCAGTCCTGCCTGATTGATGACGTCATGCGCACAGCTAATCTGTGTCTGCCAGATTTGTTGCGCGTCTTGCTCGACAAACCCCACTTGCGGTGTTTTCAATATCGTTGGCTGCTGCGCCATTTTGATCGGACGCGCGTGATCATCGTACAGTATCGCTCGGCTTGATGTTGTGCCTTGATCTAACGCCAAAATATATCCTGTCATTACTCACATCCTGTCTTATTTTATACATTTTTGTCATTTGGGATTTTACAGCCGTCTCTGTTCTAATCGCCTATGTTTTTTATTATCAACGCCCATCCCTCACGTCTTGCTAGTTAAGATACATAGCACATAAACGGCAGTCATTCAATGAAAAATAAGCCTATAATGAGCATTGACCCGTCACTATTGTGGCACTACAGTGTACGCTTTGTTATTGGTCACAAAACGCGCGACTGTGTTGACAGTCTACACTATCGTCCTCGCATGAATGGGAGTTAGCGACGTCAGTCGATATTTTTAACAGGTTACGTGACTCTAAAATCAAATACCTTGTACTCTAATTAATGGCTTATGTGACTTATGAAATTTGCTTTATCAACTCTGTCTACTGCGGTGTTGACGGTTACGCTCATGGGCTTAACTACCTCTGCCTTGGCAAGCGCCAACGAGAATAACACTGGGGCGCAAAATGAAGTAACGTCCGTCACTGTGACGCAAGTTGTGGACGCTGATGACCAAAGCCTTGCTCAAGACGCGAGCACTACAAACAACATCACGCCCGCTAACACTGAGCAACAGCGTAAGCTGACACCTCTTATCGACCCTATTACCCGCAAACGTATCGATAACAGCTATCCATTAGAAGTATCTAGCCTATTAAGCCTTGAGCAAGCGCAACGTATTTTGTTGCAAGTTTCCCCAAAAATTGCTGCCAATCAAGCAGCGATTGCCGCCAGCGAGTATCAAACTGACGCGCTCAAAACCATAGATAACCCTTTGCTATTTGCCCGAGTATCAGCCAGTGCTTACAACTTAGACGCGGATGTTGACTTATCGACGCTCAAAAACAACATTGTGAATGACGTTAACACGAGTGTTGATGATGTGATTCCCTCCATTCCACCACCCTTAGAACTCCCAAACTTCGGTGAGTTGGTTGGTGAACGTATTCCAGATTCATACGAATTAAAGCGCTCGGGCTCAACAGCTGGGGCAGGTCTTGGTGTGGTGTGGCCAATTTATACGGCTGGACGCACCACTGCTTTGACAGCCGCCTCCAATGCCCGCACCCAAGAAGCCGTAGCAGACAGTCTGTTGGACACCAATGAGCTTTATGACACCTTAATTGAGCGCTATTTTAAGGCACAACTGGCGATCATTGCCGCCTATTTACGTGAAGACGCTTATGATACGTTACAGCAGACCGACCATATGGCGCAGCGCCTTTTTGAAGAAGGGTTTATCTCGCGTGTGGATCGCTTAGAAGCCCAGTCCGCACTGGCTGATGCAAAGAGTGAGTCAGTCAATGCCAATAATGATGCCCGTCTGGCTATGATGGCGCTACAACGCCTACTGCGTACTGATTATCGCATCAAACCCACGACCCCTCTGTTTGTTTCCAGTCGTCCTTTACCAGACGTCACCTACTTTCAAGAGTTGGCGCTCAGTAATCACCCGGGGCTACAAAAAGTCGCTGCCAAACGAGCCCAGGCTGAGCAGTTACACGCCCTATCAGACACCGGTTATAAACCGACCGTTATGCTCTATGGCTACGGACAAATAGAAAAAGACCCCAGCTGGGTCGCCGGAATATCTGCCAGCTGGAAGCTGTGGGGTGGAATCGATAAAACAGCGTCATTGGCATCGAGTAACGCCAAAATACGTCAAGCGGACCTGTCTGAGATTGAAGTCAGTGACAACCTATTACTCTTGGTTGAGAAGAACTGGCACGATGTCAATAATGCCCAGTCACGTTATCAGGCGTTACAAAGCAATGTAGATTTGGCCGCAGAGGTACTGCGTTTGCGTCAATTGGGATTGCAAGAAGGTGTGAATACGCCAATCGATGTGGTACAAGCACAAACGCAGTCCCTCAAAGCACGTACTGAACAAGCACAAGCGGCGAATAGTTATGTACAGTCATTAGCCGCCCTTATGCAAAGCTGCGGTACACCTCTCGCCTTTAACGCTTATCTCAATGCGGCCGACATTCGGCTGCCGACCTTGTATACTGAATAACGATTTTATGTTACAAAATCATAGGGCGTGTTGATAGACGCTGATACCGATTATCACGCAACGACTCATACCATTACTAACCCTATTGTGGATGACTGTTTTATGACAAAAATAACTTCTAAATTACCAAGTGGGCTACAGCCTTTGTTAGCAACGTGGCGTATTGCGAACAACTCCAATATTTGGGCGCATTGCGCAAGCGTCGGTTTTTTTGGTTTTTTGTCCATTTTTCCAGTAATGGCCGTGTTTGTACTGCTTTATGGTCTCGCGTTTACCCCCACTGAGATACAAGCACAGATCTCGTTGTTACGTGCCTTTATCCCTGATAGTGTTTATGACATCCTTAACGCACGTTTAAGCGAGTTACTCTCTAACACCACGTCCACACTCACTTTTAGCCTAATTATATCGAGCCTGCTCGCTCTCTATGCTGGCTCTAAAGGCATAAAGTCTTTGATTATCCTTATCAATCTTGCCTTTCATATCTCTCAAGAACGTAGCTTTATACAACGCACGATTCGAGCGCTTGGTTTGACCTTGGGCGCGGTCGTGGTTTTGATCATAGCGATCTCCTCGATTGCTATTATTCCTTTAGGGGCCGCCTATTTTCCCTTCCCTCAAGTCGCTAAGACGATTGCGCTTTGGAGCAGATGGCCGATATTGGCTGGTATCATCTTCTTAAGCTTTCTAAGCCTATATCGCCTAGCCCCAAACCGTGATGCCAGAGCGCTAAAAAAACTGATGCCAGGCGCCACTCTAGCGACTGTCCTCTGGATTGTGTTGTCTGTGTTATTTTCGATTTATGTGCAAAACTTTAATAACTACAGCGCTGAATTTGGCGCGCTTTCAGCAGCCGTGGTCATTATGCTATGGCTTTATTATTCAGCATTTATCATCGCCTTTGGGGCTATTTTTAACTCTGAAATCCTAGAAAGCGCCAAACCTTATGCGGTTCGTATGTATTAGTAATAAACCCTTTACTCTCAACTTTATGGCTTTAGGAATCTCACTGTCATGACTGACGCTACCAACGGATCAGACAACTCACGCAAGTTAAACGACTCAGAATCATCAACCACACCAAACAGCCACGACAATGAGCAAACACCTGCCAGCCCTGACGTTGATGAAGGCCCTGCTGACCAATCGAGAGCGGCGCCCAATTATCAACGCACACCTGCAAAAACAAATAAGCCCGCCATGACAAAAAAAGGACTGCTCGCTTTACTTTTTTTGATCGTAGTGGGCGTCATCGCTTATGGTCTGTATAAGAGTAATCAGCACAGCGAGCCGCAAGTTGTGACGCTACAAGGACAAATGCAAATGCAGCAAACGTCCATTGCGGCAAAAGTGCCAGGCCGGATTGCTCAAATTTTAGTAACAGAAGGTGATATGGTGACGGTTGGTCAACAGCTGATTGAAATGGACTCGCCTGAAATTAACGCTAAGATCAATCAAGCACGGGCCGGCAAGCAAATGGCACAAAGTCAGTTAGACAAAGCAGAAAATGGTGCCCGTCCACAAGAGATCGCTCAAGCAAAAGCGGCATGGCAAGCCAATAAGGCCGCGTCTGATTTGGCAGAAAACACGTATCAGCGCGTCAACCGCCTTTATGAAGAAGGGCTAATGGCACGGCAAAAACGCGATGAGGCGTATGCACAATACCTAGCCACTCAAGATCAAACCGAAGCCGCGCGCTTGCAGTATGATTTGGCGATGGAAGGGGCACGCAGTGAAGACAAATCAGCCGCGATGGCGCAAGTCGCACAAGTCGACGCCCAACTAGAAGAAGCACTGGTAGCAAAAGAAGAAGCCAATTTAACAAGCCCTATCGCTGGTGTTGTTGATGATGTCATTGTTAATGCTGGTGAAGTTATCGGTCAAGGCGTGCCTATCTTGACGTTAGTCAACACCAATGATCAATGGGTGGTGCTAAACGTCACCGAGACGTATTTGAATCAGTTTGCGATTGGTCAGCAGTTTACTGGTACGATTCCTGCACTCTCGTCAGCCAATAAACCTTATACCAAACTGTTTACCGTCTATGCCACGTCGACGCTGTCTGACTTTGCTACTTGGCGCCCGACCAACAATGATGACGGCTTCGATGTACGTACTTTTGAAGTAAAAGCACGGCCAACGACTCCTGATGCACGTATTCGCTCAGGTATGAGCGTTATTGTACGTATCAATCCCGCCCCTAATAATCAAAACCAAGAGTAAGCCATGCGCCTGACTAAGCTAAGTGGGGCTTTTGTACGTAGCGCGGCCTACGAGCGACGGTTTTTAGCCAAAAACCCATGGGACTTTACCATGGTAGTCTGGATACCACTCGCAACTGTGCTGCTGATTTGGTGGATATTTTCCCGCACTCAGGTAACAGATTTACCCATTGGGGTCATCGATCAAGACAGCGGCCCTATTGCCCACACTGCCGTACGTTACTTAGAAGCCAGCCCTACTCTGACGGTAAAACAGCGGTATTATTCAGAGGCTGAGGCAGAGTCAGCCATCTTGCAACGTGATATTTATGCTATCGTCGTTATTCCTCATAACTTTTCTCGCAATATTTTATCGGGCAAGCCAGCCCCACTGATTTTGCAAGTAAACGCTCAGTACGGTACGCATTCAGGTATCATTCAAACCAGTGTCCAAACCATCGCAGGTACATTATCAGCAGGCGTTGAGATACAGCGTTTAATCAAGCAAGGCATGGCGCCGTCGCAAGCAGCAATCGCTTACTCACCGATTAAAATACAACGCATCAGCCTATTTAACGCAGCAACCGACTATCAGCAGTTTTTAGCATCAACCGTTATTCCTGCGCTGCTACACATTTTGGCCATGGTTATCGGTGCGACGACCATGGGCCGTGAGCTGCGTGATAGAAAACTTGGGCACTGGTATCGTTTTATTAATACCAGCCCGCCTAACTTGACCTTATGGACGCACCGTAAAACAAAATCAATCTTAGCAACAGATCATCCAAAAAACCGTCAAGAAGGGTGCAAAAAGGATAAGATCCCTAGTAAAAGCACAGCTACCGAACAAATAGACGTTTTGGTGTTGTTGTTTGGCTTACTGGGGAAATATTTTTGGCCGATATTGGCCTATAGTGGTTGGGCGATGTTAGCGCTCTGGTTTGCCACCCCCCAAGAATCCATTGCCATCCGCTCAGTCACGGTCACCTATATCGGTCTGATACTACTGCTGACGCTGTCCTTTTGGCTCGGTGCTATTTTTACCTTAAGCTCATTCTCGTTACGGATGGGCCTGTCTTCTACGGCGTTTATGTCAGCACCTTCTTACGCCTTTGCTGGCGTCACTTTTCCTTATATGGCCATTAGTGACAGCGCCCAGCGCTGGTCCAACGCTCTACCACTGACCCATTATCTAAAGCTGCACATTGCACAATTGCAGATGCAGGCGCCTGTGGCGGTGTCGTTGCCGATTGTTTATGGGCTTACCCTTGCGACATCGATTGCGCTGTTTTTGACCGCGTTATTAACCAAACGCGCACTTTTGCATCCTGAACGTTGGGGGGCACGCTAATGTCACGGTCATCACACCATAATGTGTCTACCACAGCAGCAGACTCAAAAGCACACTCGTCCTCACAAAAATTTTTAGGCAGTTTTTTACAAACCATAACAGATATCTTTTCTGATAAAGGCGTTCTTTTACTATTAATGATTGCCCCTATCATTTATGGCTTCTTCTACCCTTGGCCGTATTCAACAGAAGTGGTCAATCATGTGCCAGTTGGTATCATTGATAACGACAATAGCAATCTATCACGAACCATCGTGCGCTATGCCAGTGCCAGCCCCCAATTGGATACAAGACACTTTCTCAATGAACAAGAAACTAAAGAAGCCATGTGGTCAGATGAAATCGCTGGATACATGATTATTCCAAGCGGACTTGAGCAGCAAGTGTTGTCTGGAAAAGCCGCTTACGTCAGCGTCCTTGGTAATGGTGGTTATTTTCTGTTAAATAAAAACGTACAGATGGGGTTCTTAAAAGCCGTTAGTACGGTATCAGCCGGTATTGAGGTTAAAAAAGAGGTAGCACAAGGCGCATATTTAGCGACGGCAGCGGCCAACACTCAAGCGGTGCCATTAGAGATTACTCCTTTATACAATCAAACAGAAGGTTACGGCGCGTACGTCGTGCCAGCGGTCTCTATTCTTATTTTGCAACAAACACTTTTAATAGCGACGGCGATGCTAATTGGCACGCTATATGAGCAACGTCGCCATACCACCAGTGTTCGTGGCTGGCTTGGGCGTATTACGGCGCTTAGTATGTTCAGCTTCATTGTTGGCTGCTTTTATTATGGTTGGGCATTTGAGCTACATCACTATCCGCGCGGGCAAAACATGCTTGGCAGCCTGCTATTTCTGCTGCTGTTTTGTCCGACCGTGGCGACGCTTGGGTGCGTACTGGGGCTTTGGTTCCGTCAGCGTGAGCGCAGTATGCAAATTTTGATTTTCAGCTCCCTACCCATGTTTTTTGTCAGTGGCTATCCATGGCCAGCCAACCAGCTGCCCGAGTTTTTACAAATAATACGTTGGTTGATACCCACCACCCCTGCTATTAACACCTCTGTCCAGCTGAACCAAATGGGCGCCAGTGTCTCACAAGTCGCTACTGGATTTTATGCGCTTGCTGCTTTATGGGTATGTTACTTTGTCCTGCTCATGTTGATCCGCTGGCACAACTCTGTAAAGCAAGATAACGCCTTGCTCTAAGGCACATTTAACAGACAACAATCAGCCAAAAAAAAGCGCCCACAACATTAGTGGGCGCTTTTTGTATTTATTTTAGACTGTCAGATCTTAAAAAACCCGATTCAAGCCGTTCAATGCAGCCACGCGGTATGCTTCTGCCATCGTTGGATAGTTGAAAGTCGTATTTACAAAGTACTCAAGCGTATTGTTGCTCTTACACTTCATCACAGCTTGACCGATATGGATAATCTCTGAAGCGTGGTTACCGTAGCAATGGATACCTAGAATTTCTAACGTATCACGATGGAATAATATCTTTAATACGCCCGAACGTTCACCGATGATTTGTGCCCGTGCCAAATGTTTAAAGAACGCTTGACCCACTTCATAGGGGACTTTTTCATCCGTCAGCTCTTGCTCTGTTTTACCGATACATGAGATTTCAGGAATCGTATAGATACCCGTCGGTACACTAGATACTGGCTCAGCATCACTGTCACCCACCATAAAGGCAGCGGCACAGCGCCCTTGGTCATAAGCAGCAGACGCAAGCGATGGCCAACCAATGACATCACCAGCCGCATAAATATTTTCGATCTCAGTACAATACGTGTCATCCACTTTTAATTGACCACGACTGTTTGCTTTGAGACCAATGGCTTCTAAGTTTAAACCTTCCGTATTACCTGAGCGACCATTTGACCAGAGAATGGCATCAGACTTGATTCTTTTGCCACTCTTTAGATGTAAGACCACGTAATCATCATGAGTCTCCAGATAGTCAATCTCTTCGTTACTCCGGATAAGCACACCAAACTGTCTAAAGTCATGCGCGATAGCATCACTAATTTCACTGTCTAAGTAGTTGAGTAGCTGATCTTGGTTATTGATTAAGTCAACTTTATAGCCAAGACCGGTAAAGATAGAGGCATACTCGCAACCAATGACCCCGGCACCATAAATGATGATTTTTTTAACCACATAATCCATTTGCAAGATTTTGTCAGAGTCAAAAACGCGTGGATGGTTAAAATCTAGAATATCAGGACGATAAGGACGGCTACCGACGGTGATAATCGCTTTATTAAAAGTGATGGTTTCATAAACATTGTCATCCACTTCAATACGCAGCGTGTGGGCGTCGACAAAGCTCGCCCACCCTTGAATGACTTCAATACGATTGCGCTCATAGAATCGTGTATGCGTACTGACTTGACGACGGATCACTTGACGCGCCTTAGCCAACACTTCATTTAGCGGCACTTGCTTATATTCCATCGCCTTGGTAAACATAGGATCACGGCGAAAGTTAATCAAGTTAAATACGGATTGGCGTAATGCCTTACTGGGAATGGTACCGACATGAGTTGAATTACCGCCTACTTGGTCACGCGGATCGACCACGACGACTCTTTTGCCAGATTTGGTCAGCTTCATGGCCGCCGCTTCACCAGCTGGACCTGCCCCTAAAACAACGGCATCGTATTCATACTCGTGATTGTCACTTTTTAGACGGCGAGAGTCTTTAGTAAAACCGGATTTGATATCAATTCGCGTGTCATCGAGCGGATTAACAAGGTCAGGATGATGCATGACATCATCAGTGACCTGCTCGTGGGTTTGCTCTATTTTTTGCTTTTTGTTTTTACCTTCGGTATGTTCAGGGCTTGGCACGTGTCCGCTTGATTTATTTGATACTTCGGTATGAACGTCTTTACCCGTATCATTGGTCTCGTCACTTGCACTTTTACTTACCATGGTGTCCTCTTTATTTATTGGTTCTATTTAAGGTGTGTATGTAAGAGTTGATATTTTTCAAATTTAAGCTGGCTAGCAAAGGTTTGCTTACCATACATCGTGAGTGTAGGAAATTTTTACAATGTTGATGACAGCAACCACTATATATAAGACAGTATCTCATCAACCGATTCGGCGCTTAAGTCCGGTCATCTGTAGGATACGCGTGGCAATTTCTTCAACAGACATCTCAGACACATCTAAGCTTGGGATGCCATGAGTGATATAAATCCCCTGTATCGCACGCTGCTCTTGCTGACATTGCTGATAGCTAGAATATCGACTGCCCGCGCGGCGTTCCTGACGAATTTTTACCAAGCGATCTGTGTCAATTAATAGACCAAACAGCTTGTCCTTGTGCTCACGTAACGCTTTTGGTAGCTGATTGTCATACAAATCATCTTCAGTCAGAGGATAATTGGCGGCGCGAATACCAAATTGTAATGCTAAGTATAATGACGTCGGTGTTTTACCCGAACGCGATACCCCAATCAGAATAATGTCTGCTGCGTTATAATGGCGAGTCCGTGCCCCATCGTCATTGTCTAAAGCAAAATGAACCGCATCGATACGTTCTTTATATGTCTCAGAGTCAACATCATCGTGTGCATGACCTGAATGTCCATCTGGCTCCACGCCAGTCTCTTCAGCAACGCGCCCAATCAAGCCTTCATACATGTCTAAATTACAGCTTTGGGCAGAGTTGATCTTTTCACGAATCTCAGGGCTCACAATCGTATCAAACACCAAGGGCAACAAACCGTCTCGTTGATAGGCCATATTGATCTGCTCGACCGCATCTTCTGCCCGTTCCAAACTATCCACATATGGCAATACTCGGGTCTCAAAAGGGACCGAGGCAAACTGACTCAAAATAGCACGGCCAAGCGTTTCAGCGGTAATCGCTGTACCATCCGAGATAAAAAACGCCGTTCTAACAGCTTGGGAGCTGTCTAAGTTGAGCGCATGGCGGTTTTGAATAGTGGGATTCACTTGTTCCGCTGGATTGCTTGAATACATAACTGTGGCACCTCGATTAAAAACACAATAGTGACCTTCATTGCGCTTGTGTCTCTCACCTATTTTTAACTGATGTTGCGTGGTCTGACGGGACGCTTTAGATCAGCACTGATATTGACTACTTATATCAGAACCAGTCTCTACTATTTATGCCATACATTATACGCATAATAGCGGCCTAATAGAAATCAATGTTACAGGTGTACACCTAGAAATCCACATAGAAACTCATATAGAAACCCAGACTGTTTTTAGTCTGCTCCTCTTAATTGATTGTACTTATCGTAACGTTTCAGGGGTCACCTTGGTTAAACTTGCCTAATGTGTGGCAAGATACACATCACAGAACATATTAAGCCCGCTTTTATGCCGTTAAATTTACTTGTTTATAAGCCCATTTCTTAAAACCGTGAAGTCGTACGGGCATATATTGACCTTGTGTAAGGCCTCTTTATTCACCTCTGAAAATTAATAATAACCGCGACTTCTATGAATGTGTGTAGCAAACTCGACAATTTGTATCTTTTTAACAAGTTTTTTGGTTCAACCCCTCGAAATTGTCCTAATATAGCGGTATAATTTACCGTTATAATCTTTACTAAATAACCTTATTTTCTGGAGTTATCATGGCAGCGCAATCTACAGCACTTGTAATCAATCTTGATCAGCTAGGAAAAGACGACATTGATATGGTCGGTGGTAAGAATGCCTCACTTGGCGAGATGATCAGTCATCTTTCTGATTTAGGCGTGAGTGTGCCAGGCGGTTTTGCCACCACTTCAAATGCATTCAACCGTTTTTTAACAGAAACCGGCTTGCTGGACAAAATCAATAGCGAGCTAAAAACGTTGGATGTGAATGATGTCAATAAGCTTGCTGCCACTGGTAAAAAAATCCGTACTTGGATTATTGAACAAGAGCTGCCTAAAGATCTTGAGCAAGAAGTGCGTCAATCATTTGAAACCATGAGTGGCGGCGAAGACATCGCGGTTGCGGTACGCTCTTCTGCCACTGCCGAAGATTTGCCAGATGCGTCATTTGCCGGTCAACAAGAGACCTTTTTAAACATTCGCGGTATTGATAACGTTCTGATTGCTATTAAAGAAGTGTTTGCATCATTATACAACGACCGTGCCATCTCTTACCGTGTCCATAAAGGTTTTGAGCACGAAGGTGTTGCGCTATCTGCAGCCGTACAGCGTATGGTACGCTCAGAGACTGGCGCTGCGGGCGTGATGTTCACGCTCGATACCGAAAGCGGCTTTGATCAAGTGGTCTTCATTACCTCAAGCTACGGTTTGGGTGAAATGGTGGTTCAGGGTGCAGTAAACCCAGATGAGTTCTATATCTCAAAACAGTTACTAGCCAATGGTAAGCCTGCCGTTATTCGCCGTAACCTAGGTAGCAAGCATAAGAAAATGGTCTATGGTGACGAAGGTAGCACGGCAAAATCCGTTAAAACCGTTGATGTTGAAAAACAAGACCGTATGCAGTTCTCTTTGTCTACTGAAGAGCTAACCTCTCTTGCCAAACAGGCCGTAACGATCGAAAAGCATTATGGCCAAGCGATGGATATCGAGTGGGCAAAAGATGGCGATACTAACGAAATCTTTATCGTGCAAGCACGTCCTGAGACTGTTAAAAGCCGTCAAGACAGCAATGTCATGGAACGTTATGTCATCGATACGACTGGCGCAAAAGTATTGTGTGAAGGTCGCTCAATCGGTCAACGCATCGGTTCAGGTAAAGTCCGTATCGTAAGCAACCTAAACGAGATGGATAAAGTGCAAGAAGGCGACATCTTGGTATCAGACATGACTGATCCTGATTGGGAGCCTGTCATGAAGCGTGCCTCTGCTATCATTACCAACCGCGGCGGCCGTACCTGTCATGCTGCCATTATCGCACGTGAGCTAGGTGTGCCAGCCATCGTGGGTTGTGGTAACGCCACTGAGCTTTTGGTTGATGGTCAAGAAGTGACTGCCTCTTGTGCCGAAGGTGATACTGGCTTTATTTACGAGAGTCTGATTGATTTTGAAGTACAGACCAACTCTGTCGAGTCTATGCCAGAGCTTGCCTTCAAAGTCATGATGAACGTTGGTAACCCAGATCGCGCGTTCTCTTTCACGCAAATGCCAAACGAAGGTATTGGTCTTGCGCGTCTTGAGTTCATCATCAACCGTATGATTGGTGTCCATCCAAAAGCGTTGCTCAACATGAACAGCTTGCCACGTGAAATCTCGCAAGCCATTCAAGAGCGTATCGCAGGCTATGCCTCACCGGTTGACTTTTATGTTGATAAATTGGTCGAAGGCATCTCAACCCTAGCCGTTGCCTTTATGGATCAGCCCGTTATCGTACGTATGTCAGATTTTAAATCAAACGAATACGCTAACCTGCTTGGCGGTAAGTTGTACGAACCATCAGAAGAAAACCCAATGCTTGGTTTCCGCGGTGCTAGCCGTTATGTCTCTGATAACTTCCGTGACTGCTTTGAGCTTGAATGTAAAGCGCTGAAACGTGTACGTGATGAGATGGGCTTGACCAACGTCGAGATTATGATTCCATTCGTACGTACGGTTGGCGAAGCCGCTGAGGTCATCGAGTTACTGGCAAAGAATGGTCTAAAACGTGGTGAGAACGGTCTACGTGTCATCATGATGTGTGAACTACCGACCAACGCCCTACTAGCCGAAGAATTCCTAGAACACTTCGATGGTTTCTCAATCGGCTCTAACGACTTGACTCAGCTTACCCTTGGTCTTGATCGTGACTCAGGCATCGTCTCACATCTATTTGATGAGCGTGACCCTGCTGTTAAGAAACTGCTCACTATGGCGATCGATGCCTGCCGTAAGCAAAACAAATACGTGGGTATCTGTGGCCAAGGACCATCGGACCATCCAGATCTTGCTTTTTGGCTCATGGAGCAAGGTATCAGCTCTGTGTCATTGAACCCTGATTCAGTGTTAGACACATGGTTCTTCTTAGCTGGTGAAGAAACGAAATAAGCCATCACGTTCAGTCACAGCAGTAATTCACACAGTCATTAAAGAAACAATTATTAGGGTCTATTTGAAAAATATTAAATAGACCCTAATACTAGGTATCATATATAGTGACTTAAGATATGACTAACTATGCAGGCAATTATGCAGATTTTCCTTGCTCGAAATAACGTACAAGCTGGTCCATACGATTTGGAGCAACTTAATATCATGTTGGCGTCTGGTGAAGTATTACTAGATGATTTGATGTGGCACGAAGGCTTAGATCAATGGCAGCGCGTTGGCACCTTAACCAATAATCAAACGGTTTATAGACCGACCAATATTGGCAGTTCGGATGTTAATGACTCTATTATTAATAACGTCACGATCTTTCCTGAAGATAAAGCCAGTAGTGATCAAGATGGCAAGTCAGTATCGTTAGATAGATTGTATGGCAAGCCTGAGCGGCCAAAAGACACAAGTAAAAAAGTGAAAGCTGACATGACAAGCAACCGTCAGCAAACACCGCATAACAACGTGTCCTTAAATAAATCTAGTATCAAAAAAACCGCTACGGATAAAGACAAGGTCATTGGAAACGTCGTACTTGCGCCTATCATGTCGCGGGTGCTCGCTACTGCCATTAATGGCTTACTGTATCTATTGGCCATTTTTCCACTAGTGATGGCTTTGACCAACATGGATGTGGATTATAGTAAATTTCAAAATATCCAAGATATGGACGCCGCTTATCAGTATTCCATGACGCTGATGGAAAGCCTTCCTAGCAGCACACTGATGATGTCGCAAGTCATGGTCTTTGGTTTATTTGCGTTGCAGTTGGTCTTTATCACCATGCGTGGTCAGTCACTCGGTAAGCTGCTGACGGGTATTCGCGTCGTGGATCAAACCACGCATCGTCTGCCATCATTTACCAAACTTATCGGTGTACGAACGTTACTGCTGTTTATTATTTACAATTTATTGTTCTCTTTTACTAGCTTCTTAGGTTTTGTCATTATTGCGGTTCACTATTATATGGCCTCTAAAAGCGCCAAAAATATTGGTTGGCATGATAAATTGGCTAAAACCTTAGTGGTGAAAGCTGACAGCAGTCAATTGGTCAAAGAACCCAAGATAAAATAATCGATTTTCATCCTGATGGTTAGTTTGGTTCTTAATCACATGCCTGAGTTCTTGCATAAAAAAGCAGCGTCTCATCGTTGCTTTTTTGTTGGTAATAAACAATGGCGTGTTGGCATATTTTATTATGGGCGCCTGAGTGATTAACCTTTGTGTTAATCACTCAGTACTGTTATAATACGGCGCTTTATAAACTAAGCTTATCCTCTCCTGTATTTTTTATATTTACTGGACATTAGGTTTACCTTATAAATCTCCTTGCTATTAACATAGGGTTAATAGCTACTAATCCGTAAGGAGTCATAATGCGACATTACGAACTGGTGTTACTTGTACACCCAGACCAAAGCGACCAAGTGGTCGGCATGGTTGAGCGCTACATCAAGTTAGTTCAAGACAACAACGGTGTTATCCATCGTCTAGAAGATTGGGGCCGTCGTCAACTGGCTTACCCTATCAACAAGATTCACAAAGCTCATTACGTTCTTTTCAATATTGAAACTGACGGCGAGACTTTGGCTGAACTTGAAGAATTATTCCGTTATAACGACGCGATCATTCGTAGTCTAGTTATGCGCCGTGACGAAGCTGTCACTGAAGAGTCGCAGTTAGCCAAGAATGCCGATGAAAAACGCGCACGCAAAGCAACTACTCGTCGTCCAGACAATCGTGAAAACGATAATGACGACAACGACAACAGTGAAGACTAATTAAAGGAGAATACTCATGGCACGTTTCTATCGCCGTCGCAAATTCTGCCGTTTCACTGCTGAAGGCATCACTCACATCGATTATAAAGATGTTGAATTGCTAAAACAGTACATCAGTGATAATGGTAAAATCGTACCTAGCCGTATTACCGGTACCTCTACTAAATATCAGCGTCAACTAGCGACTGCTATCAAGCAAGCTCGTTACTTATCGCTACTTCCATACACTGATAACCATCAAGGTTAACCGCTAACTAGGAATGACTCATGCAAATTATTTTGTTACAGCGTATCGTCAACCTTGGTAAACTCGGTGAAACTGTCGATGTAAAACCAGGTTACGGACGTAACTTTCTTATCCCTCAGGGCAAAGCGCTACCTGCGACCAAAGCTAACATTGAAAAGTTCGAAGCACGTCGTGCTGAGCTTGAAGCTGAAGAAGCAAAAGAAGTAGCTGTTGCTCAAGAGCGTGCTGATGCTTTAACTGACGTTAATGTCATCATGCGTGCTAAATCAGGTGACGAAGGCAAGCTATTCGGCTCTATCGGTACTCGCGATATCGCTGAAGCATTGACTAACTCAGGTCTAGAAGTTGACCGTGCTGAAATCAAGCTTCCTGAAGGCACACTACGTCAAATTGGCGAATATAATGTTGATATTCAGCTACATCATGACGTTACTGCTAGCATCTTAGTTACTATTTTGTCTGAAGACAATAATAACGAAGATCTAGATGAAGAATCTGCTGATGAAGACTACTCTGAAGAGTAATTTTTGAAATAGTTAGATTCAGTCTGTAAAAAAGCCAACAACCTTGAGTTGTTGGCTTTTTTTTGTGTCAGTCTACTTACGGCTGAATACCAACATCATGACTTTATCTTACGCCACTATTTTGTGACTCTTGATACGTTAAACACGAATGCTTGCACCCACTTTTTATCCCTTATTTTAAAACTAGGTAGCGCGGTAACGGACGGTAATAAACAACTTAAAAGCTGTTACTAAACAACAAGATACTCCCTAAAAAATCATCTTTATTATTCTCAGTTGAATTGGTATCCTGTCTGTATCTTATTTACTAATAGAGCGCGATAATATGATCAATACCAATGATAAGTTGTTATGTATACGAGGTAATGACTTTTACTCAGAAGGCGAGGTCTATACCGTTGGTAGAATTGTAAATAACAAGTATTTTCAGCTACTTACCGGTAGTAACGATGATCACTGGTATGCCACACTCGATGAAAAAGGGATCTACGTAAGCTTTGATTCGATGTCAGCAAAAGACAATAAAGCATGGTTTGATAAGATAGCCTAGCAGTCAAAGAAGTCACCACATGCTTACACTCAACATACGAATGGTCATGACACATGGCCATTTTTTTGCTTAGTAGACTATAAGTAGACTAGACGACTGCGCTCTTGATACTTTACCGAACGTGGCCACTCACTGGCTCTCGTCGGCACCTTTTGCCCGTCAGCAATCATTTTAGCAGCAGTGATCCAGCCCGCATGACCGACAGCTAATGTGGGTTTGTTATTTCTTTTGCCGTTGTTTTCGATCACTCTAGCCTTCATCCATCCTTCAACACGATCAAAGAGCTGGTGTAAGCTTTCACCCTTATCACAAGCAAAATGCGCAAAGTCATTGCACCAGTCATCAATTTCTTGCTGAGTAATCTGTTCCCACAGACAACCGTCCCATACGCCAAAATTGATCTCAGCAAGCTCAGGGGCGACTTGACATTGAAATCCACGTTGCGCCAATATCTGACCAACCTTTAGTGAACGCTGCAAAGGACTTACCCAAATAACTCTAGGCAATTGATGCAAACGTACAAAGCGCTCGATTTTATTAGCAAGCCGTTTTAGTTTGCGTTTATCTACCGCTATGTCTGTCTGCCCAATGCACCTGCCCTGCGCGGTGCGCGGTTTAGGGTGGCGCCAAATGTAGAGAACCATTAAGAGAGTGTTACCTTTTTGATGTTTAAATATTAGATAAACGGTAGCGATGCCGCCAGACCTACATAGATCGCCACTTCGCTCAGCTGCTGCGTGGCACCCAGCCCATCGCCCGTATAACCATCGAGTCGCCTACGTAATAAGCGCCGCATGTAATCTGTGGCTATCAGGGCAAGTAATAGCGCCAACAACCATTGACCCACACCAATCTGCTGTACCGTATAGGGAAAAATGAGCGTTACTAGTACGCCGGCTAACAGCAGCCAACCACTGCTTAATAGTCCTTGTAATGGCGTCAACTGCTGCGCCATGGGTTTGGCTTTGGCATGTTCGATCTCCCCGCCATAAGGCAGTAAAGCGAGCAGACTAATACATAGTAAACGTGATGCAGTGTGGCCAATGATAAGTGCGATGATAGCCACTGATGGTGGCATGGAGGCCAACAAGGTCACTTTGAGTAGCAGCGCTGACACTAGACCTAAAACACCATACGTTCCCAAGCGTGAGTCTTTCATAATCGTTAACGTACGCTCACGAGTCAAACCACCGCCCAAACCATCACAACTATCGGCCAAACCGTCTTCATGAAAAGCACCAGTAAGCCTAATACCAAACACTGTACTAATCACCGCAGCTACTAACGGCGTAAATAAAACACTGCCAAGCCAAAACACGCCAGCACAAAGTAAGCCAATCAGCAAACCGACTGCTGGAAAATGACGACTGCTCTGATGCAACCACTGCGGATCATAGCTGGAAAATGAGGGAACGGGCAGGCGCGTTAAAAACTGCATGGCAACCAGCAGCAGACGCCATTCATATTTTATGAGCTGTCCAACCGTTGGTCGCGTTGGTGCGTTCTTTGACGGTTTTGGTTGATTTAGCGACTGTGACATCAGTGGTTTTGTCCGCTAACACCAGCATCACTAAAACTTGCCATGTCATTAATAATGGCACAAGCAGACTGCAAGAGCGGATACGCTAGCGCCGCCCCGCTCCCTTCGCCTAAACGCAGGCCCACGTCCAATAATGGCTTAGCGTTTAACAACGTTAATAAGTGTGCATGCCCCGGCTCGACCGAGTGATGAGCAAACACAGCGTACTGCGCCACTCCTGGTGCTAAGCGCTCAGCGACTAACAAAGCCACACTGGCAATAAATCCATCCATTAAGAGAATACGACGCTCGCTGGCGGCTTGAATTAGCGCACCTGTCATCATAGCAACCTCAAGCCCGCCTAGTGCTGCGAGCGCCGCTAACGGTGCTGTTGCCTCACTATGACGCGCCAATACCTGCGTTAAAATATCGTGCTTGTGCTGCAACCCTGCATCATCAAGACCCGTGCCACGACCAATACAATCAGTAATAGGCACATCACCCAACCTTGCCAACAACAAACTGGCCGCTGAGGTGTTGCCAATACCCATCTCTCCAACGATCAACAAGTTACCAGGGGCCTCCTTAGCCACTTTCATACCGTTTTCTAACGCCGCCAAGCATTCACCCTCTGTCATGGCAGGCTCTGTTAGCGCATCGCGACTCCCATGACGTACTTTACAATCCAGTAGCTGCGCGTGGGGGGCAAAATCCGTATCTACGCCAGCATCGACTACTTTTAGCTCAATCTGGTGTTGGCGCGCCAATACATTGATCGCCGCCCCACCTTGCAAAAAGTTTTCAACCATTTGCGCGGTCACCGCACTCGGATACGCGGAGGTGCCATGTTTGGTTAAGCCATGATCAGCGGCAAACACCCGAATCTGTGGCTGCTCAATATGCGGCTTGGTGGTACCTTGAATCATCCCCAATTGCAATGCCAGCGCCTCTAACCGTCCAAGGGCACCAAGTGGTTTGGTTTTTAGGTCTAGAATTTGCTGGAGCTGTTGACGTCGTTCGTTATTCTCTATAGTAGCGATAGTGGGCGCAGTAAATGTGATCAAAGGGTAGCATCCTGATGTTGGTACATGTAAAACAAAACCACATACTAGCAGAGTGTGTGGTTTTTGCCATTAATAAAGTCATATCTGGGCCGAATAGGTTTCCTAGCAGCGCGTATTTACGATAGAATATGCCCCTTTAAAATTCCCTATCATTATTGATGCTAAGCTAAGTAATAATGGCATGAATAATTCACTAAGATATCAATTATATAGAGACAGTAATGATCGTATTTTGGCTTGTGCTGACCATTCTTTTTATTATTTTCGCCACAGCAAAGTTAAAGTGGCATCCTTTTTTAGTATTGATATTATCAGCCTTTTTGGTGGCCTTATTTTACCAAGTACCTCTTAACACTGTCGCTAAAACGATCTCTGATGGCTTTGGTGGTATCTTAGGTTACATTGGTTTGGTGATTGTATTTGGTACTATTATCGGTTTGATTCTTGAAAAAACAGGTGCCGCCATTGTGATGGCAGAAACGGTCATCAAAGTATTGGGACCACGCTTCCCTACTTTGACCATGTCCATTGTTGGTGCCGTGGTGTCAGTACCTGTGTTCTGTGACTCTGGTTACATCATTTTAAACTCTTTAAAGGAGTCTTTAGCCGAGCGTTTACGCGTGTCTAGTGTGGCGATGAGTATTGCCTTAGCAACGGGTTTGTATGCCACTCATACCTTTGTACCACCGACCCCAGGACCGATTGCAGCAGCAGGGAACTTGGGATTAGAGACAAATTTAGGCTTGGTCATCATGGTGGGTGTGGTGGTGACGGCTGTGGCAGTGTTGGCAGGCTGGTGGTGGTCGAACCGCTTCTTGAATGCCACTCCCGACAATATAGATGCGATGGACGCGCCAGCCGCGACACTACCTGAAAACATGAAAACCCGCGACGACTATAGCCACATGCCGTCAGCAACGATGGCGTTTTTACCCATTATCGTACCGATCGTCTTAATCTGCTTATCTTCCGTTGCTAATTTTCCAAGCACGCCATTCGGCAGCGGTATAGTGACAGACATCTTGGTGTTTATTGGCAACCCTCTCACCGCGCTGCTTATTGGTTTATTTCTGTCGTTTTTACTCATTAATACGGATCAAAAAACGCAGCAGATTAGTGACAGTATCTCACAAGGTTTAGTGGTAGCCGCTCCCATCCTATTGATTACTGGTGCTGGTGGGGCGTTTGGTGCCATGCTAAAAGTCACTCCGATTGGGGATTATTTGGGCACGACTCTATCGGCATTAGGACTGGGTATTTTTATGCCGTTTATTGTCTCAGCCGCTTTAAAAACCGCGCAAGGCTCGACCACAGTCGCTTTGGTTACTACCTCGGCCATGGTTGCCCCACTATTGGATCAAATTGGTCTCGACAGTGAGCTTGGCCGCGTGTTTTGTGTCATGGCCATTGGTGCGGGCGCAATGACGATCTCTCACGCCAATGACAGCTTTTTTTGGATTGTTAGCCAGTTTAGTCGCATGAGTGTGGCACAGGCTTACAAAGCCCATTCAATGGCTACTGGTATTCAAGGCGTGACCAGTATCATGTTTATCTGGTTATTAACCTTGGTATTTATTTAACGTATTAGCGGCAATATTCAAAGAGAATTTCATGAAAATTTTAATCGCTCCCGACTCGTTTAAAGAAAGCTTAGAGGCATTAGATGTGTGCCATGCTATCCAGTCTGGATTTAGTCAGGTGTTTCCAAACGCTGACTATACGTTATTACCCATGGCGGATGGCGGCGAAGGTACTTCTGCGGTTTTGTCTTATGTGTTGGGTGGACGCTGGAAAGAAGTGAGCGTTCACGATCCCTTAATGAGACCAATTACCGCAAAATACTTGCTGTTACCCGATGCCACGGCGGTCATTGAAATCGCCCAAGCCTGCGGCTTACATCTGTTAACAGAGGCAGAGCGTAATCCTGTCGTTGCTAGCAGTTATGGTGTGGGTGAGCTTATTGCAGATGCTTTAGGTGAAGGGGTCAAACGCATCATCATCGGTCTGGGCGGTAGCGCAACCAATGATGCTGGTCTAGGCATGCTAATGGCGTTAGGTATGACGTTCCACGATGTGAATGACAGCCTACTCACCCACGGCGGCGGCGCGCTTGCCAGCTTACACCGATTAGATAGTACAAACCTTCATACAAAGGTGCGAGAGACCGTGTTTGAAGTGGCTTGTGATGTGACCAATCCACTGTGTGGCCTTCTAGGGGCGAGCGCAGTATTTGGTCCTCAAAAGGGCGCTTGTCCACAACAAGTCGCTGACTTAGACAAGGCTTTAAGCCACTTTGCCGCCACATGTGCTCAGCATGGCTATCCAGAATGTCAGGAAGTAGCGGGTGCTGGAGCAGCAGGCGGCCTTGGTTATGCCTTGATGAGCTTTTGCAATGCCCAGTTAAAATCAGGTTTTGATACGGTCGCCGAGGTTGCCAGCTTATCAGAGCACATTGCTGATGCGGATCTGGTGATCACAGGCGAAGGTAAGCTTGATGTGCAAACCGCGATGGGCAAAGTGGCAGGCGGCATCAGTCAGCTCGCCAAAGCCACTCATACGCCAGTTATTGCGATTTGCGGTAGCGTGGATGGACTAAAACCTACTCAGACCAATCAATTCGATGTCATTATGCCGAGTATCCAAAAGATCGACTCGATTGATAATGTGCTCCGCACGGCTTATCACAATATAGAGACGACTGCTGTTAACATCGCCGCAAGTATCAAACTTGGGCAAAACTTGAAATAATAACAGTCTATCAAATGTAGAGCCATTGAACGCCGTTGATAGCTCTACATTGAGCCTTACATTGGACCTTTACTTCAACACTGCTATAGCCATCTTTTTACTTCATCAATGACCGTGTGCATTCTGTTAGAGAGTGCATGCTGTCGTCTGACCGCAAGGTATAGCGTCTCGCTCACGGCAACTGGCAAATGATGGCTTTTGATCAGCTCAGGCTTTTGATAAGCCGCCACAGCATGTGCTGGCAAGACAGTAAAGCCTATGCCCCTACCAACTGGCTCTAAAATCAAACCAATCTGATTAGAAAAGCCTTTTTTGTCAAAGTCATTGATATGCTGAAATTCATCATAATTGGCAGTCAATAACATACCCGCATGATGGGCACCGTCTGGATGATCAATAAAACCAAGCTCTGTGAGCTTCTCCCAGCTTGGCTCTAACGTAGTGGCAGGTGTCACCAGTATCAATGCTTCTTGCGCCATAGGCTTGCAACTAACCGTCTCATCATCTGAGACATTTGTCATAAAACCAAGATCAATCTCATGATTGGCCAGCGCTCGCTCTATATCAGAATTTGGGGCAAAGCGATAATCAATCACTAGCTTTGGATGCTGCTGCTGTAACGTCAAAAGCTGCGGAAATAGCTTGAGCCCCACACTACCAGGCGACATTAAGCGCACGAGCCCTGCATAAGGGGGATCCTCGCCGATACGCTGCTGCAGATTTGATAAGCGCTGCAGTATCTCACCCCCTTCCCGATAGAGCTGCTCACCTGCGTTGGTCAATGAAAACAGCTTGCCTTGACGAATCAGTAGTTCTGTATCCAACTGCTCCTCTAGTTTACGCACGTGCTGGCTCACGCCAGACTGTGTCATGTATAGACGTCCAGCTGTACGAGTAAAGTGCCCAACGTCAACGAGCGTACAAAAAGTGCGTAACCATGTGATATTTATCATTAAAATTTATACTTATTTATATAATATTTGATAATTTTACATAATGACTGTGCGTTTGTACACTGATCTCACCTTAAATAAGCGTACAGCCAATAGGAGCACAAGCAATGAACAACGTTTATCCAAGAAGCTTTTCGCACATCGGTCTTTCAGTCCCTGACTTGGAGGCCGCCGTAAAATTTTATACTGACGTGATGGGTTGGTACACCATCATGGAGCCAACTGAGATTGTTGAAGATGACAGCCCGATTGGTGAGATGTGTACTGAAGTATTCGGTTCAGGTTGGGGCAGTTTCCGTATCGCTCACCTCTCTACTGGTGACCGTATCGGTGTGGAGGTTTTTGAATTCAAAAATCAAGAAAACCCTGAGAACAACTTTGAATACTGGAAAACAGGCATCTTTCACTTCTGTGTGCAAGATCCAAATGTTGAAGCGCTCGCTGAGCGTATAGTGGCAGCAGGTGGCAAAAAACGTATGGAAAAACCACGCTACTACTATCCTGGTGAAAAACCGTATCGTATGATTTATATGGAAGACCCGTTCGGCAATATCGTTGAGATATATAGCCACAGCTACGAGCTTATCTACAGCGAAGGCGCCTACTAAGCCAAGCGTAAAAAAGGACACGATATCTTTATCATGTCCTTTTTTACTTTATACAGGCATTAAAATGGGTCTATTATTCAGCAGCGATGGCGATCATCTCAACCAATAACTCAGGACGTGCCAATGCAGACTCGCCGCACGCACGCGCTGGTGGCTGCACGCCTTCAAACCATTTATCATAGACTTCATTCATAGCCGCAAAGTCTGCCATATTTTTTATCCAAACTGTCACTGACAACAGCTTGGATTTGTCGCTACCCACTTCTTCTAGCAACGTTTGGATCTTTTCCAAACAAGTCAATGTTTGCGCTTTGATATCGTCTTCTGCATTACCTACCTGACCACATAAATAAATAGTCTGGTTGTGAATTACAGTTTTACTCATACGTTGATTGCTATGTAGCTTCTTTATCATGTCATATCCCTTTCATTTATGAATTTAAATCTATACTTAGCCAGTCAAATTGCTTTTAGTTAGAAAAACGCTGGGCGCTAAACGGGGCAAGATCGACCAATGCAGGCTTATCATGAATCATTTCTTCAACCAGACGACCTGTCATTGGCCCCAACGTAAAGCCTTGATGGCTGTGACCAAAGGCAAACCATAATTTGTCATGCTTATCAGCAGGACCGATGACGGGTTTCATGTCCGGCATACAAGGACGCGATCCTGCCCACGCTTCACTTTCTACTGCGTCTTCTAACGGCAAGATCTTTCTCGCAAATTTTAAGACGGTTTTTAGTTGCCCGAAGTTTTTCGGTGCGTCCATCGTGGTCATTTCAGCACCCGTCGTGATACGGATGCCCTGCTGCATCGGGCCCATGACGAAGCCTTTGTCCATATCAAACATACTGTGCTTGATCGTATTTTTATCCGTCACTTTAAAGTGCTGATGATAGCCACGCATTGGGAACAGTGGCAAATTATAGCCAAGCGGTTTGATCAAATCATTGGACCACGGGCCTGCTGCGATGACCAACTTATCGCTATAATAAGTCTCGTTATCAGTGATTATTTTCCAGCCTTCGCTATCTTGGACGATTTCTTTTACATCGCTTTCTTTAATGGTGCCCTGCATGTCTTGAAAGTTCTTTGCATAGGCTTTTACAAGCGAGCTTGGGTTTGATACTTGCCATGAGTTCAACCAATGGATTGCACCAACAAAGCCCTCAAAATTGGCGCTCGGCTCCATTGCTTTTAGCGCTGCAATATTTAATACGTTATGTTCAACCCCTTGATTACGAGCATCAATGGCTGACGCTTGAGCCTCTTTAAACGTCTCTTCTGAGCGATGCAGTTGTAACCAGCCATCACGAGTAATTAGCTCATCAGCACCAGAGGCGCTAATCATGGTTTGGTGCTCACTGGTACAATGCGCGATCAGCGTCTGCCACTCAGATTCGATTTTTTTGACTGACGCGGGTGTAGAGTACTTCCAGTACTGGAGCAGCGCTTGGTGATAACGCAAAATTGCCGGTATGCGATAGCGGATATCAGTGCCTTGGTTTGGCAACACTCTGATCATTTCAGTCAGCTGACGAGGAAAAGGATGCGTATGAATGGCTTCGCGCTGAATCAATCCTGCATTGCCATATGAGGTCTCCGACCCGGGCAACTTCTTATCTAACAGTAACACTTTTGAGTGGTTTTTTTGTAGATGCCACGCAATTGAGGTGCCAACCATACCTGCACCGATAACGATAACTTCATAGCGCATAACCTGTCCTTTTCTTATGGTATTAATACAGAGTGTCAAATATGAGGGTCTAACAGATAAGGTGGTAATAGTAACGTATTGGGCTAAATATTAAACCCTTATCTAATAAATATTTTTACTATTAAAAACTTTTGGCTATGAATTTTCAAACTAGGTATTTTCAAAAGGAATAAACAGAGGGTTGAGCATTCATTTTCTAACCAATTTGATGAATTATTGAGGTTTGAGAATGAGTAACAAGAGACACTCTATCAGACAACACACGCTGATAGCAGAAGCCGTTTTGAGACCCAATAACTTTTTATGAGCATACTAAACCTCACTGCTACTGAGTATTGGAAATCCAAACTTCTAACGCAACAACCTCACCCATATTGGGTTAAATTTGCTACAATACGCCCAATTTTGATTTACTATTTGACTGCGTTTTATACTGACTAAGTGTCAGGTCTTATACTGTCTGAATACCAACTGATTTTATTAATACATTGAGAGAACACTATGGGTTTTAATTGCGGCATCGTCGGCCTACCAAACGTGGGTAAATCCACCTTGTTTAATGCTTTGACCAAAGCGGGAATTGCCGCTGAAAACTTTCCATTTTGTACCAAAGATCCCAATACGGGTATCGTACCAGTACCTGACCCACGTCTAAAGAAGTTGGCTGATATCGTCAATCCTGAGCGCGTACTTCCAACGACGATGGAATTCGTTGACATCGCAGGTTTGGTTGCAGGCGCATCAAAAGGCGAAGGTATGGGCAACCAGTTCTTGGCCAATATCCGTGAGACCGATGCGATTGCCCACGTGGTACGCTGCTTTGATGATGACAACGTGGTACACGTCGATGGCCGCGTCAGTCCTATTGATGATATCGAAACCATCAACACTGAGCTGGCACTCGCTGACTTAGAAGCCGTCGAGCGCGCTGTGTTTAACTTGACCAAAAAAGCCAAAGGCGGCGATAAAGACGCACAGGCCATGCTGGAAGTGTTCAAAAAGATCGAACCATTACTGGCTGAAGGTAAAGCTGCTCGCGCTGCTAACTTAGACGCCGATGAGAAAAAACTGATTAGAAGCTATGGTCTAATCACGCTAAAGCCAACCATGTACATTGCTAACGTCTCTGAGGACGGCTTTGAAAACAATCCATACCTCGATGCGGTCCGCGATTATGCGACTGGTGAAGACTCTATCGTCATCGCCCTATGCAACCAAATCGAGTCTGAAATCGCGCAGCTTGATGAAGATGATAAAAAAGACTTCCTAGCTGAGATGGATATGCTCGAGGCCGGTCTTGATCAGGTGATTCGCGGTGGTTATGACTTACTTGATATGCAGACTTATTTCACAGCAGGCGTGAAAGAAGTACGCGCTTGGACAGTCGCCGTTGGTGCCACAGCGCCGCAAGCAGCTGGCGTGATTCACACGGATTTTGAGCGTGGCTTCATTCGTGCTGAAGTGATTGCTTATGACGACTTTATCGAACATGGCGGTGAAAAAGGGGCGGCAGCCGCTGGTAAATCACGCCTAGAAGGCAAAACTTATATCGTACAAGACGGCGATGTGATGCACTTTAGATTTAACGTGTAATAACGCTGTATCCTGAAGTAAAAAACCAATATAGAGCCATCTATATTGGTTTTTTTTATGGCTAATATGTTATATTATAACATAACTTTTAAAATTCTTATGTTTGCCCTATTCTACGTTTGCTTTTACAAGGCCATTTTTCATGCTAGCACTTTCCCGCACTCATTCCACGACCGCTCTGCTTTGTTTGTCTTTTCTCATAGTAAGTGCAGGCTGCCAACAACAAGCTGATGAGCCAAAACCAAGTAGCGCTGCTGTAGCGCTTGACTCAACTGCTGAGGCCTCACATGATGAACACACGCACGACGCGCATGCAGACCACGATGAGCACAGTCATGAGGAACACGCACACAGTCACGGTGAACACAGTCACGGAGAACACGGTCATGAAGGCAATCATGAGGGGCACAATCATGACGCAACAGACATGACCACTTACGCGTGCCAGCCTGAACAGACAATTAAAGCGCATTATGACCCCGAAAATAATGCCCAATCTGCTACCAGCGCACACCTATTGATCGAGGGTATTGAGTACGATCTGACAGCAATGACGCTACCTCAAACCGACCGTGCTGGTGCAGTGTATGAAACCGATATTGGCATCACTAATGATGCTGGGATGAGATGGCAAGTGAATGCTGACACGACTAGAGCGATATTGAGCAATAAAACACTGGACGGCAGTGTGGCTAAAGATGCTGAAACCGTACTATTCGATTGTCAAAAAACGGACAGCTAATACGGCTTAATGACTGCTTAAGCGACTCCCTCTTATCTCCAACATTTATCTCAAAAAGAGTGCCGTTGCCTAACCAAAAACAGGCGGCGGCAACAGATGAACCGACGCGACTATTTTGCTATGCTAAGAAGCAATATAACAAATACTATCGGCTCATCATTGGGATCACAATAATAATGTCTAACCACCTATCTCTCTCATCTGCCACCACACAGTGGTCGCACTTACTCAGCGCCCAACGGCTCGGCTCATCCAAAGAACCCAAAACAGGTGAAACGGCGCGTTCGCACTTTCATAAAGACTATGACAGACTGGTCTTTTCTCACTCCTTTCGCCAGCTCAATCAAAAAACGCAAGTCCATCCATTGACCAATCAGCTTGGTATTCATACTCGCTTGACCCACTCTCTTGAAGTGTCTTGTATTGGCCGCTCTTTAGGGATGATGTCAGCAGAAAAGCTCCATGACACGTTAGGTAGCGGTCTACCCAGCGGGGTCTCGCCAGCCGATGTCGGGGTGATTGTACAAGCAGCGTGCCTCGCTCATGATATTGGCAACCCACCCTTTGGCCATGCCGGAGAATACGCCATTCGCGACTGGTTTAGGCAACCTGTTCCTCAAGCTAGGTTGCAAAACCTGACCCTTAATGAACAGTTGGATCTACTGGCATACGAAGGCAATGCTCAGGGGTTTCGGCTATTAGCGCGCAATGAGCACCATCCTGATAAAGGCGGTATGCGGCTAACCTGTGCAACCTTGGGTGCCTTTATGAAATACCCGTGGCTAGCGTCTCACAGCAACGATGTCAGTAATCATAGTATCAACAGTAACGTGCAGAAATTTGGCTGTTTCGATAGTGAAGCCTCACAATTAGAAGAGTTGGCAGCGTGCCTGCACTTACCGCGCTCAGAGCAACACGATGGCTTTGCCCGTCATCCGTTGGCTTACTTGCTGGAAGCGGCAGACGATATCTGCTACGCTTTGATAGATTTAGAGGATGGCATCAATTTAAATATTTTAACCTATGAGGATGTGGCCAGTATATTTTATGAGCTGATTGGCGAGCGTCCTAGCAATAACCAGCTGCCCGCCCACATGTCCGTTAGGCAAAGTTTGGCGTCATTGCGAGCACGTGCCATGATGCGTTTGGTCAATACAGTTACTGATGCTTTCGTGGCTAATAACGATGCTATGCTCGCTGGAAAACTGAACGGTAGCTTGTTTGCCCATTGTGACACTAGCGTACAAAACGGCATTCACCAAGCCAAACAACTAGCACGTGAGCAAATATTTAACCACCCAAGCAAGGTAAGAATGGAGCTGATGGCCAATCAATGTTTGCACCGTCTGCTAGATGCCTTTATGCCACTCGCTTGGACTGGCACTCAAGCCACACTCACGTCATTACCTATGTCCTTTGAACAGCAACGCTTACTAAAGTTACTACAGCCACATTTTGACGAACATCGCCGCGAACTATCAGACAATACTTATCACAATATTTTGAATATCTTAGACTTTATTACCGGTATGAATGATCATGAGGCTTATCGGTTGGCGCAAGAGTTACAAGGCCACTGGGGCACGATGGTTTAATAAATTAACATATGTGGCGTATTTCAGTCGTATTTACGCGCTGAAATGAGTATCATAAACCCCTATCGGATAATTTTGAAATATTATGAGCAGTCGCGAACAAAAAAAACTTCAAACTCGGCACGCCTTTTTTAATGCTGTGCTGGATTTATGTATGACAGGGCAGTCTTTTAGCTCCATCAGCCTCAGACAGGTAACACGTGAGGTGGGCGTTGTGCCGACTGCGTTTTATCGGCATTTCGATGATATGGAGTCGCTTGGACGAGCCTTGGTGGTAGAAGAGCTAGGAGGCACCTTAGCCATATTAAGCGATAGCTTACAGATTGGCCGTAAACGTAGTTTTGATCGCCAAATCGCTAAGAGTATCCAACTCTTTTTGTATATGGTCAGTGATCAGCCTTACTACTGGCAGTTTTTAGTCAGTGAACGTTATGGCGGCTCAGACGCCGTGCGAAAGGCCATTAATGAGCTGGTCAAAAAGCACGCCCACAGCTTAGCGGAAGATCTCGCGCTACAGCCAGCGTTTACGCACATCAATGACTATGACCGCCGTCTGTTGGCTGAGGCTGGCGTAAATATGTTCTTTTCTTGGATCATCGATTGGTTAGAGTTGACCTATACTGAAGACCATGATGATGAAATCGATTTGAATGAGATTGAAGAGAATAAACAGACGATGCTACACAACTGTACCCGCCAAGCACAGATGCTTTTTTATGGCGCTTACAATTGGAAGTCCAGTGAGGAAACCCTTTTAAAGGATTGATCACTCGTTTTAGGAGAGTGATTAAAAACTGGGTCTAAAAGCCCATAGCCGCTGCGCCACTACGTCGATTTGCTTGGTTTTTTTGCTGTCGCCGTTATAGTTGGCACCGTTAGGGACATTGTTATTGGCGTTATTGCCATTTGAGCTGTTGTTATTCGCGTTGCTACTACCTTCAGCATCATTCGCCGTTTTACTCACCAATACAGTGGCATAACGGTATTTTTCCTGCCCGACCGTTGCATTATCAGTAACCGTAATAAGCGTCATAAAAGCCTGACTATCAACGGCTAATAGTGGCGCTAATGCGGCTCGTTGTTCTTCGTTTAAACCGCTCAAATTTGGCAATTGCCACACAGCATCAATAGACTCTAACGCCCGCTGCGTCCGCATGTCGACCAGTCCTTGCATCTGCTCACTAGTAGCGCCGTCTACCAGTGCAGCCAATAAAACAGGACTGGCTGTATTAATATTAACCGGTACAAAGTAGGGAGCCGCCGTGATATAAGGGCGTAGTGTCGCTAGCACGTCAGTATTGACGCCTCGAACCGCTTGCAGCTGATCAACACTAACAAAGGGCTGATTTGGCAACGTATTATTGACTGTCGCACTCGATTGCTGAGAGTAGACTGTACTTTCGTTACCACCGTCTTGATACACGTCGCTGTCTGTGTCTTGATAGTCAAGTACCGCGATGGCAATGTCAGGCTCTAAGTTCAATTGTGTCAGCAGTCTTTGAAAGAGTGCTAAAGCGGCTGTATCTACCGCTCCCTTCTGATATAAGTTGTTGATATTAAACCGACTGGCTTCATCACGTAACTCGACGCTGATGCTATGCGTGCCTAAGGTATAAGGTGGAATGGGTTGTGCCCAAATATCCTGCTCGCTGTCGGTATCATTTAGCTTATCGTCAGCACGAATCACCGTGAGGGCCAATTGCTGACCTGCATGAATGTCTTGTAATAACTGGTTTTGGTCAAACAATAAGCCGCTACGCCTAATAGCAATCTTTTGGCTGGCAAGCATCGCCCCTGCGACCACAGTAATACTGACTACTAATAGCAAGATAGTGAGCAGCGCTACCCCGCGCTGAGAATGGGCTGTCATTGACATAAATTGCCTTCGTTATTGAGCCAATAAGCCATTTTCAATACTGCCTTTTCAATTACTGGTTTCCTCACCGCCGCTACCTCCCTCGCTACCATCATTGCCATTGTTGTTGCTGTTTTTATTAGGGACGTTTTGACGACTGCTCTGGGGTAACGGCTGCGGCGCGAGCGCCCACTGCCAAGTAATTGGCATGTCTTGATAAGTAAAACTAACGGCAATACCTTTTGGCAGTAAAGCCACTTCAGGCTGCATATCTACTGTACCAGCTGGTTGTTCAGAGGTTATATTTGTACCGACACTACTGCCGTCTTTGTTCGGAAATGTGCTGCTCGGCTCTGGTAAATACGCTTGCCAACGGCCTGCGGTGACGCCTTCTAGCAACACGCTGTCTAAGCTGACGCTATCACGCCCAACATCCAAGCTGGTGTACTGGCGGCGTATTAAGCGCTCATCTACAAAAACGTATTCGACATGCTGCAAACTAGTACTGCTTTGATAGCGCGGATCAGGATCGGCAAAGCGTACAAAGCTGACCTGCTCGCCATCTAAGCGCATAAAAGGCTCAGGCTGGATGTTACTTGCTTGGTTACCATCATTGCTGCTGATGCTATCTTGTTGGACATTGATCGCTTGATAAGGAATGATTTGCCCCATATCTTGCTGTAGCTGTAGATAAGCATATTGCAATACTGCCAAATTATCCGCATGGAACTGCGCCCGTTCACGAGCACGGTTGACACTGTCAAACACTTGCCAACCCGCCACCGCCAGCATCGCAAATATTGCCATGGCAACCATCAGCTCAAGTAAGGTAAAGCCGCGCTGACTCATGGCACACGACCATTTGGGTTTAAACTAGCCAAATCCAAACTGCCAACCTCTTGCTCAGCGCTGCTTAACATCACATCGATGTCTGTCACAGCACTACGCGTTTGTCCATCAATAATGGGAGCAACAGCGATATTCACTTGTTTTAAGGCAGGTGTCATGGCGTCACCCACTGTCATAACCACTTGCCAATCACGACCTTGAGCATTGACAGTCTGAGTACGACTTGCGGTCAGCCACGTCTTTTGAATACGCAAATCAGACGCCGCGTTTTGTGCGACAAAGTGCGCCAGCGTGCGGGTGCGCAATACATCGACTGAGTGCAGGTAGGCGCTACTGGCCCGACTGGCCGCCACAGCGACCACTGCCAAAATGGCCAAAGCAACCATCACCTCAATCAAGGTAAATCCACGCTCACGCTTAGACTGAGAATAGGTAGGCATAGTAAGCGACTTGGAAAAGATAGCCATCCACTATAACCCCTGTCCGATCATCATACTACCATCAGGCATAATCGTAATCACCTCACCCACCAAACGCGAATCATGCAGCACTTCAATGGTGACGGGAGTCGCTTGCCCAGTACCAAACCATAGGACCTGTGGCACTGCTTGATCGGCAAACCACGGCTGTAGTGTTTGTTTTTGTCCAGAACTTGATAAGTTACCAGACTCTAAGCTTTGAATCCTTAAGCTGACCCCAGCAGGCAGTTCAGGCAAGCTGACTTCTGACTCCCTCTCCCAGCTCGGGGTTGGCGGTTGGTCGCTCATAGCCCCTGACATAGTGTTCAAATCGGTAGACAACTCCATGGCATTTTTGGGGCGACTGTCTATACTACTCGATGTGATGTCAGCGCTTTGATAAGCGACATAAGGATTTGATAAGGTGACAATCACAGGGTTTACCTGACCTTCTTTATCCGCTTGTAAAACTAGCCCCATGGGCTGCATACGCTCAGCTGATAACAGACGAACATAACTTAATGAATCGGTAAGATGTTCATAAAAAGCACGGTTTTTGCGGGATTCACTGCTACCAACCGACAAACTCATCATGCCAGCAAATATAGATAGAATAACCACCACCACCACGATTTCAACGAGGGTAAAACCCGTTTGCGATCGACAAAGGCTTAATGGTTTAGCAGAGAAAATCTGAGCGTTTTTTAACAGCGAGTAGTCACTGCAACAATGACGAGGGGGCAGACTGAACTTTGTTTTATGATAGGTAGAATGTTGCGGGTTGATGCTTAAATGGCAAATGGCCGCTGAGCTGGACTGAGTCTTGGCAGTGACCGGCATATGGCACCTATAAGCTTATTATTAGGTTATCATGTATAAAGTGACATCACTATTTTTAAAACACTGAACAGATAGGGTTGCCCGTGTGGCACTATAGAATATTGCAACACGGAACGCTTACGGTAGTACATTGAGCTTCGAAAGAGTCACAGGCAAGCTAGTAATTGGTATTGCGATGCTCTTCTGACTCGGTATCGATTTGTTCTACCAGCTCTTGCATATCTTCATCCATCACCCCATCCTCATCGGCAGGATAATGGCTGGGGAGCTCAAGCATTTGTTGGACAAACGCGTAACGCAAGGTATCACGGCGGCCCAAATAACGCTGATAAAAGCTTGAATTTAATAACCCCGCTCCGCCTTGACCCATTGCCCAAATGGAAGATAAATAATCGCGAGTACTCAGGTTACTATTTTCATCTTTTAAGTAAGCACTGATAATATCAATCAAACGCTTCATGCGCTGGCGGCGTATATCGTAAAGCTCACCAAATAAGCGATTGAGACCCGTCACTGATGCCGCCAAACGCTCTTCGATTTGGTTAAGCAGCATGGCTTTTTGTGGGTTAAACAGCTGTTGAAAAATCATGCGGGCCACGCCTGCCGACGGACAATCATCAATGCGATTGATCTCGAACAACTGCTCTTCATAACGAATGATAATGCGCAAATAGAGCTCATCTTTACTGGAGAAATGCTTGTACAGTGTGCCTTTAGCCAAATCAAGCTGGTCTGCCAAACTGTCTAAAGTGATATCACCATCGCCTGACTCAAGTAGCAGTTGCTCTGCCATCGCTAAGATATTTTCTTCTCGTGCCTTGAACTGATGCTGACGACTCATAATCTCTCCTAAAACCTGACAAGATTAAGCATATGACCATTGTTTACACTAGTACGTCGGCAAAAAAGTATGAGGCTATACAAAGACTGCTCGAGGACGACAATGAGAATATGCTTATGTTTGCTAAATAGTCATAGATAATTATATGATTACGCTTGGTATTTAACGATATAGCGCGCAAACCATATGGTGATTTCATAAATGACTGAGTGGTCATAGCATACCCATTTTAGTGGTACTGTGCCAGTAAATTTTCAAAGTTTTTTGCAGTCAAAGCGCCTATCTCCTTGCTACTACAGCCATACATGTCTGCGAGATAAGCTGCCACGTAGGGTACGTAAGCCGGCTCATTAGGTCTACCACGTTTAGGCACAGGTGCTAAATAAGGGCTATCCGTTTCGATCAGCATTCTATCTCTGGGCATTTTTTGAGCGGCATCTTGGATCATTTGCGCACTCTTAAAGCTTACAATACCCGAGAAAGAGATATAAAACCCTAAGTCTAAGGCGCGTTTCGCTGTCTCCCAATCTTCGGTAAAGCAGTGAATAATGCCATGTTCAGCGCCCTCACTTTTTAAGATATCAATGGTGTCTTCTTTGGCATCACGCATGTGGATCACGAGTGGCTTTTTTAGACTTTGGCTCGCGTGAATATGACGTGCAAGACTGGCTTGTTGTTCTTTTTTATTCTCAGTTGACCAATAATAATCCAGACCCGTCTCCCCTATTGCCCATACATGATCAGCACTGGCCGTTTCTATCAGCCGCTCGATGGTCGCTGATTGTAAGACCTGAATATCTTCACAAGGATGGATACCCACACTCATCCCTAAATTTAGCCTCTCATCACCATAAGTGCGTACAATGTTGGCAATATCATCATACTCAGCAAAATCACACATAATCGCCATCGCACGGGTGACGTTAGCGGCTTTCATAGCGTCAATCGCGCCAGACAATTGGCCGTCATACTTAGTCAAATCTAAACGGTTCAGATGGCAATGACTATCAGTAAACATAAAAACTCTCATTAATAAAAATTATAAATAAAAAAGTTAGGTCAAAATTCAAAGTTGTATGGGTGTTTATTGCTCTAAAGACAGCAGTTTTCAAGTCAGGTAAAAGTCACTTACTTATCATACCGATTTATAAATACTTGACATCAGTGCAGCGGCACGACACGCATCACCTCTTCTATGGTCGTCAGCCCTTCACTAACACGCTTTGCACCTGATAAGCGTAATGGCTGTACCCCTTCGCGGTACGCTTGCTGCTTGAGTACGTCTAAATTTGCATCGGCGGCAACCAACTTTTTTAATTCGTTGGATAACGGCATGATTTCATATAGGCCAACACGGCCCTGATAACCGGTATGGCGACAGCGCTCACAACCTTGCGCCGTATAGATCTGTGCTGGCACTGGCGCACGCCAAGGCTGTACCAGCTCTTGCCATTGAATCGCTATCTCACTATCTCGCGTCACATCCACCGCTTGCTTACAGTGCGGACATAACGTCCGTAATAAGCGCTGTGCCATCACACCCAATATCGTCGCTGAGGTCAAAAAAGGCTGGATGCCCAAATCGTGTAGACGAGTGAGGGAGCTTGGGGCGTCATTGGTGTGCAAAGTCGAGAGCACCAAATGCCCTGTAAGGGAGGCTTGCACTGCCATGTTTGCCGTTTCGGCATCACGAATCTCACCCACCATAATGATATCCGGGTCTTGACGCATTAATGAGCGGATACCATCAGAAAAATACAAATCGACGCCTGGGTTGACCTGCATTTGATTAAACGCCGGCTCAATCATCTCAATCGGATCTTCGATCGTACAGACATTGACTTGCTCAGTGGCGAGCTGCTTGAGCGTACTATATAGGGTGGTGGTTTTACCTGAGCCAGTTGGTCCTGTGACCAAAACAATACCGTTTGGATGCGCCGTTAATTCATGCCACGTTTCCAGCTGTTTACCAGATAGGCCGAGCTGAGCAAACGAGCGCACCAGCACCTCAGGATCAAACACGCGCATGACCAACTTTTCACCGAAAGCAGTCGGCATGGTAGAGAGACGTAGCTCAGTCTCCAGCCCTTTTGGGGTACGGGTTTTTAGACGACCATCCTGCGGTTTGCGTTTTTCTGCGACATTGAGCCGCCCTAAGATTTTAATACGCGCCGTGACCGCCACGATAATCGCCAGTGGCATCTCGTAGACGGTATGGAGCACACCATCTATGCGAAAACGTACCTTGCCTGTCTCCCGCCGCGGCTCTAGATGAATGTCACTGGCACGCTGTTCAAAGGCATATTGTAGTAACCAGTCAACGACTCTGACGATATGCTGATCATTGGCATCGGGATTGGTGTTGTCACCCAGCTGCAATAGTGCCTCGACATTGGTGACATCAGCTGCCGCCCGTTTATGGACACTATTTGCCCCCGCAATCGCTTGCGTGACTTGATAGAACTCTCGGCGATAGCGATTAATCTGTTCAGGACTAAGATAGACCGTGCGATAGCTTTTAGATTTGATTAACTTGTCAATGTTTGCTTGCCAGTCCGTATAAAACGGCTGATCTGTACCGATGACCACCTCATCTAAGCTCACCTCAATCGGTAAAATATGCTGCAAGCGTGCATACTCAAAGGACATCAGCTGTGTCACGGCTGGAACATCGACTTTTAAAGGGTCAATACGAACAAGTGGCATACCCGCTTTTGCGGCCAACCATTGATTCAACCAAGCCAACGTTAATTTATTGTCAGCGCTGTTATCAGGCGCATGACCATTCGGCAAGCCAAACTCACTGATGGTCAGCAGTGGATGCTGTGCCTTATCACGGCGGCTAGTAATCACTAGATTGTAGCCACGCTGATCAATCACCTTGTCGACCAAAAGCTCATCTAGGCACCAACGCAAATCAATCACTATTGAATAGTTCTGAACAGACATATTATTCTTCTTTTATTACGGGTAAATAAGTTACTGATAGTGAGGAGTGCGGTACTAGTGACGCTCATTTGCCGCTACAAACTGACTGCTACAACAGAACTTATTTGTAACTGTCCTGACTCTAGCAACTGAAAACTGACATCGACAGACTTATAGCGCATAATAAATGGCATCTTTAATTCATGACGGCGATACGCTGGACGCGGGTCTTGCGCGATGAGTGCTTTAATCGCGTCGATATCAGAGAGGCTCAATTGGTTTTGTATCTTGTATAGCAGCGCAGCGACCGTAGCAGGTTCTGTATCAGTGGGTTTATTATCACCTCTACCCGACTCTCCTGTATGAACCAACGTTATAAATTGTGCATACGCTGACTCAGTGATAGTCACCTCCGACGACACAGGGGCAGTGGGTGCAAAGCCACTCTCTGCTTGGGCGATAGCGTCACTATAAGCCACATAGGGTTTGATATCGATAATAGGCGTGTCATTTATCATATCTGCACCGCTAATGATAAGCAACGCACGTCCTTGTACCACCGCCACACGCTCAAGCTTGACCACAGACAGTCCTAATGCCGAAGGCCGATACATACTTCGACTGGCGAACACGCCTATTTTTTGATTGCCACCGAGTCTTGGTGGTCGTACTTGCGGGCGAAATTCCCTGTCTGCTTTATGCAAGCCATTGCCCTTATCAAGATAGTTATGATGAAATTGCCAACTGACCCAAATATGACTAAACGCCTCCAAACCAACGAAAGCCGCTGGCGTATCATAAGGCGCTCGCATCTCAATAACACTGGTCAACGCGACCAGATTTGGCTGCCTTGGCGCACCAAACTTTTGTGATAGCGGCGCACGATGGTAGCCAATAATTGGCGCACGATGACTCTCATCTTGGGACACCTTTTCACCCCACATACACTGTCTCCCTGCGTGACAAACTGCTACTGTTAAACTGATATGCCCAATCTTACAAAATTATTCGCTAACGATATTCCATTTTATCATGCCCCATCGTCACTGCTGGACGGATTTTTATTTTAAAGTTTGTTATTATGAGCGAGCCATTCAATGACAGCCGTTTAAGCTCGTAGACTCTCGTACGTTTCTGTAGACTTTGTAGGCATCTATACGTACTCATAACATCCGACAAAATGTTAGAATAGCATTTGAAATTTTTGATTACAGACTATCTACCGTGCCCAAACTCTGGCAAAACTGATGTGTTAACAACAACTATTTAGACAACCATCAGACTCCAGATACGGCGTTATAATTTTTATTTGTCATTGAAATTATTGATTTTACACATATTTAACTTAACGTTACAGTTAGCAACTTATTAACGAGGACTTTATGTCAAAACTTCGCACCGAAACGGTCACAGAGGTTCATCATTGGAATGACTCTCTATTTAGCATCAAAACCACTCGTGACGACGGCTTACGTTTTCGTAATGGCGAGTTTGCGATGATTGGAATCGTTGTCGATGGCAGGCCATTGTTGCGCGCTTACTCAATTGCTAGCCCTAATTACGAAGACCATTTGGAATTCTTTTCTATCAAAGTGCCAGATGGTCCACTGACGTCACGCTTGCAGCACATCAAAGTGGGCGATGAATTGTTGGTCAGTAAAAAACCAACAGGGACCCTAGTGCTAGATGACTTACTACCCGGCAAACACCTTTATATGCTCTCAACAGGCACAGGATTAGCGCCATTCTTAGCGTTGGCGCGTGACCCTGAAGTCTATGAGCGCTTTGACAAAATCATTTTGGTACATGGCGTACGTCATGCAGAGGATTTGGCTTATCGTGAGATGTTCGAAAACGAGCTGCCCAATGACGAAATCTTTGGAGAATGGTACCGCGAAAAATTCATCTACTACCCGACCGTGACTCGTGAAGAATTTAAAAACCAAGGCCGTGTGACCGATTTGATGAAGTCAGGTAAACTTTTTGAAGACATTGGCTTACCCCCTATCAACAAAGACGATGATCGCGTGATGATATGCGGTAGCATGCCTTTTAATGCAGAAGTCTCAGCGATTTTAGATGATTTCGGTTTAACGGTTTCACCGCGTATGGGTGTCCAAGCGGATTATGCAGTTGAGCGCGCTTTTGTTGGATAAACTACATTTTTTGGCTTTGATTGATAATTATAGTAAATAATTCTTGACGGTGAAAAAAAGGCTGCTATAATACGCAGCCTATACAGAGTTAACCCTGTAACCCAATTCGATAATATCTATCCAATAGACGTTATCTTCTAACATGCCAGTGTGATGGAATTGGTAGACATGACGGATTCAAAATCCGTTGCCTTTAAAAGCGTGTCGGTTCGAGTCCGACCACTGGTACCACTATACGAAACCCTTACAGTCTATAGATTGTGAGGGTTTTTTATTGCGTGAATTATTTATAAATTGGTCGAGTAATAACAGCGTAAAATAAAATTTTGATACTATCTTGATACTTTAATACATCTGCATGTTCACGTATTATAGTGCTATTAATATAATAACTGCGGCGTGACGGATGAATTATGAAAGTTAAGCTTAGTAAGAAGTTTATCGATTCAGTTGCATATGCTTCAAATGGTACAGACATCTACATGGATGAAGTATTAACGGGTTTTGCACTTCGTGTGGGTAAGCAATCTAAGAGATACACGCTTCATAAACGCATCAATGGTAAGCTCTATCGTGACGAAGTTGAAGAAACACATCTAATCACTTTGACTGAAGCTCGTGAAAAAGCGAGCACGATGATAGTCAACATAAAAAAGGGACTTGATGTTTACGATGGTTATCACGCTACTCCAAAGTTAAAAGACATTCAAGATTCTGATATACCAACACTTAATGAAGCATATACCTACTTTAAATCTATGAAGCCAAATCTTGCCAGCCGTACTATTGAAACTTATGATCAGCAAATACTTGGTCGACTCGATGACTGGCTTGATATATCGTTAAACGATATAACTAAAACTATGATAAGTGAAAAACATAAGGAAATCAGCAAATCTAGTCCAGCTCAAGCGAATGCTACTATGCGAGCTCTTCGATCAGTATGGAATTATTGTCAAGATAGCTTCTTAGATGACGATGAGGAGTACATAATAAAGGATCAACCCATTCGAATACTGAATGCCAAAAATGATTGGAACAAAATTAAACCTCGTACTCGTCATGTTGAAGAAGAGTATTTAGGAGTATATTTTAGAACTTTGATTGAACACCGTGACGGTAGTTCTTTCAAACAAGCATCTTATAGCAATAATGCTCGTGATCTTTTACTGCTTTTTATGTTTGCTGGAGTTCGCTTAAATGAAGCGCAGACACTAAGATGGGAAGATGTAGATCTTGACGCTGCTCGTATCGTTTTTAAAGCCACTAAAAATGGTTCTGATTACCATATGCCTACTGGAAAAATACTTCAAGCCATACTTAGTGAACGCTATAGATTGAGCAATGGAGAGCGTTGGGTATTTCCGAGTGATTTGAAAAGAAATAGCGACCACGTTAAAGATTTGAGCGGTAGTTATCATTCAATATCAAACAAAGCTGGCTTGCACATTACGCCTCACGATTTGCGTCGTACATTTGGCACTGTCGCTAATGGTCTTAATGTAACCTATCCAGTGTTAAAGAGACTGCTCAATCATCGTGAGGCTAAATCTAGTGATGATGTGACACTACATTACATACAGGTATCACAGCGACAATTACGTGAAGCTTTAGATGAGATTGAAGCTTTTTATTGCAAGCATATAGGAATGACTCAAGATGAGGTGATTAAGAGTCTCTTACAGACATAACTTCATATAATTTTTTAAAGTTCTGTACAACTAACTAATCGATAGAACATGTAATGACATTTTGATTAGGAGACATACTATGGGTATCAAACTTGAATTTGGTATGACACAGAATAGTAGAGATCAAAAAATCTGTGTTGATTATTGGGCATATGATCATAAGGAGGATTATCTTGAACATGTACAAATGCTATGTCAGAAATATAGAATCAGCTCAAATCTATTGTTTGAGACGATTGCTCAATGTTACGCTTGTTTAGATGATATGCTCTGTGAGTACTGTGCAAGTGCTTGCCCGTTAGAGATGCCAGCAGATATCCTATATATGCGTGCTCAAGATAGTTGGTGTTGTATGGTTTGCAAAAACGCAGTATGGCAAAAGGATTACGTTTGATCGCTTTCAAACTTATATAGTAATTATTGCAAAATCTACAGTAGTAAATTACATTATATGATTTTTTATAAACAATCATATATGCCAATTATTCTGATTAAACTGGTTCACTATCTCTAGTAACCCATTTACCAAACTCAAAACTCTCGTTATATTTGATTTTGAAACTGTTGTTTACAAGGTAAACACATTCCGTATTAAGAGTTGTATTCGAAGTATAGAATTTTTCTGTATTAAGACCTAAATGCTTTATAAAAAGCGGCTTAGTGAAAAATTTTTTTAAATAGGTACTATATTGACCATCTCTATCTATGACAAAACCACATTCAACACAAGTGTTGACTATAAAAACTTTGTTAAGTATTTCACTACGCACCTTTTTTATGGGTGAAAAAACATAATTCTTAGAAAAATGTGTATTAATAATTCTAAGCTCTTTATCGCTACAATCTTTTATTTTCTTAGAACGTACTTTATAGTCTTCTTTATATCTCACCTCAGAAATTATCGGATTGGAGTAACCACATTTAGCGCAAGAGTCTTTACTCACCCCTAAAGTCATCTCAGTGATACCGTTGGATTTAAATCTAAACTTTGTAGAGGTGAATCGCTCATAAGGTATAAAAACTAGGCCCTGTGAAACCAATCTTTGTATAAAATTCTCTAATGGTAGTGTAATAGGCTTAAATGAATGAACCGCCCCGGGATTGTCGGAGACTCAACATTCTGAGAGAATACGACAATGAAAAAACAAACCTACACTCCTGAGATTAAAGAACGCGCCGTTCGCATGCTGATAGAAGCGTTGGGCGACTATCC
>NZ_QQAI01000007.1:0-156039 GCF_021023115.1 Psychrobacter sp. CCUG 69069
TATGCTCGAGTGAGAAAAAATGGGCTCAGGTGAAGTTTCTACGCCAAGGCTGGATGGAGAATGATTTATCCAAATTGTTTTATGATATTTGTCCAAAGCATAACAGTTTTATTTTAAACTGACTATAATCAGTAGACAATAAAAAACGCCATCACAATCGTGACAGCGTTCTCTTTAATATAGATATCTACTTTTAAATTACAACGCCTTTAACTGCTCCATCTGCGCCGTCATCGCCGTCAACTGCCCTTCTAGCTCAGCCAGTTTTGCTTTCTCCGCATCGACGACTTCGGCTGGTGCTTTACTGACAAAGCCTTCATTACCTAGCTTACGGGCGATACCGTCGGCTTGCTTTTGTAGCTTTTCATGCGCTTTGCCGAGACGTGCCAGCTCAGCCGTTGGATCAATCAGACCTTTCATCGGTACAAGTACCCGTAGCTGACCGACCATACTTGATGACGATAGCGGTACTTCATCGCCTTCTTTGACGATCTCTAAGCTCTCGACTTTGGCCAGTGCTTTAAACTGGTTTTTGATACGTGATAGACGCGCTTCTTCATCGCTAGAGACGTTTTGTAGGAGCACTGGCAGACGTACGGCATTACCCAGCTTCATCTCACCACGGATGTTACGGACGCTCGCGATTAGCTCTTGTAGCCACGCCATATCCGCCTCCACTTGCTCACTGATCTGGCTATCATCGGTTTGTGGATAGCTCGCGACCACGATGCTGTCGGTGTTTTTACGACCCAGTAGCGGCGCGATGGTCTGCCAGATTTGCTCGGTCAGATACGGCATGATGGGATGGGTGAAGCGTAGCGCGGTCTCGAGTACGTGCAGGAGCACATAGCGGATTTGCGCTTTGCGCTCATCCGACACCGAGTCATCATTTAGGCTGGCTTTGGCAAGCTCAACATACCAGTCACAGTACTCGTTCCAGATAAACTCATAGATATCTTGACTGACCATATCGAGACGATACTGGGCGAAATGCTGATGGATGTCTTTGATGCTTGAGTTCAGACGACTCATGATCCATTTTTCTGGTAATTCCCATACATCAGGATTTGCGCTTTGGTCGATAGGCTTGGCACTGCCTTCGCTATCGACACAGTTCATCAGAACAAAACGGCTGGCGTTCCAGATTTTATTACAGAAGTTACGATAGCCCTCGACACGCTTGAGATCAAAGTTGATATCGCGACCGGTACTGGCTAATGACGTGAAGGTAAAGCGCAGCGCATCGGTGCCATAAGCGGGGATGCCTTCTGGGAACTCTTTACGGGTTTGCTTCTCAATCTTAGCCGCGTCTTTGGGATTCATCATATTGCTGGTGCGTTTTTCGACCAGCGCTTCTAGCTCAATACCATCGATCAAATCAATCGGATCTAAGACGTTGCCTTTTGATTTTGACATCTTTTGACCATTACTATCACGTACCAGACCATGCACATAGACGGTCTTAAACGGCACTTGCGGCGTGCCATCTTCGTTTTTCACAAAGTGCATGGTCATCATGATCATGCGGGCAACCCAAAAGAAGATAATATCAAAACCTGTCACGAGCACGCTGGTTGGGTGAAAGGTCTCTAGCACACGCGGATCAGCGTTCACATCTGCCCAGTCAAGCGTACTAAATGTCCAAAGACCAGAGCTAAACCACGTATCGAGTACGTCATCGTCTTGACGCAATGTCACGTCGTCGCTTAGGTTGTACTTAGTGCGTACTTCCGCTTCATCACGCGCCACATAGATCTCGCCAGTCGCGTCGTCATACCATGCAGGGATGCGATGACCCCACCATAGCTGACGGCTGATACACCAGTCTTGTAAGTCGGTCATCCATGCCATATACATGTTTTTGTACTGGGCCGGGACGAACTCAATGCTGCCGTCTTCTACCGCATCAATCGCAGGCTGGGCCAGTTTATTCACTGCCACATACCACTGATCGGTCAGCCATGGCTCAACGATGGTGCCGCCACGCTCTGCACGCGGCGCTTTTAGGGCATAGTCCTCGATGTCCTCTAGCCAGCCCTCCTCGCCTGCTTGCGCCACTAAAAATTTACGTGCCGTAAAACGCTCAAGCCCGGCATAGCTGTTACCTAAATGGTCGCTAGGGGTGGTCTCAAGCTTAGGCTCACGCGTTTGCAGATCGGGATAGACTTCCATCGCGGGTAAGATATTGGCGCGCTCATCGAGGATGTTAATCAACGGCAAGTTATGACGACGACCCAATTCATAATCGTTAAAATCATGCGCTGGGGTGATTTTAACGCAGCCTGTGCCAAAGTCTTTTTCGACATAGTCATCGGCAACGATAGGCACGACGCGACCTGTGATTGGCAACGTAATGGTTTTGCCAACCAAATGTGCATACCGCTCATCGCTAGGATTGACCGCCACTGCCGTATCACCAAGCAGTGTCTCAGGACGCGTGGTCGCGACTACCAGATAGTTTTTACCATCTTGGGTGGTCAAGTCTTTATCCGTGAAATGATAGCGGAAATGCCATAAGTTGCCTTTTTCATCGTGGTTTTCGACTTCTAGATCAGACAGCGCTGTTTGGAATTTTGGGTCCCAGTTCACGAGGCGCTTACCACGATAAATCAAACCATCATCGAACAGACGTACGAACACTTCTTTTACCGCATTGGACAGACCATCATCCATGGTAAAGCGCTCACGCGACCAATCAACTGAGCTGCCCAAACGACGAATTTGGCTCGTGATATTGCCGCCCGACTCTTCTTTCCACTCCCACACTTTATCGATGAAATCTTCGCGTGTCATATCACGGCGTTTTAACCCTTGCGCTTCAAGGCGACGCTCCACGACCATTTGCGTGGCAATACCCGCATGATCCGTACCCGGCTGCCAGAGGGTATTGTCACCATCCATACGGTGATAACGCGTGAGCGCATCCATGATGGCATTGTTGAACCCATGGCCCATATGCAGCGAGCCTGTGACGTTCGGTGGTGGCAGCGCGATAGAGAATGACTCGTCTTTATCAAAGCTTGGCTTAAAGTAACCGCTTTCTTCCCAGCCTTGATACATGCCGGCCTCGATCTCCGCAGGATTGTAAGCGTGCTCAAGTTGGCTTAAGGCAGCTTGAATGGAGTGGGTCAGGTTGGCCTTGGTATTAGGAGTGCTCATAGTAAAATTGTCTTTTGTTAATAATGAATGGGGTTAAACAAAAATTTGCATAATAGGCGAAATAATTAATACCGTGATTTTAACGCAGATAGCCAGATTTTGTTAGATGCTATGGCAATTTATCAGCGTGACCAAGCGGCATTAAACAATTAACAACCCCAATCGACTGAACACTCAACAAAATAAGTCGTCGCCATGCTATAAAATGTGAGTCACGCTATAGAATATAGTGGATGTCCTTCTACTAACAGCATTATCTGATAAACAGCGAGCTGACCGTGCCCCAAGATACCGAGCATAAAACCCACTCTCAGACTGACAGTGTCGACGACAAGCACGCCATTGACGATGCTAGCAATCATGAGTATAACGCTGACGTTATGCCACAAGATAAATCTGATTTCGATTATAGGGATAAAGAGGACAGGGATAAAAGCGATAGTGATGCTGGTGCTCTAGATGTTACCAACGTTCTAGAAGACACCGAAGCCACTGAGCATTTAGAAGATGAGGATTTCTCTGAGGAGATTAGCAAAGAAGACAAAGAAACCATCAAAAAGGTCGCCCACGATGACAATTTGAGTCAAGCAAAAAGCCATGCCAGTATATTGGTTGAGCAGGCAATGGACGCCAAAAAAACTTTTGGGCGCTCGCTGGGATCGCTATTTACCAGTGCCTTGACCGCAGGCTTAGAGATTGGCATCAGTTTTTTTATGATTTTATCCGCTTTTGCTCTACTCAGTGGCGTGCTGCCCAATCACTACGCGCTTGTGATTGCCTCGCTCCTTTATCCCATCGGTTTTATCATTGTGGTCATTGGTCAGTCGCTACTGTTTACCGAACAAACCTCTCTTTTGAGCCTACCTGTCCTCAACGGCATCGAACCCTTAAACAAGCTGCTACGTCTTTGGGGCATTGTTATCGCGGGTAACGTCGTTGGCGGTTGTTTATTTGCCGTTTTAATGATTGGTTTGGGCTTAAATATGCAGCTGTTTAGCGCGAGTGATATTGACGCTTATGCCGAGCACATTTTGGGGTTTCGATGGTGGGTCATATTTGGCAGTGCCATATTGGCCGGTTGGATGATGGGCGTCACCGCATGGCTTGTGACCTCAGCACGCGACACCCTAAGCCGCATTGTCTTAGTCACTGTTATCACTGGCAGTATCGGGTTTTTGGGTCTGCACCACAGTATCATTGGCAACATTGAGATATTTTCAGCTCTGTTATATGGCAACACGGTTAGCTTATGGCGCTATTTGCTATTTTTAGCAGTGATCTTGGTCGGTAATACGATAGGTGGCGTGGTGTTTGTCGCGGTACTCAAAAACCGCACCTTCTTATTTGACGTCGAAAAAGTAAAAGAACAAACCGCCAATGACAGAGCGGACGCCAGAACCCACGTACACGGCCGACGGCCTTAGGGTTTGATTGAGGTTATGACGTCCAAAGGCGCTGACCATAGAAGCACTTATCGCCCATAACAAGTTTAGACGTTATAAATTTATTATGGGCAATGTGGCGGGCCAAGATGACAGCTCGATCAATCGCGGTAATTACGCTAAGTGTGTGCCAACTTTATCTAAAGTCGACGTGCGGCCAAAACGCTACTCTCTACTTCAGACCTCTTTCGCTTATTATATTTAGCACTAAACACTCTGACTAAAATACCAGCCGTCAGGAACATGATTAACGTGTAAATAGCAGGCGTGACCGACATTGGATAACTGGACAATAGCGTCAACGCCATAAATATAGACAAGGTACTGTTTTGCAGACCCACTTCTAGCGTCACAGAAGTTCTTTGTGCCAGATTCAATCCGAACCACTTACTGGTGTAATAACCCAGCGCCATGGTTGAGACATTCAGTAACAAGGATACTGGCCCTACCTCGATAAAGGAGCCAACAATGATATCTCGTTGGACATAAACTAAAAACAAAACCAAAAACGCCAAAAATACCACACCAAACCTTGACACATACACTTGTGATTTTTCAGCGATCTTAGGAGCAAAGCGCTTGATAATCATGCCAATGCTGATCGGCACAATGGTCAATAATATCAAGGTAATCATGGTTTTTACGACTGGTAACTGAAATTCACTACCTGCCCCCATAAAATGAATCAAGGAGTAACTGAGCACCACAGGAATCGTAAAGACCGTAATGACACTAGCAATAGCCGTCATGGTAACCGACAGCGCAACATCGCCTTTGGCCAAATACGTGAACAAATTGGACGTTGTACCGCCTGGGCACAGGACAAGAAGCATCACCCCTACTGCATACTCTGGCGACAACGGCATAATATTGGCTAATAAAAAACCAATGATCGGTAACATGATTAGCTGATTGGTGAGACCTATACCAACCGCTTTGGGAAACTTTAGAACGCGTTTGAAGTCGTTCACAACAAGACTCAAGCCCATCCCCATCATGATAAAAAATAGAGAAATGGGAATGACGACTGAATTTACTAACGTGACTATCTCAAGACCTTCCATAACTACATCCATGTAGATAAGACCCGCTTTTGGGTCGGTTTATGACAATGCCGTGATGCGCTACCAGCCAATCCTGCTGATAGTTTGGATAAAAGCCATCGACGTCATTAGCGTTTTCGTACAACTCGTCTCTCATACCATCGAGTTTTTCATACTGTATTATTTTCAGACGAGACGTCTCTATACGTATCCTAAAAACACGAGTACAAGAAAAGTAAGTATATCGCTGTCAAAGTCTATTATTTGCTTTATTCAACTACTCATCAGTCAAATAAAGAAAGGATCTTTCACAATGGGTAACATAAGCGGGGATAGGCAGTTTAGATAGCCAGGGTTCTAGGTAGTAGATGAGGAGGGACCGTTGTCGTACTACTGGCTGTGTCGCTACTGATAACCGCCGTCCCATAAGCAATGGCTTCTACCATGCTGCCCAATTGATTGACATTGGTGACCTCAAGGCGTAAACCATAAATATGGTTATAACCTTTGGCTTTGGCATCAGTACGCATACGTACGATAGCCTCTCGGCGGGCACGATCTAGTAACGTCTCGTAGGTGGTCAGGTTTTTACCAAACAGACTGAGCACGCGCGCGACAATCATTTTAAAGTAATCTTGGCCGATGACCACGCTGCCCAGTACCAACTCGCCCTCACTATGAGCGGCAAGTGTGGGACGATAAAAACGCTCGCTTGACACCACAATATCACCAAGCGCTTGCTCTGCAACACGCAGCTGCGCTAAATGCTGACGCTCATGACGCGACCCAAAAAACCAACCAGCGGCGAACAATAAAATAAACGGCGCATAGTTGATGAGCATTTGAGTGAGGGAGTTATTCATGGCACGTCTCTTATCGTAAAAAGCATCAATGCTTTGAAGCTCGGTTCATTAACCAAAAGGATTGAAACGTGGCAAATCATCCGTCGGCACAGGTGCTGGATTTTGCATGGTGGGCTGTTGACCATCATTTGGCGGATTTTGATAGGATTGCTGTGACATAGGCACGGCTTTGACAGCGGTACCGTAGACAAACAACTCAGAGGCACCCTGAGCGATGCTAGATGTCGAAAAACGCAGACCAACGATGGCATCCGCACCCAACGCTTCGGCCTTAATAATCATACGGTCTATCGCCTCTTGGCGCGACTCTTCTAACAGCTCGGTATAAGCCGTCAACTCACCGCCGACGATGTTTTTTAGCCCAGCAAACAAGTCTTTGCCGACATGCTTTGAGCGCACGGTACTACCGTACACCACATCGAGGCGCTCGGTGATCTGATAGTTAGGCAAGTGCTCGAGGTTAGAGAGTTGCACAGTCATAGTACGACCTTATCGGTGACTTAATAGGATTATCATGAGCATCTAGCAGCATAGACAATAGTCAACCAAACGGCGACTAGAGGTCAGTGCTGCTGTAAAAGATACTAATCATTGGTATGGAACAATAAAAACAGCTCAGTTAAGTTGCCTTCGATACTATTGGCCATTTGCACCAATTTATCTTCATCGCGACGCATCTCAGCCAGCTCTGGATCTTCATCATCGATACCGCTCAACACAATCATAGGCAAGGTCAATACAGCCACATCTTCTGCGGTCTCTTCGTCCTCAAACCAGTCGCTTGCTTCATCGCCATACATCGCATCGACAAAGCCAATCGACCAAGCAACGATGTCTGACTCATCTGAAAAATCGACCGCCACTTCTTCGTTACCCGCGTCTTCACCAAACGGCAGCTCGATAGGCGTCTCGTTTTTTAGCTCCGCCATGATAGCGTCACGCCAGCGCTGGATACCGTCGATGACATTGTCTGGAATCTCACTGGTATGACCTTCAAATAAGGCATCCATCCAGTTTGGCAACGGGCGTCCGATCACTGTCGCGGTCAAAAAACCATGGGCCGCGACACTATCGAGCACAAACTGGCTCTCTTGATTGTCTAAATAGTCTAGTAGTTCATCGAAGCTTAGTTGATTACTCATGAGGTAGTGGTCCTTAATAGATGGATTGCGTCAGTCGCAATAAATGATTGGATGAATGCAGGATAGCGGAAAATCTGAGGATAAAGGTCGTTTGGATAAACACCCAAACCACCATTATAAAGTGAGAACATTGAATAGAGCGGGTTACTAGCAACTGTAAAAAGTGGCAAATAGGACACCATCAGCTTAGCGCAGCCAGATAAATATCCAGTAATAAAGCGCGTTAGTCGGCTTACATGACTTGGCTACCTTCACTGCCATCACAACTGAGTCTAACGCCTAAAGATCGTCTTCCCAGTCATCGCCATCTTCATCGAAGTTGTCTATATCATCTAGATCGTCTTTTAGCTCTTTGGCCAAACGCTTTTCTTCTAGCAAGTTGTCAATCAACCGACGCTTCTCTAGGCTACTTAAGCGTGTACGTACACTCGTTTCGGCCTCTTCCACCATCTTTGCATCATCATCGTCGACAAAATCATCATCAAAATCGTCGTCAATATCAGCGTCACTCATGAAAAACTCCTATCTTTTTTAGCAAGGGTATTAATAATACATCAATATATATATGCCTTATAAAGTCTCTGTTAAGCGTTGTCAATCCTTTTTATCACTATGGCCTATTTTGTATTCAGAGCCAACATAACGATACCAGTCCTACAGCAGACAATTGTGTATAAACCACTAAGCCCCAGTGTGGTTAAGTAGATGACTCGCCATCATTTTCTACCATTAATACGGCGTTACGGACATCCGCTAAACGCTGAATCATCGCATCATTACCACCATCAAATATGGCACATTCGCGCTCATAGACGGTTGTCGGACGCATGACGCTATGTACTTGTACATGGTGACTGATCTGCTTGGTACCTGCATTCGGTAGTAAGATCAGCATTTGCTCTTTTTTGCCGATACTGTGTAGCAGTTGCGTCATCGCCTCTGACTGCGCGTCATCACTGACCCCCGCTTTGGCAGGCAAGGCAAAACGTGACAGCTCAATATGCTTATCATGGATAATCTTGTTGAGCATTAAGTACAGTTTGCCAAGCATCACACCAGCGAGCGCAACTTTTGCATGGCTGTTGTCCGCTTTTAACAACACGCTTGCGCCATTATCTTCAAAACGTGGCTCATTCATCACGCTCACACCCAGCAATAGTGGCTGCTTGAGTAGCTCGGTCACCGCTTGATTCAACAGCTGTGTGCATAACGCCAGATAAGGCAAACGCTGAGCCGGTGCCAGACGCTCAAGCATATTGAACTCATCATGAAACACAATCTGCACTCTCACACTGTCAAACGAGCGGGTGGCAGACAGTCGAGAGGCGCTACTAGACTTATGAGCGCTACTATCTTTAGAGCTAGCATTAGCGCTGCTTATCTCATTTTGTCTGCTGGCTGACTGATGATCCGTGCGCTCTGCAGTTGCACTTTCAGTAGTGCTGGCGCTAGCGCCACCGGTATCACTCGCCCCGTTTTGATTTTGCTGGGTTTTTAAATATTGATTCACTTCACTGTGCACATCAAATTTGTGCATAGGGGTTGTCTCACTGTCTGTTGTGCTCTCAGTAGAACCGACCGTGTCTCTATCCGTTGAACGACGTTCAAAGTCACGATCATAGCTTCGCGGGTCAATCTGCATATACTGCTCGCGATGCAAGTCTTGAATGTCACGGCTTAGGGCATTGATCTGCTCTTTGGTTGGACGAGCAAGATAACCATAAATCAGCCAAAGTAATAAATGCAGTAGCATGGAACCGATGACAAACGGCCATTGCATGGCGATAATCTCGCCTTTGCTAATATCTTTTAGCGTCAACGACACACTGCCAATCACCGCATCGCCATTGGTGGCAATCTGTCGAATGGTATCCCCTTGCTGCATTGGCGCGTTGCCAACAGGTACCAAGACATCGTCGTTATTGTCTTTAATCAATATGCGTGTCACGTCTTGCTCACTAGTATAGCGATTGGCAATGACACTTAAGCTGACACGGTCTTTATTTTCTAAAGACAACCGTGCTTCATCAATCAGCTGGGCGACCATCTGCTCGCCTTTTAACGCACGACTTTTGCTCAGCTGCTGATCTGTGCTGATGACCAATAGCAGAGTCTGTAAACAAAAACTAACCAGAAGAATAATGGCAAACAACCCTTGCCGCGGCGCTAAATACGTCATGATATGTTAAACTTTTTTGGATAAAAGAAATTAAAAAACAAGGCTATCGCTCATTTTTTGGCTAAGTTAAAAAAATGGTACTGCGTACATCTTTACAAACCGTTACTCAAAGCAAGTGCTGTTGTCTAAGATGTTGTTACTTAACGTAAGCTGGCGCACTTTGGACTCGCTGTAACTGATAACACTATCAGAAATACAGTCACCTGTTACGCTCTACTATATCACCATAATAAACCTTATAGCGTGAGCAACTTTATAAATTTATCGTAATAATGGTATTCAATTTTAACGGTCTTTTAAGCCATAACAGCCGTTTTTGCACCACCATGATACTTTGTGTGTCATCTATAGGCGCTGCCCAGTAAAACTGGTATTATTCCTAATCTTATATGAGCATACAAGGGACAATTGAGCCATGCCAAACAATACATCTTATTCGTTACCAAAAGACAGCAAAGCATGGCAACAAGCCGTCGATTCTATTGCATCACTACTACCTGAAGGCACCAACTTACAAGATTTTGACGCGCTACAGTCTCTCCCTGTGTTTGCTCTCATTGTCGTACTACCTAACAAAATATCCACTCTTGATATCCATCAGTATGTACAGTCATGGGTCGATGAGCAGCCAAGCTGGCATTTGGTCACCGTCGCAGAAGATACCGATGCCAGTTTTGTCAATATCAGCGTTTCTGATACAGAGCCGATGGCAGGGAACGCGCAGCGTCTACCCTTTACCCAGTCGCAAGTATTCCGCTACTTGCTGGTTCCAGTGACTGATACGCTCATGCACCCCGGTAAAAAAACCGCTGCCGCGCACATCATTGATGACCAGCTGACGACGCGCTTGCGTCACGATTTAACTGAAGCGTATAAAAACGCTAATCATGCAAATAATACCGACCACCTAGATGTGGTTGATTGCCATATTTCGTCTGTCGGTCATATGCTCCGTACCCATAAGCTTGCCTGCTTTGATATGGATTCAACCTTAATTGAGCAAGAAGTCATCGTCGAGCTGGCCAAAACCGCAGGCATCGGTGAGGAGGTTGCCGCCATCACTGAAGCTGCCATGCGCGGTGAAATTGAGTTTGATGAGTCTTTTGCCAAACGGGTAGCGTTATTAAAAGGCATCTCAACCGAGGTGCTTGATGAGATATGTGGCCGCCTAACTCTATCCATGGGCGCTCGCACCACCATTAGCGCGCTAAAAGCCTTAGGCTATCATACGGTGCTCGTCTCAGGCGGATTTACCTATTTTGCTCGCTACATCGCTGAGCAGCTGGGCATTGACGAAGTTCATGCAAATGCCTTAGACATCGACGAAAATGAAGTCACAGGTCATGTCCAGCTGCCCATCGTCAATGGTGCCAAAAAAGCGGCTATCGTCGAACACACAGCTGAGCGTTTGGGTATCGCGATGTCACAAGTTGTCTGCGTTGGTGATGGTGCCAATGATTTACCGATGATGAGCATTGCCGATCTAGGCATCGCTTACCATGCGAAGCCCATCGTCCAAGCACGTGCCGATGCCGCGATCAACGTGACTGGGCTTGAAGGCACCCTTTACGCGCTTGGCTATCCAGCCTTAGCGCCGACACAGTAGTGACCACACTCTCAAAACAATACCAGAAGCTAGATTGATGTTTTTATCATTAATCTGGCTTTTATGCTTTTTTCATGCCATCAGCTTCATACAGCCATTTTTAGCGTCCCTGTTCTAGCGCGGCCATAAACGCGACATACCATTAACCCTCCACACTTATTAACCCTCCACACTTATTGTTAAATAATGAAGGATTGTCCATGACGGCACCACAATCACCACGGCCGAACGAGCCGTCAGCACCACCACTACTGGATAAGAATGCTCCTCCTAAACCCGCCGATACGCCTAAGCAATTAGTGGGGGTTTATATCAAAGGAATGTGCATGGGCGCAGCGGACATCGTGCCTGGTGTCTCTGGCGGTACCATTGCATTGATTGCTGGGATTTATGAGCGCTTGATTAATGCGCTTGGCAGCATTGGCCCAAATCTCTGGCAGACATTTCGTCAAGAAGCCGGTATCAAAGGGCTGCTTGCTGTTTGGCGAGCGGTCGATGCGACATTTTTACTGTTTTTGTTACTCGGTATTGCGAGCAGTTTTGCGACGTTAGCTGGCATTATTAAACACTTGCTGGACAATCAACCTCTGTATATCTGGTCGTTCTTTTTTGGGCTGGTCGTTGCCACGGTCTTTATCCTATTAAGTGAGATTAAACGCTGGAATGTAGGCCGGGTGGCATTGTTTGCCACTGGGCTTATCTTCGCTGTGGTCATCAGTAGTTTACCCTTACTCACCACCACACCCAGCTTGCCATATTTGTTTATAGCTGGGGCTATCGCGATTTGTGCCATGATATTGCCTGGTATATCAGGATCGTTTATTTTACTGTTGTTGGGTGCTTATGACGCGGTATTAGAAGCTGTGCATACCCTGAATTTTAGTATCATCTTTACTGTTATTGCGGGTATGGCCACTGGTCTGTTGTTGTTTACCCGTGCCCTTAAATGGTTGTTATCCCGCTACTATCAAGCCACGTTAGCGCTACTGACAGGCTTTATCGCAGGGTCTTTGGTCAAAGTGTGGCCGTGGAAAACGGATACCTTGGGCACGCTAAATAGCGAGGCGATAAACAACGTCATGCCTTGGCACTATCCTACTGGCGCCCATTGGCTAACCACGCTAGGGCTGATGCTACTGGGCGCATTTTTGGTGTCGCTGTTATCGTGGTGGGGCAACCGTCGCAACCCTGTTTAAGCGCTACCGTCAGTTCAGAATAAGCCTCTCTATAACTCTCTCTGTTTGCAAAACTAAGCGCCATCTTTGTGGTGCTTAGCCCAAAATCTACACGAGAAAAACTTCAAAACGCACTAAAAAATCAAACGTCAACGGTTGTCGCAAAGTCGCCTCTCCCCTCTTTAGCTTTGTTCCCCAAACTTTCATAATAGCCTCATTGGAATTCACCTTATGAATAGCGAGATGAATGATGTTACTCACTGTATTTTCTTTTATTGCCATAGACACATGGAGCAATGTTGAATTGCTTGGTTATAGCGTACTAGCGGGCTCGGTAGTGGCAATCGCTTTATCATCACAACGTTGGCTACTGTGGTATCTATTTGGTGGGATGGCGTATTGGCTAGGCGTGGAAGCCATCCAGAGCACCTTAGCAACTCGCCCTCTGCTGTCTGAGCTATCAGAGTGGCACCGCTATGTGGTCGCCATGGGTATTAGTTGGTTGCCTTTGACGGTTTGGGTACTATATCGGGCGCTACGTTATGAGGATGTGAGTCAATCAGTACAACAACAGCGCAAACTAGAAGCGGCGCGCTATATTGAGCACACCCCTGTTTATGATGACGACTATCAGCCACGCTTTTATTAAGCCTGCTCTAATAATATTAATGCCCACGAATGTTACAAGATACTTAACGCACTCTACGTAACTCCTAAAGAATTGAGCCTGACTCATCGTTTATAATCTACTTATATATTTGTGCCAAAAATTGTTATAAAGTACGCATTATTTTGCGTCTCATTCTTTAGGAGTTTCCTTATGTTTACTGTGCCTGTGTTAGATATCAAGTCCGACCCATTAGATGTGTTATTGGCTGTGATCGGCTACCGTTTGTCTATGCTTGCCGACAGCAATGACGAAGACGTTAAAGCGCTTTTTGCTGATCGCAAGGTCACCATCGAGCTTGCCAGCGACGAGTCTGATGTCGCGCGTTATTATCGCTTTGATAATGGCCAATTTAGCCAACACAGCGGTCATGCAGAAAAAGCCGACCTTACGATCAACTTTAAAGACTCTATGACTGGCGTCAAGCTTTTGACCAAAGGCGATCTGCCAGCCTTTATGACTGCGGTACAAGAGGGCAATTTGAGCATTGAAGGTGACTACAGTCTTATGATGTGGTTTAACAAGCTTGCGAAGCACATCGTGCCGACCATTCCAGAAGAGTACAAACCGTACATCCAAAAAGCCAAACCTTATGCTTATAAAGCTCAGCAGTTTGCCAACCACTGGATCGGAGTGGCGAAACACAAGTTGGGCAAGTAACTCTACTGTCATAACTTAGTGTTGCTATAACCTAGTATTTACCTGACTTATCATTCCTATAACTTACCAATGATGAGATCATGGCGTCGCAAGTGGTTACGGTTTATGGGCTTTATTGTGTTGATGCTAAATACTCTCTAGCAGGGTTCTGACTTTCTAAAAAGGTTGCGTTATACTATACCGCAACCTTTTTTATTGTCGCAAAAACGACCGTCGCTCCAAGTATTTAGATTAAATTGACACGATTAACTATTATTATAAAAGGATTTATACCATGGCAGGATTACTTAGCATTGCAGAACCGAATGCCAGTCGCCCCACTGACCCAATTGATAATCAAGATAGCATCAATAATGACTTGTTGGCCCGCCTTGCAACAGACGCTACTAAAAGCCTGCAAGCCACCAAACAGTATAACCGTGAAGACATCGCTGCGTTATTTGACTTACCTTTGATGGACTTATTGCTACAAGCGCAAACGGTTCATCGTCAGCACTTTGCTGCCAATGAAGTACAAATCAGCACCTTACTGTCCATCAAGACAGGCAACTGTCCTGAAGACTGTGGCTACTGCTCCCAGTCGGGTCATCACCGCGACACGACTAAGCTGCAAGCAGAAAAGCGCTTAGAAGTTGACAAAGTGATTGCCGCGGCCAAACGTGCCAAAGCCACTGGTTCATCGCGCTTTTGTATGGGCGCGGCTTGGAAGCATCCCAGCGCCAAAGACATGCCTTATGTGGTTGAGCTGATCAAAGAAGTCAAAGCATTAGGACTTGAGACCTGTATGACCCTTGGTATGCTCGATACCGCGCAAGCCACCCAATTGGCCGATGCAGGATTGGATTACTACAACCACAACCTAGACACATCACGCAGCTACTATGAGCAAGTGGTCAGCACCCGCAGCTACGATGAGCGTCTAGACACGCTCACCAACGTGCGCAACTCAGGCATCAATGTCTGTAGTGGCAATATCGTGGGCATGGGTGAGAGCCGTGACGACCGCATTGACTGGGTGCATGAGCTGCTCAAAATGCCAAAAGCGCCAGAGTCTATTCCGGTGAATTTGTTGGTGCCTATTGCAGGTACGCCGATTGGCGATCGAGTGATTGAAGAGGGTCAGCTATCGGTGCTTGAGTGGATACGTACCATCGCTGTGACGCGGATCTGCTGCCCAACCAGTTATGTACGTCTGTCTGCTGGACGCGAAAGCTTGTCTGATTCTGAGCAGGCTTTGGCCTTTATGGCTGGTGCCAACTCGTTCTTTTATGGCGATAAACTACTGACCACAGGCAATGCCAGCCAGTCAAGCGATAACAGACTGATGCGTGAGCTTGGCTTAACCGCACAATTTGCGGCTCCCAGACCACCGAAGCAAGTGCCTGTCATGGATGCGATGAGTGGTCATCAATCACAAGTTGTGTTGGCAGAGTAGTTTTTTAACGCTACCATTATTGGATCATCTGCGCTAAGCTTGCCAGCACGATTTACCGCCCCAATCTACTTGGGCATATAGAAGAGGACTGTCATGCCAGACTATTTTAACTGGATTAAAGCGGCGCACATTATCTCGATGGTCTGCTGGTTTGCCGCGATATTTTATTTGCCGCGTCTGTTTGTTTATCATGCGATGAGCGACGATAGCGTCAGTCATGAGCGCTTTATCATTATGGAGCGCAAGTTGTATCGCGGTATTATGACACCATCGATGATAGCGACATGGGTCTTTGGTCTGTGGATGCTGATTATTGGCTGGGAGGTTTATAAAACTCAGGGCTGGTTGCACGTTAAGCTGCTATTAGTGATACTGCTGTCTGGCTATCACGGTGCCTGCGGCTTTTATCGTAAAAAGCTGATGGATAACCCGCATTATAAAACCCATAAATTTTGGCGTTGGTTTAATGAAGTGCCAGTCTTTGCCTTAGTCATTATTGTAATTTTGGTCGTGGTAAAACCGTTTTAACTCTACTGTACACACAAAAAAGCGTCCATCACTCATACACGTGGTAGACGCTTTTTTTATGCATTCACTGTCCCTAGTAGACTACGCGAGTTGACGAGCGAATTGACGAGCGAATTGACGAGTAAATCAATAGTAGCAATACAGCTCTAAACACTAGGACGCATGATCTGATAGACATTGCTCAGATCATAAACACGATAACGCGCTGGTTCGCGGCGGTTTTCACCAGCGTAGCTGAGTATGAGTGCTTGCTTAGCACGCTCATCGACCCAGCCCACGAACAGTCCACTATGCTCCACACCATTGTAGCCATGGTTGATATAGTAAAGCCAATCACCGACTTCAATCTCGCCGCTACTGGCATAAGGGCCTTGTCCGTAAGTGCCTTTATGAACGGTATCACGGCTTACCCCTGCCCGATTGAACACGGCATTCAGATAATCCCAGCAGCCGCCTCGAATAATGGTACGCTCATTGAGCGCCATTTTACGGGCCGTACTGACGACCTCGCGTGCAGCCATGCTACTTTGCGTCTCAGCATTACTTAGCAGCGGTAAGTACTCGCTATCGACGTTGTCATAACTCCCCGATAAAAACGCTGGTAGTACCGAAGGCGTTTGCCGCTGTACCACAGGATAACGATAAGCAGTGTTTGACGTGGCCTGATTACCATCGTTATTCATACTAGAATAATGGTTACTATGAGAATAACTGCCGCTGTCTCTTTGCTGAATGTCTACAGAGTTTTGAGGTGAGCGAGCACGTTGAATGGTAGAGTGCGTACTAACCCTAACAGAGGGCACCGCTGAATAAGACGGTGTATAGCGAGCACTGATATTTTGCTGAGCGGACTTTTGGGCAATGAGTGCACTCATGCTATCTGCATGGGCCTGTCCTACTATGCCACAGGTGAGTAACAATAAACTGCACGACGCTGTAATACGCAGCATGGGCAAACGCGACATGACTAACTCCTTGTCAATAAGAGACAAATGACAACAAAAACAAACGTAGCAATGGGGGTTTTTCAATCCTACTTATAAACCATTTAGACACGGATCTGCAAGCCCTATTCACCTCAAACAGCCGATAATAGGTATAAAAACACCGACCAATGGTTAAAGCAAAGCAGAAATTTAGGCGGGATAAAAATAAAATCAAACAGACAGCGTTACATTATCATGAGATAAAATAAGCGTTTATAAAAGGACATCAATGAACAAGCCAACCGCTAAGAGCGGCTCTCATCATTGCTCATTTTGATGTTTACATGGCGTTTTGTCAGCGCTTGTCCTTCTAGGATGGCTTTAGTAGCGGTTGCTTCTTGGAGACTCTCAAAGCCACTAATAGAGTATTTGCGGACATCATGACGATCGACGATCTGTAATTCATCACCGATGAGCACGACTTTGTCCTCATCAGCTATATGAATGTGCTCACGCTTACCTTGATCGTCATGCACCAGCTCACCTGCACGCACCCACAACGTACCACTACTAATCATACCGCTCATGGCTTTTTTGTGCTTTTGGCGCTGCTTGTTGAAAACAAAACTACCAATGATCAGAAGCGCGAGCGCACCAATCGCCAAACGCTCAGACAATAAGCTCATGGCCAAAGCCACCGCAACTGCCCCTACGAGTAACGCAAACCCAAACCAAAACATGCCGTTGTCCGCCGTTTGCGGCTGACCCTCTAAGGTGATTTTGGCGCCATCATCAGTCAGCTTAAGCATGCATTACTACCTATTGCAGGATGTTCGGGTAATTGTCTATTAAAAAACTGCCTATCAAGCGCTAACAGGCAGTTATTGAAACCAATCATCAAGACAGTGGGTTGAAGATAAAAACTAAGTTACCAGCCAAGCGCGGTTTGCTGCATTTTAATCAATTCTGCAATACCTTTTTCGGCCATCGCCAGCATGTCGTCTGCTTGCGCACGGGTAAATGGCTTTTCTTCTGCTGTACCTTGCAGCTCAATGAACTCACCTTTTTGTGTCATAACGACGTTCAAATCGGTATCACAGCTGGCATCTTCTTCGTAGTTCAGATCCAGATACGCTTCTCCATCTTTCATACCGACAGAAACGGCCGCAACCAAACCAATCAATGGATCGGCTTTTAGTTTTTTGGTTTTCTGAATGCTTTCTAATGCATCAATCAGCGCAATCGCCGCTCCAGTCACACTAGCGGTACGAGTACCCCCATCAGCTTGTAGCACATCACAATCAAGATAAATGGTGTTTTCACCCAGCTTACTCAAGTCAATCATAGCGCGTAAGCTACGGCCAATTAAGCGCTGAATTTCTTGCGTACGACCTGACTGCTTACCGCGTGCCGCTTCACGCTGATTTCGGGTGTTGGTCGCACGTGGCAGCATGCCATATTCAGCAGTGATCCAGCCTTTACCTTTGCCTTTTAGCCAGCGCGGTACACCAGATTCGACACTAGCCGTACACAGTACTTTGGTATCGCCAAAGCTCACTAATACTGACCCCTCGGCATGCTTAGTATAATGGCGCTCAAAGCTGATCGAGCGAAGTTGGTCAAGCTCACGATTGTCAATACGCATAAAAATTCCTAGTACGATGTTTTAAAAGCAGTGTCATAAAAATAAGAGGTCTATTGCTACTCGGCTGAGCAATGTGTGTTTGGCAAAACACCAGACTTAAATATTGAGATATCCTAACGTGACAGCGGCGCAATAGCAAGATTCGCTTAAGCTATGACGCCACTGCACTTAGGCCAAAAGCTGTCTTGATCAACAACAATCGCCGTAAAAACTACTCTAACCCTTCCATCTTACGCAACTCTTTACGCAAGATTTTACCAACGTTTGATTTTGGTAATTCGTCCACAAACTGGATATGGCGTGGACGCTTGTAACCCGTCAATTGCTTTTTGCCAAAATCGAGCAACTCTTGCTCTGTCACTTCGCCTTTTTTGACCACAAACAGTTTTGGCTCTTCACCGCGGTCATCATTTGGCACACCAATGGCGCCGCATTCCGTGATTGCTGGATGCTCGCTCATGGCTTCTTCGATCTCATTGGGATAGACATTGAAACCTGACACCAAAATCATGTCTTTTTTACGATCAACAATTTTAATGAAGCCTTTTTCATCCATGATACCGATGTCACCCGTTTTTAGGTAACCATTAGCCGTGAAGGTGTCGGCCGTTTCTTCTGGACGATTTTGATATCCCATCATGACCTGTGGACCTTTGACGCATATCTCGCCACGATCACCGAGCGCGACTTCGTTTTCGTCATCATCGATCAAGATCATATCCGTGCTCGAAGCAGGAATACCAATCTTATTGGTAAACTCTGCAATGGTCATGGGGTTAAAAGCGGCCACAGGAGACGTCTCCGACAGACCATACCCTTCTACAATAGGTAGTCCCGTAATTTTGTGCCACTCTTTAGCCACGCTTGGTAATACGGACATACCACCGCCAATCGAGGCTTTTAGGTTAGAGAAATCTAAGTCTGCAAAGCTTTCTTTATGTACCAAACCATTAAACAAAGTATTCACGGCAGGGATAAAAGAGGGTTTGTATTTACCCATCTCTTTAATCAAACCGTCAAGATCGCGTGGGTTTGGGATAAGCAAACCGGCATAACCTTGATACATGCCATACATGCCGCACACCATAAAGGAGAACACGTGATATAGCGGTAACGCTGTCAAGATAACGTCGCTGGCATCGACATCCTCTTCAAACGCACTGTTCATTAAGGCGCTAATCTGTAGCATATTGGCGACTAGATTGCCATGCGACAACATCGCGCCTTTAGCCACACCAGTCGTACCGCCCGTATATTGCAATAAAGCCACATCGCTTAGATTCATATCAGGGCGCTTGTACTTGCTGGCTGATACCGCACTTAACGCCTGCTTGAAACTCACGCTATTTGGCAAGCTATAAGCAGGTATCATTTTTTTGATATGGCGAGCGACTAGGTTAACCACTGTCCCTTTGACCATCCCTAGCATGTCGCCTATCTTACAAACGACAACATGCTGCACCTGCCCTTTGTCTTCCGCTTCTTGATAGGTCTTCGCAAAATTTTCGACGATAAACAAGGCTTTAGCCCCACTATCATGCAGCTGATGCGACAGCTCTCGGCTGGTATATAGAGGGTTGACGTTGACCAATACCATACCTGCGCGGATGATGCCCAAAGCCACCACGGGGTATTGCAAGATATTGGGCATCATCACGCCAACTTTATCGCCTTTGACCAATCCCAATGACTGTAAATAGCTGGCAATCTGGCGGCTATACAAGTCGAGTTGCTTAAAGCTAATCGTCGCACCCATACAGATATAAGCCGTTTTTTGTCCATAACGGCTAAAGTTACGCTCAAACACATCAAGTAAAGAGGTATTGTCGTCCGGCATATCGATAGTAGCGTCAATGCCATAGCGCTCATACGCACTTAGCCACGGTCTATCGCTAGGTATCGTTGGCATGGTAGGAAAGGCATTGTCTTGATAAACGTTGCTTTCATGAACATTGTTAGTCGCATTGCCTTTATTGCTAGTCGCAGTTTTACCGTTTGCTGTCTCTTTATTGATACTGTCGGTCATAATTTTCCCTAAAGGTTACCGTTAAGAACGTAGAATAATCTAATGAAAACACCATTATTTTTTGTGAATGGTCAATGACAGCATAAGCTTGTGAATAAGAAACGTGGTAACACGATAAGGTTTGTTATTCATAAGCTTTGTCAATCAAAGCACCATATTAAGTCCATGATAAAGCTCGAAATGACTCAGCTGCACTGAATCAAGCGTTGCCTTTATCATCATCGTTTTACCAAACATATAGAGCAAAATTGCCGTCTTTTTATAGACAAATAAAAAAATACGTCGGTGAGCACTATAGCAGTTTTGCTAAAAATTCTCTATCTATACTGGTAGTACCGCCACGTCAAAAAAAACCGTACAGACGAAAAAATGACAAGGTAGCCTATCAGCGACCTTATCATTTTTGGTTATTACGGCATTGGTTATCATGACGTTTTATGAGTACCTACTACTTAGCAGGACTCATCATCAAACATCTACATATGAGGGTTAGTGAATCAGCCGTGGTTTTTTTCTTCAAGCGCTCGCAAATCTTTACGTAGTATCTTACCAACATTAGATTTTGGCAGCTCATCAATGAATTCAACATGACGAGGACGTTTATAGCCAGTTAGGTTTTCTTTACCATAAGCGATAACCTCTTCAGCTGTTAAGCTCTCGTCACTACGGACGACGTAAATTTTCGGTACTTCGCCACTCTTTTCATCATCGACACCGATGACACCACATTCCAAAATCTTTGGATGGTCTGACATGGCGTCTTCTACTTCGTTCGGATATACGTTAAAGCCCGATACCAATATCATGTCTTTTTTACGATCAACAATTTTGAAATAACCGTCTTCATCCATCACGCCAATGTCGCCTGTACGGAAATAACCATCAGAGGTCATGACTTCGGCAGTGGCGTCATCACGCTTCCAATAGCCTTTCATTACCTGCGGGCCACGGACACAAATCTCACCGCGCTCCCCAAGATCCACTTCATTGCCTTCTTCGTCCAAAATAGCCATATCAGTGGCAGGCATTGGCAGGCCAATGTTTCCTGAAAACTCGCCCGTACCGTGTGGGTTCGCTGACGCAACTGGCGAAGTCTCTGACAGTCCATACCCCTGAACGATGACATTCCCCGTGACTTTTTCCCATTTAGTCGCCGTGTCTTTGAGTACCGCCATACCGCCGCCCATCGACATCTCAAGCTTGCTATGATCCAGCCCTTGGAACTCCTCATTATTAGCAAGTGCAGTAAATAACGTGTTTACCGCTGGGAAAAACGCTGGTGGATAATCTTTGTAGGCTTTAATCAAGCTTGGTAAATCACGCGGGTTTGGCACCAGCAGACCGATACAACCACGGTATAAGCCATACATACCGCAGACGGTAAACGAGAAAATATGATAGAGTGGCAAGGCCGTCATAATGACGGGTTGCTCATTTTGTTTCTCAAACTTATCAAAAGCATTGCCCAGATAAGTGTCACACTGGATTAAGTTTGCCACTAAGTTGCCATGCGTGAGCATCGCGCCTTTGGCCACACCTGTCGTACCACCCGTATATTGAAGAACAGCCACATCATCCAGCCCAATGTTATTGGGACGCTTGTAGTTTTCAGCAGAGAAGCGGTTTAGGGCTTTTTTAAATTTAACGCTGCCTTTGATATGGTAATCAGGCACCATCTTTTTGACATGTCGAACCACGGCATTGACGATGAAGCCTTTGATTGGGCTCATTAGATCGCCCATTGACGTCACTATCACATGATCGACCAAATCTTTACCGATATCTTCATAAGTTTTGGCAAAGTTTTCAAGCAGAATCAGGGCTTTGCTATCAGAGTCTTCTAACTGATGCGCAAGCTCCTTGGTGGTATAAAGAGGATTGACGTTGACCAACGTCATGCCAGCACGTAACACACCCAATACAGCAACAGGCAGCTGTAAAATATTGGGCATCATCACCGCCACTTTGTCGCCCTTTTGGAGTCCAAGTGACTGTAGATAGGCCGCAACTTGTTTACTATAACGATCTAATTCTTCGTACGAGAGCTTAACATCCATACAGGCAAAGGCGGTCTTGCCTGCATGATTGATGAAGTTTTGTTCTAGTATATCGATCAATGACGTGTCAGCAGGCGGCATCTCAATATCGTACTGAATACCAAGCTTTTCGTAAGTTTTGACCCAGACCTTATCATTGCGACGAGTGAGGTTACCGTGATTTTCCATAATCTTTTTTCTCCTAGTAAATAGTACGCTATCGTCAACCCATGCAAATCACAGTGTGATAAAAATACGAAGAATCAGTGGTTGGCCTCTCCCCATAGCGATAAGCCAAATCGTGATGTAATCGTATGATGACGAGCAAACAATATAGCGGTAAATAGCCCTTTGTTAATTAACATACACACTTTATACAGACTACTCAATACAAAAGATTGCTACTTGAGTGCGCAAACTGGCTTGACGGTCAATAAAATAATAAATATCAATAACTTAACCATAATTATAGGTAAAATAACCAGTGGTTTTTTGCGAACATTTATCTATAAACACTCATTCATTTAGCTTGATATACAATTACTGCGCTTGCTCGCCGCTGATCAAGGCATTCACCACTCACTACATACTCAGATTATCAGTAGACAGAATGACAAAAGACCATTCAATGAACCATTGCTGAACTGACGTTGTAAAAGTACCAACCAATCCTCTCTAGGCACGTCACGCGCTGTCGTCTATTCTGACTTATACCTTTTTAATTCTGCCAATATCCTTTACGATAGCACTATTCTATTTGCTCGATTGAACCAATTATTGACACCTATTAAAACTCATAAGTGAATCCTATTTTATGTCCGATGTTATTGATCCTACAATTGCCCCAATCATCCCTAATGAACCGATGGATACCCGCTCAGTGGCAGAGTTCACCGAGCAAGCCTATCTCAATTATGCCATGTACGTCATCATGGATCGGGCCTTGCCCAATATCGCTGACGGGCTAAAACCAGTACAGCGCCGTATCGTTTATGCCATGAGCGAGCTGGGACTAAAATCCTCAGCCAAGGCAAAAAAGTCGGCGCGCACGGTCGGTGATGTGCTGGGTAAATATCACCCCCACGGTGACAGTGCTTGTTATGAGGCGATGGTACTCATGGCACAGCCGTTTAGCTATCGCTATCCGCTCATCACCGGTCAAGGCAACTGGGGTAGTCCTGACGACCCAAAATCCTTTGCCGCCATGCGCTATACCGAAGCCAAAATGTCCGCTTATGCCAATACCTTGCTCGCTGAACTCGGACAAGGGACGGTTGATTGGCAAGATAATTTCGATGGCACCATGCAGGAGCCAACCACCCTACCTGCACGCCTGCCCAATATATTATTAAATGGGACCACGGGCATTGCAGTTGGTATGGCAACCGATATTCCGCCGCATAACTTAAATGAAGTGGTACGCGCGGCCATTCGTTTGCTCAAAACCCCTGAGCTGTCCGTTAAGCAATTAACTCAGTCGATACCAGCGCCTGATTTACCAACGCCTGCCGAGATCATCACCAGTAAAAAAGACTTGCAGGCCATGTATGAAAGCGGTCGTGGCAGCTATAAGATGCGCGCCACGTTTCATGTCGATAGCAAAGAAAAAAACCTCGTCATCATTGATGCGCTGCCCTACCAAGTCTCGGGCAACAAGATTCAAGAGCAAATTGCCAAGCTCATGACCGACAAAAAACTGCCGTGGATTACCGATATTCACGACGAATCAGACCACGAAAACGCCTGCCGTATCGTGCTTGAGCTGAGATCAGCGCGCGTCGATGTCGATCGTGTCATGAGCCATTTGTTTGCCAGCACTGACCTTGAGAGTAATTACCGCGTCAATATGAATATGATTGGCCTAAACGGTAAACCGCAAGTCAAAAACCTCAAAGAAATCTTAGAAGAATGGCTCATCTGTCGCCGCTCTGTGGTCACGCGCCGTTTGCAGTATCGTCTTGATAAAATCGATAAGCGTTTGCATGTTCTTGCAGGTTTGCTGATTGCTTATCTCAATATCGATGAAGTGATTCGCATTATTCGTGAAGATGACGATCCAAAGTTGTCGTTGATGCAAGACTATGATCTTACCGACATTCAAGCCAATGCGATTTTGGACATTCGTCTGCGTCAGCTGGCAAAGTTAGAAGAGATTGAGCTGAGACGTGAGCAAGATGAGCTGGCTGCCGAACGTGCCGTTATTCAGGAGTATTTGGACAATCCAGAGAGCCTTAACAATCTGATGATTGATGAGCTGACGGCCGACATGAAAGAACACGGCAACGAGCGCGTATCGCCATTGGCAGAACGCGCGGAAGCACAAGCGCTCAAAGAGTCCGACCTGGTACCGAGTGAGCCTGTGACCGCCATCCTATCAAAAGCCGGCTGGATTCGTGCGGCCAAAGGGCATGACGTCGATGCACCTGGCATGAGCTATCGCTCAGGCGATGCTTACCAAGCACATGTGCGCGGTAAATCCAATGAGAAAATCTACGTGCTCGACAGTACCGGGCGCAGTTATAGTATTGATGCACATAACCTCGCCTCTGCCCGTGGTCAAGGTGATCCGCTGACCAGTGTGTTAAAGCCGCCAGCAGGCGCCAGTTTTGAGCAGTTGTTAACCGGTAATGATGATCAACGCATCATCCTCACCAGCTCAGCAGGTTATGGCTTTATCAATACGCTGGGCAATTTAGACAGCAATCAAAAAGCGGGGAAAAAAATCATCAATTTAGCCGCTGACAGCCGCTTACTGCCCGTGGCGCGTATCGATGCGCCAGTGGATATAACTGCCAATAATAGTGACAATACTGACAGTGAAAACAGCAACGCACGCGTGGCACCTGACCAGATCGCTGTCGTGACCAATGCGGGCTACTTATTGATATTTGCTCTTGATGATTTGCCTGAACAAGCGCGCGGTAAAGGCAACAAACTGATTAAGCTAAAAGATGGCGAAGAGGTACTGGCTATCACGCCACTGAGTCAGCAGGACAGCTTAGTGGTTACCGCAGGCAAACGCCATGTGACGCTAAAACCAAACGACTTGGCCAACTATACGGGCACCCGTGGTAATCGTGGCGGCCAATTGCCAAGAGGCTTTCAGAATGTGACCTCGGTTGAGGTTGGGTAGTGAAAGTACGACCGTAATTGATAACACAAAAAGTAATTTTCAAAAACCTCCCATAGTAGCTAGCTCTACCGTGGGAGGTTTTATCATTGCGCTGATAACGCGTTCTTTTGCATTAAACTAAGTGCTATCCAACGTTTACAAACACTCTTTGCCTCAAAAGTTTTCTTCTTTGTTTAGCACGTTACCTGTTCACAGCTCTATTGACTATTTCTCTGATACTTGGCTATTTCTCTGATATATAGTACAAATTTGGCTCGCCCCACCCCCTAATTCAATCCCAAAATAGGGATCACCAAGTCCTCTTCATCGGTCAGATGTTGCGAGAGTAGAACACTCACGTCAACTAAGGTCTGATGCAATTGTCCACCTAGCGCCTTATCTTCCGCCTCACTTGTCGCAAGCTGACTGTTTAGTCCTTGCAACTCATTAAGTAGCGAATCTAAATGCACATGGTCACGATCTAACACCTCAAACCCCGACTTTAACTGCGGATACATACGAATGAACTGTGGGAAGTACCCCTTATCCTCAATGCTATGGTGCTGATGCAACTTAAAAATATACTGATGAATCCGCGGTGAGAGTTGTGCGCGGTACTCTGAGCACTCAATGTCACCCGAATGATAGGCGTCACTGATGTGGGTAAGAATACGCTGACGCTTACGAATATCGGCGTGAATATTTAACCATCCCGATGTTTTATAAACATAATCCGCGCTGTACCACTGATTAGGCGGCAGCTTCTCATACAAAAACAGCCAATCTGCCTCAAGCCGGCTGTCAGGGTGCCGCGGCGTTGGCCCAGACACTTCCCCATCCGCTCTGTCTTGATGATTTGATTTTTGAGTAGAAGCCGTCATGGTTTGTCCTTATAGGTTGTGTTACTGATTCAATGTCTTGGATGGGCGCTTGGGTGATGGTCAATCAAGTGCCTCTAACCACACTCTCAGCATAGAAAATAACGTAATATATTCATTAGAAAAGCTAAAAATAATTGGCTACACATGTAGGATATATATAGTTAAAAAACAGAATATCAACCAAAATATCAACCATGTGTTTAGTTACGTATTAAGATTCTACTCATAGCCAGCGGTAACACCTTACTGACCAGCACGTTACACAACCTAGTCAAAAAACCCATTATTTTTCGCTGATGAGCCTGTAGGATAAAACGAATAATAACAACCGACAAAGCCGCTTAACCATTATCGAGTAGGCCTTGATAACCCTTGATGTAGTCGATTTGATTTAAAAATAATACAATAGACTGCAACGTCGCAGTAAGCAAAGAACAGGTATACCAGTCGCACGCTTTTTTTGCCTCATTCTGGTATTTTTAACTGACGGTAATAGGATCTAAAACATAAAGGACAATCATGTTTATTGTTGATAAAGCGGCTACAGCCGGTATGAAACACAAACTGCCCATACCCAAAATCATCTTTTTTGACATCGATGATACCCTGAGCCGGGGCGGTATGATCGCCGAGCATAACAAAGCGACTCTTGAGCAGCTAGCCAAGACGGATATCAAGCTGGTGATTTCGACTGGACGCTCTAAAGCCATCATACCTGATGATATTTTAGCGCTACTTGATGTGGGTGTCTTAGACGCTATTATTTGTATGAATGGGCAATACAGCTTCGATAAAAACGGACGCATCAGCCACTACCCTTTGTCTGCTGAACAGACGGAAAAAATTGTCCATCTTTGCCAACAGAGCGCGTTGATTCATAAGTTTGACTCCGCCACTCATATAGCATGGTCAGACGAAAACGAGCGCTTACGCGATTACAATGCTAGAACGCCAAACTCTATCGTCGATCCGGTCTATTATCAATCAACCCCTGTGTATCAGTGTTCTGTATTTTTTAACAATCAAATTGATAAAATGCAAGACGTGAACTTTGACCACTACGGTTTAAAGCTGGTGCATTGGCATCATATCGGCGCAGATATATTGCCTGTGGATGCCTCCAAAGCACGAGGCATCAAAGACGTGTGTGAGTACTACGCGGTAGATGTCAACGAGTGTATGGCGTTTGGCGATGGTATGAATGATCTAGAGATGTTTGATTTGGTCGGCTATGCGGTGGCGATGGGGGATGCTCAGCCTGATTTGATAGCACGAGCAGATTTTGTCACTGGAACGATTGAAGAGCGCGGGATACAAGCGGTGCTTGAGCAATTTCATGTCACACCCTGACAACTTGGGTCGGGTGAGTTTGCAAATAAGGACGCATAAACTACTCTCTCAGCCCCTACCTTTAGCGGCGCTTTGCTAGCAGACCATAAACCCAGCTACCAACTTTATAAAACCCTACGATGATAAGGATAAGTACCAACGCTGCCAGTGTATGAGCCAACCAAACTGGTACGTGGCTCAACCAACCAATCGTAAACGCCAACCCTAAATAGGTCTCAACAGGCCAATTGACGATAGACGCATGTGAGCCTGCGTTGAACAGTATCATAAAAGCGACTATGCCGATCACCGCGGTAATAAATCCAGCACGTTTGTGGTTGTTCATCTTTTCTCTCTTCTATATTCAGTGACGTGTTTTGTGCATGAGGGTGGTTATCATTGATTCGTTAACTCATAGCGCGTTTAGACGTAAATACTAAGGCATCGTCAAACCACCATCGACAGCGATGGACTGTCCCGTGATAGCCGCGCTTAGATCAGAGGCCATTAGCAGAACTGAATTGGCAAAGTCATCCACTGAGGTTGCTTGACGCAGCGGGGTGGTCGTCGCAATGTAGTCGAAAACCGCTTCGGTCGTTAAACGGCTGGCATCCGTCGTTTTTAACAGGCCACCTGCCAGCAAGTTGACCCGAATACCATACTGCCCAAGCTCAGCCGCTAGGTTACGAGTCAAGCCAATCAAGGCAGATTTGGCCGTCGTATAGTCATAATAAGTGACCACAGGGTTGTAGACCAGATTGGTTGAAATGTTGAGGATCTTGCCTGTCTTTTGCGCTTTCATCTGGGGCAGGACTGCCTGCACGGCATTGACCGCACCCTTTACGATGCCATCTATTTGTTGGGTAAAATGCGACCACTGAACGGTTTCAATACTGGTATAGTCCGCACTAGGATTAAATTGGTAGCTTGGCAACGCATTATTGACCAGTATATCAATACGACCATAGCGCGCCGTCACCTCATTTGCCATACCTTGCATCTGCTCAAGCTCTGTCACATCGGCTTGATAAGCAAATGCCTGCCCACCTGCCGCGACGATATCTGCAACTACTGTGTCAGCCGCTTCTTGACTATTGAGATAATTGACGCACACACTTGCGCCCGCTCCTGCCATCTTCTGAGCGATTTGTGCGCCAAGTCCACGACTGGCACCAGTGACAATAACCACTTTATTCAGCAAAAAAGCCGGTATCACCGCGTTGGTCTGAGTCATGATGGGTCATCCATTATTATGTTATGGTTAGTAAAGAGCATAGCGCCACCTAAATCTGCACTTATCATAGCATGATTGTCTGCTGTCATTGCCGCGTCCTAGGCTCGCTATAAATAGGGCCGTATGTACCTGTGGGATTGGTCATTCAATCATTGGAACCAAAGCGCTGAGCAACGGATCAAGGCGGCTTAACGACTGTTAGGCACGCCCCTTTAAATTTTTGACCACAATGACCATAATAGTGTGACCATTTTATCAAACGTTTATTACCTGTCAGTCTTTACTGATGGTTATCGATTTGCATCACCTCATCTAGGAGAGATATTTTGACCCATTTATCATCGTCCCACCTACCCGCACGCACGGCGGCCTCTGTCGGTCGTCTGATGCCAAAAGCCCTGTTGGCAATGACGGTTGGCTTGGCACTTGCTAGCTGTAGCAACTCTGACAACGCTGCGGCTGATGGTAGTGCCGCCACGAGCGATGTGACGCTTAATTTATATAACTGGTCAGAATACATGCCACAAGAGATTCTGGATGGTTTTGAAGAAGAGACTGGCATTAATGTGAATTACACCACTTTTGATTCTAATGAAGCCATGTACGCTAAGCTCAAGCTGCTCGATGAGTCTAGTCAGTATGACCTTGCGATCCCATCGACTTATTATGTCGAAAAGATGGCCAAAGAAGGGCTGCTACAAGAATTGGATAAATCGAAACTGAGTAACTTTAAAAATCTGGATACGTCATTTACCAACACCAAAGTTGACCCAGAAAATAAATACTCTATCCCTTATATGTGGGGCAGCACAGGACTGGCCATTAATGGCGATACTGTGGATCCTGCGACGGTCAACAGCTGGAATGACCTATGGGATCCTAAGTATAAAGGTCAGGTAATGCTCACCAATGATGTGCGCGAAGTGTTTGGTATGGCACTACTGACACTTGGCTATTCAGGCAATAGTAGCGATCCTGACGAGATCAAAGCGGCTTACGAGAAGCTCACCACTTTGATGCCAAATGTGAAAACCTTTAACTCCGATGCGACACGTATGCCTTATATTGAAGGCGAAACTGCACTGGGTATGACGTGGAATGGCGAAGCGGTCATGGCCAATGATGAAGGTTTGACCAGCTTGGTGTATAAATACCCATCTGAGGGCGCGATACTATGGATGGATAACTTTGTCATTCCAAAAAATGCAAAACAGGTCGATGCGGCGCACAAATTTATCGACTACTTACTACGTCCTGAAAATGCCAAAATCGTCAGTGAAGAGATTGGTTATGCCTCACCAAACATGGCAGCACGTGAGCTGATGGACGAAGATGTGCGTAATAATGCCACTATTTATCCTAGTAAAGACGTGCTAGCCAACGCTGAGTTCCAAGAAGATGTGGGCGATGAAGCACTACAAGTGTACCAGCAGTATTGGGATAAGCTAAAAACGGGGCGCTAGTGACTTCTTTAATGACTACTTTTTAGCGATAACTATGCCGCTAACAACGAAAAACGCTGACGTTAAAGGGTCAGCGTTTTTTTATTTAAGTTCCACTATAATCAGTTGAAAATAAAATCGATACGTTAATATCATCGTGCTAATGAGATACATTTTTCTTGCTTGCTGTTCGCAGGCGTGACAGAGGCTACAAAAAATTTATCCCATTCACTCTGTATCGGTTTTAAATAGAATCGACTGTATATTATAAATGTAAGTCAGTCTCGCCGCCTTGCTGTTTTATCCGGCGCTGCTCACGACGCTGATAGCTCAGGCCAGACGCTGCATACCAGTGCGGTTTGGTGGTTTGCAGTAAGTCACTCAACTGCTGTAATTGGGTTTGCAAGGTTTGCGTCAACCAAAAATATCCCTGCCACTCAAACGCCAAGTGCTGTACGCTTGGATACTCTGAGACGGCAATACGAGTAATGGGGCGAAACATCTCATCGCTTGGACTACGCAGTACTGCTGCCATATGCTGCATGGCTTGGGTCAGCTCATGCTGATAATGTATCAATAAAGTGTGATTTTCATCATCGATGTCGATATTGGCCAAGCGCGGCGCTGCACTCAATAGCAAGTCAATCGTTCCGATAATATTCCGGTGAGTACGCTGGATTGTCTCCAATGTCTCTTTTTTAATCCCTGACTCACTGGCTGTCGCAGCGATATGTGGACGCACGGCCAGCAAGCGTTTATTGATCTGTTGTAGCGCTGTGACTAACGTCTTGTTAACCGGTACTCCATCGACTGAAAACGCCACTGGGTTCGGCGGTTGAGCCAAATCTTGCGTCATCCCGTCCGCCGTGTCAATGTGGTTGCCCACGCTAGCATAGAGACTACTACAGGCATCGAGGTTACTACTCAATAAAAAACGCCACATCAGGGTCGACTTTAATGGCAAGACCAGTGTCACTGCCACGGCGACCCCCGTCCCAAGTAAAATATTTAGAGCGCGGTAAATCCCATCTTGTCCAATACTACTATGGCCCAAATCTGAGACAATCATCAACATCGTGATCCCAGTCAGCAGCCCCGTGTATCCCAGTTGCCTGACCGCCAGATAGCCAATGATGCCACTGATCAGTCCAATGAGCGCATAATCTACCCACAACCATGCACCCACGTTTTGACTGAACCACAACACACCAAGAGCGGCACCAATGCCCAACAAGGTGCCCATTACCCGCTCTTTAGCCTTGGTATAGATCGCGCCTTGGTATTGTAATAGTCCCAAAATAATAAAAACCGTAATGGTCGTCCACTCCCCATGGGGAAGGTTTGTGACCTTATTGACTAACAAGGCAAGTATCACAGCCACACCCAACCGTGTCGCATGCAAGATATCCGCGTGTTGATAACGAACATAAGGCTCAACAAACGGTGCGGTAAATCGTTGCCACATAGTTAATTTCACGTCGGGCTACTCTTTTTAGTTGATGGTCGGATAAGGGGTAGGAATGAGGCGCTAAGTATTCACATGCTAGCAGTAGCGCCTTCATTTACAAAGCAATTGTCAAAAAAAACGCCTTTTGCCTATTAAAAGACAAAAGACGTTCGAGCTCAAAGCCTACTTATGAATAATAAAACTATGAATAATGAAACGCAGAGAGGTTTGATGGCACTTCTAAAGTGTACTGCTAAATTATACTTCTAAGAAGTCCAATATCCCTTCAGCCGCTTGCCGACCTTCCCAAATCGCTGTCACGACCAGATCCGACCCGCGTACCATGTCACCGCCTGCAAAAATCTTCGGGTTTTTGGTCTGAAACTTATAAGGCTGATCTTCAAGTGCCAGTACAAGACCATTGAGACTCATTTCGACCTGCTGACCCTCAAACCAATCCGCCGGACTTGGTCTAAAACCAAAGGCCATAATCACCGCATCACAAGGGATAATTTCTTCTGAATTTGGAATGGGCTCAGGGCGTTGACGACCTCGGTTATCGGGCGTGCCCAATTGAGTCGTCACGACTTTTACGCCTTTGACTTTACCGTTTAAGCCAATGATTTCAGTTGGTTGACGGTTGAATAAAAACTCAACCCCTTCCTCACGAGCATTGACCACTTCACGGCGCGAGCCTGGCATGTTCTCTTCGTCGCGGCGATAGGCACAGACCACTTGCTCAGCACCTTGACGAATACTGGTACGGTTACAGTCCATCGCTGTATCACCGCCGCCTAGTACCACCACTCTTTTGCCTTTGAAGTCGATATACTCTTCGGGATTCTTTTCCCAATCATTACAACGATTGACATTGGCAATCAGATAATCTAGCGCATCATAAACGCCTTCGAGCTCTTCACCAGCAAACCCACCGCGCATATAAGTGTACGTGCCCATACCCATAAACACCGCATCATAATCGCTGAGCAGCTCATCAATACTAATATCTGTACCAATCTCTGTTTCCAGACGAAACTCAATACCCATGCCTTCAAAGATGACACGGCGATTGCGCATCACGTCTTTTTCCATTTTAAATTCTGGAATACCAAAGGTAAGTAAGCCCCCAATTTCAGGACGCTTATCAAAAACGACTGGTTTGACACCATTTCTGACTAAGATATCTGCACAGCCTAGGCCTGCGGGTCCTGCACCGATGATAGCGACTTTTTTATCCGTCCAAACCACATCAGACATATCCGGACGCCAGCCGAGAGCAAAGGCAGTATCATTGATGTATTTTTCTACATTGCCAATGGTGACGGCCCCAAAGCCATCATTTAACGTACAAGCCCCTTCACATAAGCGATCTTGTGGACAGACGCGTCCGCAAACCTCAGGCAAGGTATTGGTACGGTGACACAATTCAGCCGCTTGAAATATCTGCCCTTCGGTGGCCAGTTTTAACCAATTAGGAATGTAGTTATGTACGGGACACTTCCATTCACAGTAAGGATTACCGCATTCAAGACAACGGTGCGACTGCTGCGCCACTGCTTCACTCTCAAACGGTGTGTAAATTTCGACAAATTCCGTTGAGCGCGTTGCGATGTCTTTTTTGATCGGCTCAAGCCGTGGTACATCTAAAAACTGAAAACTATTTTCTATGCGTTTTGCCATGGTGCTATCTCTTTTATATAAGGCTCTTTTACAGTGGGCGGTGACAGCCAGCGATGCTCAATGAACACAAGGCATGTCGGCTGTTGCTGTCACTTACCTGCTTAAAACCTGTGAGTTACAACGTATCTAAAAACCTATTATTGGGTAACCTACTCAAAGCTGCTATCAATCAACGATGACCAATCAGCTATTGTGGGTCTGCCATAGTAGTTTTAAGAAGGCTTGCAATGTTCGCAGCTTTTGGTTTCACCAAATAAACCTTACGAACGTAGTGTTCAAAGTCAGCCAGTATCGTCTGGCCCCACGCACTACCGGTTTTATCTATGTGAGTTTCGATCACACGTTGCAAATAGATGCGATGTTCTTCTGTTTGCTCGCTTGAAATACGATTCAGATCGATCAGTTCATGATTACAGCGATCAAAGAAGTCGCCTTCCATATCGAGTACATAAGCGAAACCACCGGTCATACCTGCCCCAAAGTTGAGACCTGTACGTCCAAGAATCGTGACGATACCGCCCGTCATATACTCACAGCAGTGGTCGCCTGTGCCTTCGATGACCGCGTGCGCCCCCGAGTTACGAACCCCAAAGCGCTCGCCTGCCGTACCAGCGGCATACAACTTGCCACCAGTGGCGCCATATAGACAAGTGTTACCGATAATGGCCGTGTTTTGTGCGGTAAAGCTTGAGTTTTTCGGTGGATAAATGACGATCTCCCCGCCTGCCATGCCTTTACCGACATAGTCATTGGCATCGCCTTCAAGCTCAATGTTCAAGCCGCCCGCATTCCAGACGCCTAAGCTTTGTCCTGCGGTGCCTGTCAGACGCAACTTAATTGGCATATCGCTCATACCCAGATTACCCCATAGCTGCGCGATTTCGCCAGAAATACGAGCGCCGATAGAGCGATCACAGTTACCCACATCATAGCTGTACTCACCGCCTGTGCCTTGGCGGATATTCAATAGCATATCGCTAATCATCTGCTCGGCGAGCAAGCCTTTGTCAAATGGCTCATTGCGCTCTACCTGACATGTTTGCGCTTTACCAGCACTGGCCGGATGACTAAACAGCAATGGGGTTAGATCAAGGTGGCGCTGCTTGTCAGTCGTCCCTTCTAATACGTCGAGCAAATCAGTACGTCCGACTAGCTCCTCCATACTACGTACGCCCAGTACTGCAAGCCACTCGCGTGTTTCGGTCGCCACAAACTTAAAGAAGTTAATCAACATCTCAGCTTCACCAATAAAGTGCTCATCGCGCAATCTGGCTTTCTGAGTGGCAACGCCTGTTGGACAATTATTCAAATGGCAAATACGTAGGTATTTACAACCAACCGCAATCATCGGTGTGGTACCAAAGCCGAAGCTTTCTGCCCCAAGGATAGCGGCTTTTACGACATCAAGACCCGTTTTTAGGCCACCATCGGTCTGCACTCGTACTTTATCACGTAGTCCATTAACACGTAGCGACTGGTGAGTCTCAGCAAGCCCCAACTCCCACGGTGAGCCTGCGTGATGAATAGAAGATAGCGGCGACGCTGCTGTACCACCATCATAACCTGAGATGGTGATTAGGTCAGCGTAGGCTTTTGCCACGCCCGTGGCGATTGTTCCAACCCCTGGACGAGAGACCAGCTTGACCGACACCAAGGCATCTGGATTGACTTGTTTTAAATCAAAAATCAGCTGCGCCAAATCCTCGATAGAATAAATATCATGATGCGGTGGTGGAGAAATCAGCGTCACCCCCGGTACAGAGTATCGCAAGCGAGCAATCAAGGCATTGACTTTACCACCCGGTAGCTGGCCACCTTCACCCGGTTTAGCACCTTGCGCCACTTTAATCTGCATCACTTCTGCTGAGCGCAGATACGCAGGAGTCACGCCAAAACGGCCTGAGGCTACCTGTTTGATTTTTGAGTTGCGCAGCGTGCCATAACGCACCGGATCTTCCCCGCCCTCACCAGAGTTTGAGCGTCCGCCAATGGTGTTCATAGCCATAGCAATGGCTTCATGGGCCTCAGGAGATAGGGCACCAAGCGACATGCCAGCAGAGTCAAAACGGGTCAAAATTTTGGAGATATCTTCGACCTCATTGACATCGATACTGTTGTCCGTCTTTAACTGCAATAAGTCGCGCAAGGTAGCAACTGGACGGCTATTGACCAGATCTGCATAATGACGATAATTGACGTAATCGCCCGTTCGTACCGCCGTATGTAAGCTGTTGATTACGTCTGGATTAAAGGCATGATACTCTTTGTTAAAGACAAACTTGAGCAACCCACCTTGATCAAGTGGTGCGCGGCGTTTAAAGGCATTAGCAGCCAGTTGTGCTTGATCCGCTGCCAAATCTGCAAAGGTTGCGCCTTTAATACGACTTTGCACGCCTTTAAAGCACAAGCTGACGACTTCTTCTGAGAGGCCAACGGCTTCAAACAACTGGGCACCGCGATAAGAAACCACGGTAGAGATGCCCATTTTTGATAAGATTTTTAGCAGGCCTTTATCCAAGCCTTTACGGAAATTTACCCGTGCTTGAATCGGATCACCAAGCAGCTCGCCCGTTGCGACCAAGTCATCGATGACATCGTAGGCTAAGTATGGATAAACGCAGGTCGCACCAAAGCCAATCAATACGGCTACTTGATGCGAATCACGAGCAAGACCTGTCTCAATGATGAGATTGGCATCGGTACGAATACCTTGGGCAATGAGGTAATGATGTACGGCACCCGTCACCATAATAGCGTTGGCCGGCACTTTATCTACATCAATGGCCTTATCAGACAACACAATCAGTGTATTGCCCGCTCGAATGCTACTCGCCACTTGCTCACAGATGGCAGTAATGGCATCAGACAATTCTAGCGTACGATCATAGTTCAAGTCGATACGATCCATCTTGAACGCAGGATCCTCTAAAGTCTCAAGCTGCTGCATCTTGCTGGCTGATAACACCGGTGACGATAGAATAATACGATGGGCATCTCTTGCAGACGGCGCAAACACATTGGTTTCAGCACCTAAGCACGTCTGTAGCGACATCACAATAGATTCACGCAGTGGGTCAATCGGTGGATTGGTCACCTGTGCAAACTGCTGGCGGAAAAAGTCACCAACATGACGAATTTGCTGCGATAGTACTGCCATCGGCGTGTCATCCCCCATCGATCCGACTGGCTCTTGACCATTTTCGGCATTGGGACGAATGATTTCAGTGCGCTCTTCATTGGTGATGTGATACATTTTTTGCAAGGCTTTTAGCTTGTCACCGCGGCAAGACTGTGCCGCCAATGTTTCTTCTAAACGCTCATCATCACGAACACGAGTGGCTTCTTCACGTAACCATTTACGATACGGATGGGCTTCTTTAAGTAAGGTTGCAATTGCCTTAGTATCTAAGATTTGACCGGTCAACGTATCAATGACCAGCATCTGACCAGGACCAACGCGGCCTTTTGCCAATACGTCTGTCGGCGAGTAATCCCAAACGCCAACCTCAGAGGCGACCGTGATATACCCATTTTTGGTGGTCACCCACCGCGACGGACGCAGACCATTTCGGTCGAGCATACAAACGGCATAGCGCCCATCTTGAATCACCAAACCTGCTGGGCCGTCCCACGCTTCCATATGCTGCGAGTAAAACTCATAAAACGCGCGCAAGTCCATGTCCATGCTATCGACATTCTGCCAAGCGGGTGGCACTAGAATCGACATCGCATGGAACAAATTCATACCGCCTGACATCAGCACTTCAAGCATGTTATCCAAGCTTGATGAGTCAGAACCCGTGCGATTTACCAAAGGCGTCAACTCATTCAAATTGGGCAATTTTTCTGATTTTAGTTTTGGCGTACGTGCTTCCGACCAGTTGCGGTTACCTGTGATGGTATTCAACTCGCCATTGTGGGCAAGATAACGGAATGGTTGTGCCAACGGCCAGCGTGGCAAGGTATTGGTTGAGAAGCGTTGATGGAACACCACGATATGCGACGCCAAACGCTCATCTTGTAGATCTAAAAAGAACGCTGGCAAGTCTGATGGCATCACCAAACCTTTATAAATAATCGTCTGGCAACTCAATGAGCAAACATAAAACAGCTCATCATCGACCAAACGTTGCTCCGCTTTTTTACGGGCGACAAACAATTTACGGTTAAAATCGTCCGCTGCCAGCTCATTGTCATTGGGGGCATTGACAAACACTTGCTTAAAATCTGGTAGTGTCTCACGACCAATCTCACCAACAATACTTAAATCAAGCGGCACATCGCGCCAACCTGCAACCTCTAGTCCTTGTGCCTCGATCTCCTCGCTTAGTACTTGCTGGCTATGCTTGGCCTTAGCCTCGTCTAAATTGACGAACACCATACCCACTGCAAAATTCTCGGTAAGTGTGAACTGCTGCTCAGCTGCGATTTTTTTAAAAAACTCAGTAGGCGTTGCCAGTAATAAACCACAACCGTCACCAGTTCTACCGTCAGCCGCAACACCGCCGCGGTGAGTCATACAACTGAGGCTATGAATAGCAGTTTTTACCAAATCATGGCTGGCCTCACCCTCAATGTGAGCAATCAAACCAAAACCGCAATTATCAGAAAAGTCATCTGGCGTGGCCAGGTGGGTTTGCGAGGAAATCATTGACATAGCTGGTCCTTTTAAGTAAACGGGTAACTTAGGTAACCAATGCGGCACATAAGCTGACACCCGTAGGCAGAACGGGCTGGTAATTAATATTCGTATATCCGAATTAATAAATGGTGTGACGCTCATAGCCATCATGCTTTGAGAGTAAGGTAAAATCCTTGACCCTCCTAGTCAGTAGATGATGTCTTAACAGGTAATTAGTGTATTAACAGATAGTAAGTAGTAGCCCGTGGCAATGGGGCGAAACACGTCCCTATATGCCAGTTACTTAATCATCAATAACGTAACGTCGTTATTATGAGTGTCGCTTGTCATTGTGTTATGCCTAGCGTTTCAAGCTGATTGGCTGGGCATCGAACAACAGTACATTTGATTAATTTTGAATATCTGACGCTCTGTATTCAAGCGCTTTATTAACCCTAAAAAGAGTGACAATAAGAGAGGTTGCGCCACTTGCAGTAGCTTCGCTATGCATGACAAGCAGCTGCGCTTGAGACAACAAATTTTAGTAACATATCTTATGAATAAGAGCGTCTTACTAAATGATTGTTAGATAAATAGTTTTTTACGATAACTATACAGAACGTCGCCCACAGTTATATTAGTTAATGATGGGCAAAAAATCTAGTCTTTTCTCTCGATTCATCGACCATATTTTGTAAGAGAACTTATTACTATTGGTTATAGGATGACTCAAAATCGTAGTTACTCTCTAACGTAAAGTAATAATTGCAAGGCTTGGTTACCCTAACTCAGGTAGCTGTGTTATCCCTGCACACTTATTATAGCGTTGATCACCCATTAATAAACTCGCATAAAAAAACCCACCAACTGTTTTTGTTAGTGGGTTTTATCTTTTATCATCATCGCGACGTTGTCACTGCTGTGAACTACTAGCTAGCCACTAGTTACTTTTATCTTCTATCAGGGTTTTTATGCTATCGCTACTCGTCTTAGGAGAGCTATTCGCTTTAGAGGCGTTGGTGTTATCACTTTTGCTGACAGAATTTGTATTATTCGTATTACTTGGCGGCTTAGGCGTTGGCACTACTGGGGGTTTTTTCGTGCTGTTACTATCAGTCGCGGATGCCGCTGGTTTTTTGGTGTCCTGCGCAGGTTTTTTCACACTGTCTTTGTCTTTAGACGTCTTATCAGCTGGCGCTTGTCCTTCATAACCGACGATACGCTCTTCACTCACGAATAAAGTAGCAGAAGTATCAGCTGACTGGCGAATACTTTCCTCATTATTGTCATTTTCGGCGTCTTGGCTACTACGATTTTCATTGTTGCTTGCTGCTTGGTTACTATCACCGCTGCTAGCATTTTGCGTTTGCTGACGCACGGGGACTTCGCGTTTAGCTGGGTTCAAATTCACGGAACGTGTGCGTTTTGTGCTTAAGTCTTTTACTGGATCAGGGCGTTCATAGTTATCGATAATACTGACATAGCGATTGACCTCTTCTGGTAACACCCGCACGTTATCAGGCAACTTAAAGTCTATGAGTTTTGCGGCGCCGACAGCCTCTTGTGGACTGCTCATGATCCCATAAGTCAGCATATAACGTACTTGATTTGCATCATCGAGATATCGGAAGTAAGCAAATTTATCACGGTCCTCGCGGCCTTCTAGGTAACTGACAATCACCTCGTTTTCAGTGACATTCATCACCTGCACCGTCCATTTGCCTTTATTGGCCAGCAAATAACGCTTGTCTTTAAACTCATCAGGATAGTTGCGCAAGTCACGAACCGTCGCATCAAAACTGATGGGCTGCACATCGGTATCAAGCTCATGTAGCGACTCAATTTTTAAGGGCTGTTCAAGCTCATTACTTAATGTCTCCGGTGCTGATATCGGGGCATTTTCGATCTTGGCACCCAGCGCTGGCGTTTGACTAAGCATCCAGACTAGCGCCGTCACTACCCCCAACAGCAAGGTCATTATCAGCCAAATCAGTGCTTGCCGGCGATATGATTGGCGAGCGGTACGAGTCGTCGATCTTGAGGCTGCCATGGAAATGTCCTTGGTGAGAATATGTTCAACCGCACACGTCAATGCGTGTTTGAGTAAAATGACGGCTAACCAGTATAATAGGTATGTTTATAGTCAGTGAGCAATGAGGAGCCATGAAATGTTGAGGCGTTATGCTCTCGGTGGTGACAATACGTCAGTTAGTAGTTTGGCATCAAAATCATTGGTCAATACGGCCTTACCTAGTGATTTTAACAAAATAAGGCGGATTTGTCCGTGTTTCACTTTTTTATCATGACCCATCAAATCTAAAGCAGTTTGCACCTCGATAGACGGCGGTGTGATAGGCAAATTGGCCAAGGTTAACACACGTTTAACTCGGGCAACTTCCTCGGCCGTTAACCAGCCCATTTTTTGCGACAGTTCGGCGGCTTGTACCATCCCAGCAGCGACTGCTTCACCATGCAGCCAGTTACCGTAGCCTTGGTGCGTCTCAATCACATGCCCAAAAGTATGCCCAAAGTTTAACAACGCCCGCACGCCTGACTCTCTCTCGTCCTGTGCGACGATATCGGCCTTATACTGACAGCAGCGCTTTACTGCATCGCCAAGTATGGCCAAATCCAATGCCATCATCGCAGGCAAATTGTTTTCAAGCCACGTCAAAAATGCTTCGTCCATGATAAGCGCGTATTTAATAACTTCAGCAAGTCCTGCCGACAGCTCACGCGCGGGCAGTGTTTTGAGCGTGCTCATGTCCGCAAGCACCATTTGCGGCTGCCAAAAAGCGCCAATCATGTTTTTGCCTTGCGCATGATTGATGCCCGTCTTGCCACCAACGCTCGAATCCACTTGCGACAGTAGCGTGGTTGGAATCTGGATAAAACTCACCCCCCGCATAAAACTGGCCGCCGCAAAACCTGTCATGTCCCCAACCACGCCGCCACCCAACGCAATCAGTGTGACATCACGATTGAAATGCGCCGCCATCAAGGCATCGTAGATTTGGTTGATACTGGTCTGGTTCTTATATTGCTCACCATCAGGGAGGACGCAAACCTTGACGGTAAATTGCTCTGCCAGCTCTTCTGTTAAAGCATTTAAGTATAAAGCCGCAACGGTGTCATTGGTGACAATCAACACTTGGCGACCGCTGATATAGGGTGCGACTTGCTTTGCCATGCTGTTATTTTCTGTCGCCGTTTTTTCAGTAATGACAATTGGATAGTCATGACTTTGCGTATGAACGGTTAATCCATCATGAAACAGTGGCTTGGCCATGAGCACTCCCTAAGCATTTTAATGAGATAAAAGTAGCTGACTGTAATTAATAACTCGGTTTATCTTTGCCTCTTATCACTCTTTTTTAGAGCCTACTGCGCTAGAGATATTAAAGGACGCTAGCTGCTGTAAGAGTTGGTTGACCATATGCCGCGGGTACGTGTGCCCAGTTGGCATTATGATATGCGCAACTTGACGATATAATGGATCGCGTGTGCTATACAGGTCTTGCAGTATTTGTCTGGGATTAGGCTGCTGTAACAATGGTCGTGATTTGTCTTTGGCCGTACGAGCCATTTGCACATCGACTGGTGCATTCAAATAAACCACAATGCCGCGTTGATTTAAAAACGCGCGGTTTTCAGCACTCATCACGGCGCCGCCACCGGTGGCTAAGACAATGTGGGGTTTCTGAGTGAGCTCATCAATGGCTCGCGTCTCACGCTCCCGAAACCCAGCCTCACCTTCTTTAGCGAATATCCAAGCAATATCGGCACCTGTTTGTGACTCAATATACCAATCGCTGTCTACGAAGGTGCGTCCTAACTGCTTGGCAAGCAATTTGCCGATCGTCGTCTTCCCTGCTCCCATCGGTCCTACTAAAAACACCGACGGTAATTCCTCCACCATAACACTCACTCAGCTAAATTAGGTATGATACAACGTCATTGATATTCTGGCTAGTAATGCGCTGTGATTATTGTTCGCAAACTTTAAAAATTTATACATAAAAAAAGCAAGCGTTTCGGCTTGCTTTTTTGGACAAAAAACAATCAAAGACGGCTTAATCCAAGCGACTGATACCATCGTTGATTAATTTTGGTGTGACAAATATCAACAGCTCTTCTTTATTGTTACTGCGCACATCACGACGGAACGCACGACCAATATACGGCAAATCTCCTAAAAAAGGCACCTTATCGACGCCGTTATTGGTACGGTTTTTAAAGACACCGCCCAGTACAACCGTTTGACCGTCTTCAACAATAACGTTGGTTGAAATAGAGTCCTCAGCGATGGCGACCTGATTGTTAATAATAGTTGGTGTGCCGTTTGTAATGACCAGTTGCAAACCAATCTTACCATCAGGCGTGATGTTTGGTGTGGCTTCTAGGCTGAGTGCCGCCTCTTTAAAACTGGTCGTCGTGGCGCCACTGGCGGATGCCTCTTGGTAAGGAATCTGGGTACCAGAAGACACTTTCGCTGTTTGCTTATCTGCGGTCAAAATCTTTGGCGTAGAGATCACTTCACCGCGGTTGTCGGCTTGCAATGCTGACAGCTCAAGATCGAGCATCACATCAGACATACTGAGCAAACCAAAAGCGATACTACCCGCTGGGTTGGCCACCCCTAAATCCACGTTTAGATTGTCAGGACGGGTAATATCATAAGAAGGGTAAGAAACCGTTTGGCCATTGACCGTTGTCGTTTCTATGTCAAAGTCTTTTAGATCCGCCAATGTTTGATTACTACCACCAACCAATAGATTACGATTATTGGCCGCACCATTTGACAAGATACCCCAACGCACCCCAATCTCTTTACTAAAACTATCAGTGGCACTAACAATACGTGCTTCAATCATTACCTGACGGACTGGAATGTCGATTTTACTGATTAATTTGTGGATATTCTCAATACTTTTAGCCACATCTTTAATGATTAACGTATTGGTGCGCTCATCGACCGTGACCGTTCCACGATTGGATAACAGCGTATTATTGTCGTCAACGCGATTGGCAATACCACTATTACCACCGCTAGACGCGCCACTACCTTGAGAAATAAGAGTCAGTACATCTTGGGCTTTTGCATAACTTAAGCGAATGTACTCAGTGCGTAGGGGGGCAAAAGACTCAACTGCTTGCTGTGCCTCAAGCTCACGTGCTTCTTGTTCAGCAAGCTCAGTCGCGGGCGCCACCAAGATGACATTCCCATTTTCACGTTTCCCTAGGTTTTTACTTTTCAAAATAATGTCAAGTGCTTGATCCCATGGGACATTGATCAGGCGCAAAGTGATATTACCAGACACCGAATCACTAGCAACAATATTCATCTCGGTAAACTGCGCTAAGATATCTAAAACGCTACGAATCTCAACGTCTTGGAACTCCATAGACAGTCGCTCACCGCTATACACTTTTTCTTCAAGCGTCGGCTCGCGTAGCAGTTCAGGCTTATTGATACTGATGTTTAACTGATTGCCCGATTGGTAAGCTTGATACTCGTAATCATCGACCATATTGATAGTGATGACACCGTTTTGGCCTTGGTTCTTGGTATCAATACTACTAACAAGACCACTATTAATGTTTAATCGACGTAGTAAATTTCTTGGAACCGTACTGCCTATCAAACGTACAACCAGCTTATTACCTTGACGTTGTACATCCACAGGAATGGCTTCGTTGGCAAGGGCGATACTGACATTGCCACCACCATTATTCCCGGCCGCAAAATTGACCGCGCTTAGACCGTCATAACTGTACTGCTTACTCACTTGTGACGCGGCAAGCTGCGGATTGAGTAGAGGATTGACTCTAACCACCATCGTATCGGCTGGTACGGTCTTTTTTTCTACTGCCCGACTGGTGGTGCGGACGGCAGCCACAGGCGCCACACTGGTCTCAACGATTGGTGTGACAACAGCTGTGGTCGTCAGGTCATCACTGTCGTTGAGCACGTCTTGAATAGGGTCACTGGTCACGACTGGACGATTGGGATCCGTAATGGTCAGCAACAAATCATTGCCCTCAATCGCTGTCGTATAATTGCCTGACTGCTTGAGGCCAATGATAAGACGCGTGGTACTGTCACTACTTAACGTCGTAACATCATTGACCACGCCAACATTATACTCATTGAAACGACTGGCCAACCCGTTTTGCACTTGTTCGAAATCTAGCACCAAACGGCTAGGATCATCCAGCTGATAAGCCGCCGGTAATACTGGTAAGCCTGCAAAGCCCAAACGCAGTTGCGTCACCGCAGGCGCTGTTTGTACCACAGTGACGTTGTTAATACGCTGTACAGCATGGGCACTGTTACTCACTGCTACCATGCTGATTGCCAATGCTGAAATGGCAAAAGCAGAGGACACGCGGTTGCTCATCATCATTACCTTGTTATTGCGTACTGTCATTACTTATTCCTCAAAAAATCTGCCGACTTAGCTTATGGGGGATACCAGCGACTGGGGTTTTTCAATGAACCCTGCGCGGCTGTCTGGCACAATTTCAATCAAATTAATCTGGGTCGGCGTGATTTCAACAATACGGCCGTCATTTAATCCAAGATAATCACCTACTTTAACACTAGCAACCGAGCCATCAGGACGTTGTATCAGCGCATAGCGCTGTCCCTCGGGGGATACCACCACACCACGAAAAACCAGTTGCGATAGCTCATACTGCTCAAGCGGTTCTTTTACCCTAGTAATATCAGGGCGCACACCGTCAATTGAGGTGGTCGGGCCTTCTACATTGACCAAACTTGGTGGCAAAAATGGACTACGCTGCGCACTAGCACTGTAAACGAAGTCTTCTACCAGCTCCGCCTTGGGCGGCGGCTCAATAGGCTGTGCAGGCTGATTGCGTATGTCAGTCATTGCTTGCTCTGCCATGGCAATACGGTCAGTACAACCCGTCATTGATAACACAGTAACGCTTAACACCAGTAGGATGGGCAATTTTTGGCTACTCATTAGTTGCCTCCTGCATTATCAGTCGCAGCGCCAGTTTCATCCTCAGGCGCCGCTTCTTTTGAGCGATACGTTTTGGTTTGTAGCACCAGATTAAGCTCTGGTAAGACGTCCAGTGTTGGCTGCGGATTACTCACCTCAAAGTCGTGCATGGTAATAATTCGTGGCAGGGCCGCAAGACCACTGATAAAGCTGCCAAATTGATGATATTCACCTAAAGCTGCAATGCGAATAGGCTGCTCAATAAAGAACTCGTTCTCAATCTCAGGTTCGACGGAAATGTCTTGAAAACGGATGTTACTGCCCACCCCTGTCATATTGATCCCTTCTACCAACTCTGACACACGGGTATCTTTTGGTAGCTGATCGAGTAAGGTGTTGAATTCCGTCTCCATTTGGATAACTTGTGCTTGATACGCTTTTAAGTGGCGCGCGCGTGACTCTTTTTCACGGTAGCTCTCAAGCAAGGTCTGCTGCTGACTTTCGGCAGCGCTGATCTCATCAATCTTGCTGCTAATCGGTAGCGCCCACGCTAGTGCCGCTATAAAGACAATGATAAGCCCAATAACGGTTATTTTTACTGGGAGTGGCCAGCTGCCATAGTTTTCGGAATCTAAAGACTCAAAACTGCGCCGAAACTCATTTAGATCAAACTGCTTCTTTGGTGTCACCGCCGTTTTTCTGGTTTTGATCAGGCTTTTTTTGCGGCTAAGCTTCATAGCTCACCTCCCAGCTCAGCATCAGCAGATGTGGCTGTCTCTGACTGCACTTTCGTCGTTACCACAAACTGTACATAACTGTCTTCAGGATAAACAGGGCGCGGCGCCTCGCCAGCAGTAACCGTATTATTAAGCGCTGGTGCTGTTTCATACGCACTGATATTTTGTTGAATGTTACTCACCGCAGAGTTGCCCATCCACTTACTGTTATCAAGATTGCGAATCAAGCTTGAGACTACATTTGGGTTGTCTGCCAGACCCGTCAAAGTGAGCGTATCGCCTTCACGTTTGAGGTTATTGAGGTACAATGCTGGGGGAATGGCTTTAGCAAGATCATCCCACAGACGTACTGGTACAGGGCGTCGACCCTGCAAGTCTTGGATCACCTGCATACGTGAGATAATGTCTTCACGGCGCTGCTCCAGACTATCAATCTCAGTGAGCGCTGTGTCTAAACGAGCATTTTCTTGTTCGATCAATGCGTTGGCATCGAGCTGCTCATCAAGCTCATTGTTAAAGTAGCTCCACGAAGCAAAGGCGACCAACAGAGTGAGCAAAGTCACCGCGACCACTAATGTTATAAATTCTTTGTTGCGACGTTCGCGCTCTTCTTGTCGCCAAGGTAAAAGGTTAATACGAGCCATTAGTCAAAGCTCCTTAACGCAAGACCGCACGCCGCCATCAAGCTTGGTGCCTCAATAGCCAGTTGTTCATTGTCGATATCTGGCGCAATGGTCATATTGACAAACGGATTGGCGATACTGACCGTCACACCAAGTTTTTGTTGTGCCATGCCTGCCAGACCAGCGATAGAGCTACTGCCACCAGCCAGTACCACATGATCGATACTACTGTACTGGCTTGAGGAGAAATAAAACTGTAGTGAACGAGTGATTTGTTGAATGGTATTTTCGATAAATGGGGTTAGTACATCAATATAGTAATCATCAGGTAAGGTGCGCTCACGCTTACTGATATCTGCCTCTTCAGCCGTGAGCCCATAACGGTTTTGAATCGCCTCTGTCAATTGTACGCCACCAAATAATTGCTCGCGACTATAGATAAACTCGCCATTCTTAGCAACATACAAAGTCGTTTGATTATGGCCGATATCTACCAAGGCCACCAATTCTGGATTATTTGGTAAGTTATCAACCATCAGTCCAAACGCACGCTCAATCGCATGGGATTCAATATCCATCACTTTGGTTTGCATACCACCGAAGGTTAAAGCATCGACACGTTGATCGACATTTTCTGAGCGCGAGGCCGCAAGTAATACTTGTACCATCTCATCACTTAACAAAGACGGACCTAACACCTCAAAATCCAAATTCACGTCTTCTAAAGGATAAGGCACGTATTGATCGGCATCCAAACGTATTTGGGCTTCACGCTCAACATCGCTTAACGCCGCGTCCATATCAATAATCTTAGTAATTACTGCGGATCCTGACACTGCCGTGGCGGCCTGACTACCCGTCGCCTGACAGCGCCTAGCCAAAGTCGCAATCACATTGCCAACCGCTTCAGTGTCTACTAAAAGCTTATCGACGACCACTCCTTCCGGAAGTCCTTCTATACCATAAGATTTTAAGTGAAACATGCCCTGTTGGCGCTGTATATCAACCAACTTTACTGAGGTGGCACAAATATCCACGCCAATCAAATGTTGACTTTTGGAAGTAAATAGCCTCACAAGCTCTATACCTTATATTAAGTGTACACTTTGATAGTTATTTGTAATAATTGAACACAATACTTTACTTAATAGATAGATTCAAGCGTTTAAATTGGCTGTTAAGGCTAACTTACACATTTATTATGACCTCTTATTTTGTTCAAGGTATAATGCCTTACCTGTTGCAAATTTTAATTGATAAGCCTTACTATGACCAAAAAAATTGCTACCGCACGTCTCATTCATTTTTTAGTGGGGCTTTTTATCGCCTGCTTAGCGTTAGCAGTGGTTTTAGCGCTTGCTGTGCCTATCGGTTTTTACGGTATGGCAATGTATTTATCCCCTACTTTGCCTAGCACACAAGAAATTAAGACAGCAAATTTTGAGATGCCATTACAGGTTTATAGTAGTGACGATAAATTAATCGGTCAATATGGCAATCGCTTATCGCTTCCCGTTACCTTTGATGAGATTCCTGAAGATCTCACCCATGCTTTTTTAGCGGCAGAAGACGCCTCTTTTTTTCAGCACAGTGGTATTAGTATTAAGGGACTTGGCCGTGCGGTTACCGAAGTGGTGACTGATGATGATAGCCAGACAGGTGGCTCTACCATCACCATGCAGGTGGCCAAAAATTACTTTTTGAGTCCAGAACGCACCCTAAATCGTAAGCTGACTGAACTGTTCTTGGCTCGTAAGATCGAAGATGAACTCAGTAAAAATGAGATCTTGACGCTTTATGTCAACAAAATCTACTTGGGTGAAGGCGCATATGGTGTCCGCGCTGCTGCCAAAAAATACTACAGTAAATCACTAGAAAATTTGACTATTGCTGAGATGGCCATGTTGGCCGGTCTGCCAAAAGCGCCATCTAAATACAACCCTGTGGCCAATCCTAGCCGCGCGCTGACTCGTCGCAACTGGATCATTGGACGCATGCACGAGCTAGGCTATATCACCAAAGCCCAATATGACGAAGCCGTTAATTCACCAGTAGGCATCAACCTTTATCAAGAGAAGCTTGACGTTAATATGCCATATTTGGCAGAAATGACTCGCGCTACCTTGGTCGAACGCTACGGTGAGCAAGTGATGCACAGTGGTTGGCGCGTACGTCTTACCGTGGATAGCAAAGCACAAACAGCAGCAGAAGCGGCTATCCTAACAGGCTTGGTCGCTTACGAGCATCGTCACGGCTGGCGCGGGGCAGAAGCAAATGATGAACCTTTAGAGAGTTTCCGCCGTTACAGCAATATGTATCCTGCCAAAGTCACTCAGGTTAACGCCCAAAGCTTTGACGCAACCTTGCAATCAGGTAAAAATATAACCGTTAACTGGCCTGGGATGAGCTGGGCAGCCAAATACATTTCTGCTGATCGTATCGGCTACCCTCCTACGAACGCCAGTCAAATTGTCAATCAAAACGATATCATTCGGGTGATACCTACCGCTAATGGCAGTTGGCAGCTGAGTCAAATACCAAACATACAAGGCAGTCTGGTGTCCTTAGATCCAGAAACTGGGGCGGTAAATGCCTTGGTCGGTGGATTTGACTTTAACCATAGTAAGTTTAACCGCGCTTTACAAGGCTGGCGGCAACCTGGCTCAACCATTAAACCCCTCGTGTATACAGCGGCGTTAGAAAAAGGCTATCGTCCAGACAGTATTGTCTCGGATCGCCCAATCCAAGTAGGAGACTGGAAACCTAAAAACTCTGACGAGCGTTTTTTAGGCGACATCACGCTACGTCGCGGGCTGTATTTGTCTCGCAATCTGGTTTCTATTCGCCTTCTACAAGCCATCGGTATCTCTGATGTGCGCAGCCTGTTGGATGAGTTCGGTCTTGATAAAGAGAAGTTGCCGACGACGTTGTCATTAGCACTAGGGGCGGGGCAGGCAACGCCATTACAAATGGCAACGGCCTACTCCACCTTCGCCAATGGTGGTCATCGCATACAACCTTACTTTATTGAACAAATTTATAACTATAAGAATGAGCTGTTATTTCAAGCCAACCCGCGCCAAGCGTGCGCTTTATGTTTTAACGAACAGCTCGAAACCCTCAATAAAACGTTAATCGAAGAACATGGTCAGTCCAATGAAGGCGAAAACAGTACCACTAATGAGGCAGTAACTGCTGAAAGCCAAGCATTAAAGAGCAATGAAGAAAACGCACAAAACACCCAAATCAATGTAGACGTGACTGATGCTAGTCCACAATCAGATCGCTTACAAGCGCCTGCTGTGCAGTATACAGTGGCCAAACAAGCCCCTAGAATCTTAAAGCCTAGAGTAGCGTTTGAGATGGCCGATATCTTACGCGATGTGGTGCAACGCGGTACAGCCGTACGAGCAAAAGCTCTGGGTCGTGATGATATCGGCGGCAAAACCGGCACAACCAACGAAGCTAAAGACGCATGGTTTGCAGGATTTCATCCTACCAATGTTACCGTGGTATGGATGGGGTTCGATCAACCAGCTACGATGGGCCGCCGTGAGTATGGTGGTGTGGCAGCCCTACCTGTCTGGATGGACTTTATGAAAGCTCAGCTCAAAGACACACCGAATCAGTGGGTATCTATCAATAACCGCTCAAAGTCTCAAAAGCAGCAGCAAAAAGTGATAGAAATGACTGATGATGGTGTGGCGAGTGAAGATGAGTCTACTGACACCAGCACCTCGCTACAGCCCGTCAAAACCCAAACTCAGCAGCGTAAACCAGCAGCTCCTGAAGCAACTGAGGAGACAGATAACTTACAGGCAGCAAAATCGAATGACAGCCGTAATAATGATAGTGCCCCGCAAAATCCACTCTCAGTGACACCCGTTGATGAGATGCCACCAATACCAGAGTAAATCGTACCGTTAAGCACGGTGGCAACTCACACTAAAAAAGCGTGTTTAGTGATTACTAAACACGCCTTTTTTTTAACCCTTAAAAATTCTATCCCTCCTAAAACTCAACCATACCAGCACGTAACTGCTCGATAAGCTCTAAAAGCTGCTGGCGCCATTCGCGTATGGTCGCCTCATCTGGTAACCACTGGTTTGACAAAGTCACAACGTTGACAATCAGATCCGCTGATCCCGCCGTATCATCACTTGGCTTTTCATCAACGACAGTATCGGGCGGTACCGCATATAAACAGCGCTGATAAGCACGCTCTATATTAGCCAAAAAACCTTGTTGTTGTAACTGCTGCAAGCGCTGAATTTCCGGGGACACCTGTGTCCGCTCGCTTAAGGCTTGCTCGATATCTATTAAGGTGGGCGCTGTCATGTTCAAACTATAAAAATGACCAAGCTCTTGTATGAATGCTAAAAAAGCGCCATGCAGATGAAAAATAGCGGTCTCACAGTGCGCTTGATACAGTTGCTTGTCATTGGTACTGCCTGCCGCTTGGCAGGACAGACGACAGAAATACAGTTTTTGATTGGTTCGATCTGCTTGATATTTGGCAACACGGGTTTTACCTGCCATTTGCTATTTATCCTTGTATTGACAATAAACACTGACCAGTTGGTACAGTCATAACTTACACGTGATGCTTTAAGTGTACTATTAACTGGACCGATTTTCTTAGAAATTATAACAGCCGAACTACAACGTGACCACGTCATCTCTACTCAGCCTACCAAATGTAGAGTTAGGATCACTTTTTTGACGGTTTAAATGTTTAAAAGCGCAAAAAAGCCAGCTTGCAAGCTGGCTTTTTTATCACATTAAGAAAGTATCAAGAACAGTTAATACGATTAATTGTCTTGATTTAACTCTTGAGCAAAGGCTTCATCAAAGCTAGCAAAATCTTTGCTATCCGTGCTTGCGCCCATATCAAAGGCGGCATTCAGATCTTTATCTTGTAGTTTCTGATCCGCTTTTTCTTTACGTGTCTTGTGATAAGCAAGACCAGTACCGGCAGGAATCAAGCGACCAACGACCACGTTTTCTTTCAGGCCACGTAACTCATCCACTTTACCAGTCACGGCAGCAGCAGTTAGGACACGGGTTGTCTCCTGGAACGAAGCCGCTGAGATAAAGCTTTCAGTGGCCAAGCTGGCTTTGGTGATACCTAACAATTGACGCTCATACTGTACTGGGAATTTATCTTCCGCTTCTAGCTTCGCATTCAATGCTTTGATATCCGCATACTCTACCTGATCGCCTTTGAAGTGGCTTGAATCGCCGCCATCGGTGATTTCAACTTTACGCAACATCTGACGAATAATAACTTCGATGTGCTTGTCGTTGATTTTTACACCTTGCAGACGATAAACGTCCTGTACTTCGTTAACGATATAATCAGCAAGCGCAGTCTGACCTTTTAGACGTAGGATATCGTGCGGGTTTTGTGGACCATCAGCGATAATCTCACCACGTGCTACTGTCTCGTTTTCAAAGACGTTGATTTGACGCCATTTCGGGATCAGCTCTTCATGAACCTCACCATCTTCATTGGTAATAATGAAGCGGTTTTTACCTTTAGTCTCTTTACCGAAGCTCACCACACCCGTCATCTCTGCCATGATGGCATGATCTTTTGGACGACGTGCTTCGAACAAGTCAGCCACACGTGGCAGACCACCGGTAATATCTTTGGTACCAGAAGATGCTTGTGGTACACGGCCCAAGATCGAACCTGCTGCAACTTTTTCACCATCGCTGACGCGAATGATGGTCTCAGCTGGTAAGAAGTAAACCACTTCTTTGCCTTCGTCAGTGTTCAAGATAATCGCAGGACGTAAGTCTTTTGCTGAGCTTGAACGGTCACGAGTCGCTAGAATCTCAAATGAGCTCATACCAGTTGCATCGTCGACTTTGACCGTCGCCGTTGAACCATCAATGATATCACTGAAGCGTGCTGTACCAGCAAATTCTGTAATAATAGGATGCGTGTGCGGATCCCATTTAGCGATGGTTTGACCGCCTTCGACCTGCTCTTCATCTTTCACAAGTACGCTTGAACCATACGGTACTTTATAGCGCTCACGCTCACGACCAAGCTCATCGGTCAAGGCGATTTCCGCTGAACGCGATACGATGACCAAGTGACCGTCTGTGTGCTGAACTGTTTTCATGTTTTCAAAATGCGCTTGACCAGCATTACGTACAGAGATGCTGTTGTCCACAGACGCTGAGCTTGCTGCCCCGCCCACGTGGAAAGTACGCATGGTTAACTGAGTACCAGGCTCACCGATAGACTGAGCGGCCATAACACCGACTGACTCGCCGATATTCACTTTATGACCACGGGCAAGGTCACGACCATAGCACTGTGAACATACGCCATGCTCAACATCACAAGTAATGACTGAGCGTACCCAGATATCATCGATCGCATTATTATCAAGCACGTTTACCCAATGCTCATCGATCAAGGTACCCGCTGGGATCAAGACTTTTGAGTCATCATCGTTATAAGTCACATCACGAGCAGTCACACGACCAAGTACTAGCTCACCGAGTTTCTCGATGATTTCACCACCTTGGATATGCGGCTTCATGAGCAAGCCTTCTTCTGTGCCACAGTCATCACTGGTAATAACCAAATCTTGTGCCACATCAACCAAACGACGAGTCAGGTAACCTGAGTTAGCCGTTTTCAGTGCCGTATCTGCTAGACCTTTACGCGCACCGTGAGTTGAGATGAAGTACTGTAGTACGGTCAAACCTTCACGGAAGTTAGCCTTAATGGGTGTCTCAATGATTGAGCCATCTGGTTTCGCCATTAGACCACGCATACCTGCGAGCTGACGAATCTGTGCCGCACTACCACGAGCACCAGAGTCTGACATGATGAAGATTGAGTTGAATGATTTCTGCTCGTCTTCTTCACCTTGGGCGTTGATGACTTTATCGGTCGCCAAGTTGTCCATCATCGCTTTCGCGACTTTGTCATTGGTACGTGACCAGATATCAACCACTTTGTTATAACGCTCACCAGCGGTCACAAAACCTTGCTCGAATTGATCTTCAATCTCGCGCACTTCGCCTTCTGCCACTTCAATGATTTGCTTTTTCAGTGGTGGAATGACCATATCATCGATACCGATAGACACACCAGATAGCGTCGCTTGAGCAAAACCAAGATACATCAATTGGTCAGCAAACATGACACTTTCTTTTACGCCGACTTTACGGTAGCAAGAGTTGATCAGACGAGAGATGTTTTTCTTCGTCATCTCTTGGTTACACTCATCAAACGCCATACCTTTAGGCATGATGTTCCAGATAAGTAGACGACCAGCAACCGTTTCTTTCATGCTGATTTCTTTGGTTTCGTTACCATCTTCATCGACATGCGTTTCGGTCGCACGCACTTTAATTTTAGCGTTTACATGTAAATCGTTTGAGCCAATCGCACGCAATGCTTCATTGACGGTAGCAAAAACCATGCCTTCGCCTTTAGCATTGATCGATGAACGGCTGATGTAATACAAGCCCAATACCACATCCTGTGATGGTACGATGATCGGATCACCGTTCGCAGGTGATAAGATGTTGTTGGTAGACATCATCAAGGCACGTGACTCAAGCTGTGCTTCTAGCGTCAATGGCACGTGAACGGCCATTTGGTCACCATCAAAGTCAGCGTTGAACGCGGTACAAACAAGCGGATGCAGCTGGATCGCTTTACCTTCGATCAATACTGGCTCAAATGCCTGTAGACCCAAACGGTGAAGTGTTGGCGCACGGTTAAGTAGTACTGGATGCTCACGGATAACCATGGCCAGCATGTCCCAAACTTGTGGCTCTTCACGCTCTACCATCTTTTTGGCAGCTTTAATCGTGGTCGCAAGGCCATGAGACAATAGCTTGTTATAAGTAAATGGCTTGAATAATTCTAGTGCCATTTTCTTCGGTAGACCACACTGATGCAAACGTAGTGTTGGACCAACAACGATGACCGAACGACCAGAATAGTCAACACGCTTACCAAGTAAGTTCTGACGGAAACGACCTTGCTTACCTTTGATCATATCAGCCAAAGATTTTAATGGACGCTTGTTACTGCCGGTAATTGCACGACCGCGGCGACCATTATCAAGCAACGCATCCACTGACTCTTGCAACATACGTTTTTCGTTACGTACGATGATGTCAGGCGCGCTCAGCTCAAGCAGACGCTTTAGACGGTTGTTACGGTTGATTACGCGGCGATAAAGATCGTTTAGATCTGATGTCGCAAAACGGCCACCTTCTAGTGGTACTAGCGGACGCAAATCTGGTGGTAGTACTGGTAAGATATTCATTACCATCCACTCAGGCTTGTTATTAGAATCGCGGAACGCTTCTAATAATTTAAGACGCTTAGACATCTTTTTAAGCTTAGTCTCAGAACCTGTTTGCGGAATCGCTTCACGCAGCTCATCAATTTCGATATCCATGTCGATATCTTTTAATAAGTCTTGAACCGCTTCAGCACCCATCTTAGCCGTGAATTCGTCACCAAATTCTTCTAGGGCTTTGTAATAATCTTCATCATCCAGCAACTGGTACTTCTCTAAAGAAGTCAGGCCAGGCTCAGTGACGATGTAGCTTTCAAAATACAGTACGCGCTCAATATCACGCAGCGTCATGTCTAGCAATAGACCGATGCGGCTTGGTAATGATTTTAAAAACCAAATATGTGCCACAGGACTGGCTAGGTCAATGTGACCCATACGGTCACGGCGAACTTTAGCAGTGGTGACTTCAACACCACATTTTTCACAGATAACGCCTTGGAACTTACGGCGCTTGTACTTACCACATAGACATTCAAAATCTTTTACTGGGCCAAAAATCTTGGCACAAAACAGACCATCACGTTCAGGCTTAAACGTGCGATAGTTAATGGTTTCAGGCTTTTTTACTTCGCCATGTGACCATGATTTGATCACGTCAGGTGAGGCTAAAGTAATTTGAATGCTATCAAACTCTTGATTACCGTTGCCGGCAGGGCTTTGCATGATATCGAGTAAATCTTTCAAGTTGCTTCTCCGTTATCTTTATAATCATCTGACTGCAATCTATTGACGCAGATAAGATGAATGAAGGCAATGAATAGGGTTGAGACAAATCACTAAAAGCAGCAGCAATAAAGCAGGCTGCCTTTAGTGGACAACTAAGTTAAACAACGGGGTTAGTTGCTTTGTTTTAACTCAATATTAATACCCAGTGATTTGATTTCTTTGGTCAATACGTTAAACGATTCAGGCATACCTGGATCCATGTACTGCTCACCATCAACAATGTTTTTGTACATACGGGTACGGCCTTCAACGTCATCTGACTTCACAGTCAACATCTCTTGCAACGTATAGGTCGCACCATAAGCTTCTAGTGCCCACACTTCCATCTCACCAAAGCGCTGACCACCAAACTGAGCTTTACCGCCAAGTGGCTGCTGCGTGACTAGTGAGTAAGAACCCGTTGAACGCGCATGCATTTTGTCATCAACCAAATGGTTCAATTTGAGCATGTACATGTAGCCAACCGTCACTTTACGGTCAAATTTCTGACCAGTACGACCATCATATAAGGTTTGCTGACCATCGCGATCCATACCAGCAAGCTCTAGCAAGTCTTTGACTTGGCTTTCTCTTGCGCCGTCAAATACTGCCGTACCCATCGGTACACCGCCACGTAGGTTGTCTGCTAGCGCCATGATGTCATCATCACTCAAGCTATCAAGATCAACTTGCTCACCGCCGACTTGGTTATAGATTTTGTCCAAGAAGTCACGTAGCTCTTTGATCGCTGCTTGAGATTTGAGCATACCGTCAATCTTCTCGCCCAAGCCTTTTGCTGCCATTCCCAAATGCGTCTCTAGAACCTGACCGATGTTCATACGAGATGGTACACCAAGTGGGTTCAATACGATGTCAACGGTATTACCATTTTCATCATAAGGCATGTCTTCAACTGGCATGATGCGCGATACCACACCTTTGTTACCATGACGACCAGCCATTTTATCACCCGGCTGAATACGACGCTTAACCGCTAGATACACTTTAACGATTTTTTGTACGCCATGTTGTAAGTCATCACCAGCGGTCAATTTGCGTTTTTTCTCAGCAAATTTCACATCGATGTCTTTTTGCTTATCAACCAAGTAATCAGCGATTTGCGTGAGACGCTCAGAGATTTCCTCTTCTACTGGTTGAATATCCAATAACGTCTCAAGGCTCATGTCTTTCATATCAGCCAATGCCATCACCGTACCAGCTTTTAGACCCGCACCGCCACTGACTTTTTGACCATCTAACAGCGTACCAATACGACCACGAGCCGCCTCTTCAAAGATGCGTAGCTCTTCTTTTAAATCTTTACGGTAGCTGTCAAGTTGCGACTTCTCAATCGCTCTTGCACGCGCGTCTTTTTCGACGCCGTCACGGGTGAAGACCTGTACATCAATAACCGTACCTTTACTAGAAGTCGGTACACGTAGTGACGTGTCTTTCACATCAGCCGCTTTTTCACCAAAGATAGCCCGTAGCAATTTCTCTTCTGGCGTTAATTGCGTCTCGCCTTTTGGCGTGACTTTACCCACTAGGATATCACCAGCGTCAACTTCAGCACCGATATAGACGATACCTGCTTCATCAAGGCTTGATAACGCGGCTTCACCAACGTTTGGAATGTCAGCCGTGATCTCTTCTGTACCCAGTTTGGTATCACGAGCCACACACGTCAATTCTTGGATATGAATGGTAGTAAAACGATCTTCTTTCACCACTTTTTCAGACAGCAAGATTGAATCTTCGAAGTTGTAACCATTCCACGGCATAAATGCGATGCGAATATTCTGACCAAGTGCTAGCTCACCAAGATCCGTTGATGGACCATCAGCTAAGATATCACCTAAGGCAATCTCGTCGCCTTGGTTAACAATGATACGTTGGTTGATACAGGTGTTTTGGTTAGAGCGTGTGTATTTAATCAAGTTATAGATATCAATACCCGCTTCACCAGCAGTCATCTCGTCTTCGTTGACACGAACGACAATACGTGACGCATCAACATCTTCGATCACACCGCCACGCTTAGCGATCACACAAACACCAGAGTCACGAGCAACGTGACGCTCCATACCAGTACCTACTAACGGCTTATCAGCACGTAGCGTAGGAACAGCCTGACGCTGCATGTTCGAGCCCATCAAGGCACGGTTAGCATCATCATGCTCTAGGAATGGAATCAGACCTGCTGCGACCGATACAACCTGGCTTGGCGACACATCCATATGCGTCACTTTGTCAGCTGGCATACGAACAAATTCACCATAGCTACGTACACTAACCATCTCGTCACTTAACGCGCCGTCTTTGGTCATTGGGGAGTCGGCCTGTGCAATGACCGTACCCACTTCTTCAATCGCTGACAGATACTCGATCTCATCGGTCACTTGACCATTAACCACACGGCGATAAGGCGTTTCTAAGAAACCAAAGCTGTTGGTTTTAGCAAATGTCGCTAGTGAGTTGATCAGACCAATGTTTGGACCTTCAGGAGTCTCAATCGGGCAGACACGGCCATAATGCGTGTCATGTACGTCACGTACTTCAAAGCCTGCACGTTCACGAGTCAGACCACCAGGACCTAGTGCTGATACACGGCGCTTATGGGTAACTTCAGACAACGGGTTGTTCTGATCCATAAACTGTGACAACTGGCTTGAACCAAAAAATTCTTTCACCGCAGCCGCTACGGGCTTAGAGTTAATCAAATCTTGTGGCGACAAGTTATCTGATTCCGCTGAGCTTAAACGCTCTTTGACCGCACGCTCAACACGCACTAAACCAACACGGAATTGGTTTTCTGCCATCTCACCTACTGAGCGAATACGGCGGTTACCAAGATGGTCAATATCATCAACATCACCGCGACCATTACGAATCTCAATCAGCTCTTTTAGGACATTAACGATGTCTTCGTTGGTTAACACACTGCGTTCGCGTTGAACATCCGGATCATCTGTATTATCAAACTCTAAACCAAGGCGGCGGTTGAACTTCATACGACCGACATTTGATAAGTCATAACGATCGGCGTTAAAGAACATGCTTTCAAATAATTTTTCAGCCGTCTCAACCGTTGGTGGCTCACCTGGACGCATGACTTTATAGATTTCAATCAGCGCTTCTTCACGGGTTGACGTACTGTCAGCACGTAGCGTATCTGCGATATAACTACCCTGATCGATGTCATTCGTGAATAGAATGCTGAATTCTTTAATAGCGCCACTGGCTTCAAACGAGTTTAATTTAACCAATAGTTCATGATCAATGAGCGTGTTGGCGCGAGCGATGACTTCATCATTCACGACGATATCTTCAGCCAAAATACGCTCATAGAGATATTCATCAGGCACAGCAATCTTCGTCATACCTGCTTCTTCAAGCTGACGAATACGGCGTGCATTAATACGCTTGCCTTGCTCAACAATCACCTCACCTTCAGGTGAAACGATATCAAACTGTGCCATCTCGCCACGCAAGCGGTCTGCAACCAGATCAATCTCAAACTGCTCTTCGCCTTTGTAAACGCTTACTTTATCAAAGAACAGATCTAAGATTTCAGAAGTTGTCAGACCGAGTGCCCGCAGAATGATAGAAGCCAATAGCTTACGACGACGGTCAATACGAGCAAATACTAAGTCTTTCGCATCAAATTCAAAATCTAACCAAGACCCACGGTAAGGGATGATGCGGGCGTTATATAATACTTTACCACTTGAGTGTGACTTACCTTTATCATGATCAAAGAACACACCTGGTGAACGATGTAGCTGTGATACGATGACACGCTCAGTACCATTGATAATAAAGGTACCGTTCGCTGTCATCAACGGGATCTCACCCATGTAAACGCTTTGCTCACGGATGTCTTTGATCGCAGCTTTACTGTCTTTGTCTTTACTATCTTTATCTTTGATGATTAAGCGGATTTTGACACGCATAGGCGCAGCAAACGTTGAACCACGCAAAATACACTCGCGCTCATCAAATTCTGGCGTACCTAAATAGTACTCAACAAATTGCAACTCAGCATTACCAGAGTGACTCTCAATTGGGAAAATAGAGGAATACGCAGCTTGCAAACCAGTATTCTCACGAGCTTTTGGCTTTTTATGCTCTTGCAAAAATTGCTCATAAGAATCTACTTGGATAGACAGCAAATAGGGAATGTCCATCACAGTGGGCAATTCAGCAAAACTTTTGCGAATACGCTTTTTTTCAGTATAAGAATATGCCATCGAGAGTCCTTACAGTAAACGTGGAAACAAATTAAAAGCGCGGCCAACCTGCATAAATACAATGCAAACTTAGCGACGTAAACGATAATATAAAACGGGTGTTCGTGTTCAACTCATATCTTTTTATCAACGACTACTTTACTAATCAGTGCTTGTTTAGCACACTGCACTTAATCGTATAATCGGTATCTAAATAAGTCTATATGACTACCCATACCAAAAAATTCAATATCATACAGTCTATTGCCCTTACGGCATCAGTCACAAACAACCTTACAAAAAAATATGACTACTCGGATTTTTCCAAGCTATCTGTCATCAAGCCCCATTTTGCATTTAGACAGCTCGTCATGGAAAACTCACGTCATCACTGACGGGTACCGTCTACAAGGCTACATACTGACAGCAAACCATGCTAAATGGATAACCTAAGATCAGTAGCTTTTTAGAATTAATAATAGGGATAACTATAACTTTTAGAATCAGTATAAACTATAGTGTTAATGGGAAAGAATGCAGACACAAAAAAATGCCAAACATCTACGGACGTTTAGCTCATATTAACTGATTTCAAAAACTGGCATGTGTGCTTGCATGTATATCGTCTGTCCTTTTGATGGGTATCCACCGTGATGTTGCATACGTATGTTGGCAGACACAAAAGGTCAAGCTACGAATTATAGTAAAAAAAAGCTGGCAATGCAAGGCATTACCAGCTTTTTTTCGTACAGCGTTAAACTTATTTTAGTTCAACAGTTGCACCAGCTTCTTCAAGTTTCTTTTTCAACTCTTCAGCTTCAGCTTTAGATGCGCCTTCTTTGATTGGTGCTGGAGCACTTTCAACCAAATCTTTCGCTTCTTTTAGGCCAAGACCAGTAGCTTCACGTACGGCTTTAATTACGCCAACTTTCTTCTCGCCAAAGCTGGCAAGAACGACGTCAAACTCGTCTTTTTCTTCAGCAGCAGCAGCAGCAGGACCAGCAGCAGCAGGTGCAGCAGCAACAGCAGCTGTTACGCCGAATTTTTCTTCCATGTCGCTGATTAATTCAACGATATCCATTACTGACATTTCAGCGATTGCGTTTAACACATCATCTTTAGATAGTGCCATGAGAACTCTCCGTTATCTGATAAAAATTAATTGATTTTAATATCGCTTTGATTACTTGCCAAATTTAAAAATAGGGTTGACAAAAAAATGTAACCAGCGATGTCAAAGTTACGTTAAAACAAGCAATTAAGCAGCTTCTTTTGCGTCTTTGATTGCCGCTACCGTGCGAACGAACTTGCCAGGAACAGCGTTCATAGTCTGGACAAGCTTGGTCACTGGTGCATTCATAGTAGCCATCAAGATAGAGATTGCTTCGTCGCGAGTTGGTAGCTTCGATACGCGCTCTAGCTCTTCTGGACCATAAACTTCACCACCGACTGATACCAATTTGGTCTCTAAAGCTTTGTTCTCTTTGCTAAAGTCGAAAACGACTCGAGCTGCAGATCCCAAATCTTCCATAGAGAAAGCCAAAAGTAGTGGACCAGTCATACGGTCTGACATGCTCTCAAACTTAGTGCCTTCAAAAGCGCGTTTTGCTAGGGTATTTTTTACCACTTTCAAAACCACGCCTTTCTCACGGGCTTGTTCGCGCAGCTTAGTAAGCTTTGCAACACCAATACCATGATATTCGGCAGCTACTGCTGAGTAAGCATTAGCAGCAACTTCAGACACTTCAGCCACAACTTGTTGTTTTTGCTCTAGCGTTAATGCCATAAGTTGACTCCTTTAATCTTATCAATCAGCTCAGTAATTCAATACTTAAAAACCTAAATTTTCATTTATTAAACGACGGGCTTAGACTGACTTGATACGACACGTTATTTGTAAATAATATAAAAATAAAATCTACTCATAACGACTGATTACGGCACCGTTATCAGAATGACATCAAGTGATAGATTGAACTATCGGCTCTTATCAACAACTGGGTGGGTCACCGTCTGCGTAGGACAACTAAGATTTTCATCTTTTGTCGATTAACAAAAGCAGCTCGTGGTTATTACTAATAATCCAAAGATCACTATTAATAACGCAAAACCGCTCTCTACCTACGGTCTTAGACAGCATAGCGTGTGCTACACTGACCTAATTCTTTAAAAGACTTTTGTCGCCTTTATTTGAAATTGTCAAATAAAGGCACATACTTAATTATTTTGCTGTGCGATATGGAACTGGATCAATACTTAGACCAGGACCCATCGTGCTAGACAAGGTGATTTTTTTGATGAAAGTACCTTTAGAAGTAGCAGGTTTAGCACGTTTTAGATCGGTAATTAGTGCTTCAGCATTTTGGATTACTTGCTCAGCAGTAAAACCAACTTGACCGATAGTGGTATGAATAATACCCGCTTTATCTACACGGTACTGTGCTTGACCAGCTTTCGCGTTTGTCACAGCTTCAGCAACGTTTGGCGTTACTGTACCGACTTTTGGGTTAGGCATCAGGCCACGTGGACCTAGGATCGTACCCAACTGACCAACAACACGCATCGCATCAGGAGCGGCGATAACAACATCAAAGTCCATGTTGCCAGCTTTGATTTCTTCTGCAAGATCTTCAAAACCAACGATGTCTGCACCAGCTTCTTTAGCGGCTTCAGCAGCAGCGCCTTGAGCAAATACAGCAACGCGTTTGGTTTTACCAGTACCAGCAGGTAGGTTGGTAGCGCCACGAACCACTTGATCAGATTTACGTGGGTCAACGCCCAAGTTTACTGCGATATCAATAGACTCTTTGAATTTTAGCGCAGGTAAATCATTTAAGATTTGAACGGCTTCTTCCATAGTGTATTGTTTTTCGTTATCAATACGGCTTTGAATTTCTTTTTGACGTTTGGTTAGCTTAGACATTATACACCCTCCACGGTAATACCCATTGAACGAGCGGTACCAGCGATGGTACGGACAGCAGCATCAAGATCAGCAGCAGTTAAATCTGCATCTTTGGTCTTAACGATTTCTTCTAATTGCGCACGATCAACTTTACCGACTTTAGCGGTGTTTGGTGTACCTGAACCTTTAGCAATACCAGCAGCCTTACGTAGTAAGTACGCAGCTGGTGGTGATTTCATGATGAAGGTAAAAGACTTATCGCTGTATACAGTGATCTCAGTTGGAATCGGTAGACCCGGCTCTTGACCTGAGGTTGCAGCGTTAAATTCTTTACAGAACGCCATGATGTTCACGCCTTTTTGACCCAATGCTGGACCAATAGGTGGTGAAGGATTTGCTTTGCCTGCAGGCACTTGCAGTTTGATGTAACCATCAATCTTCTTAGCCATGATACTCTCCTAAATGGGTGATAGCGCCAAATCAATCCTGTGTAGACACAGTGCGGATTAACAGCTCCCCGGTTGATGAAATTTTTGCGGGTTTAGTCCAGTTTCTCAACTTTACTAAACTCAAGCTCAACCTGAGTCGGTCGATTAAATACGTTTACCGTTAGATGTAGCTTAGATTTCTCATAGTCCACTTTCTCTACCAACCCTTTAAAGTCAGTGAATGGACCATCAATAACCAACAATTCTTCGCCTGGTTCAAATAGCGTCTTAGGACGTGGGTCAGTTTCAGTCTGATTGAGACGATTTAAGATACGATCGGCTTCTACTTGCGTAATGGGCGCTGGCGTTTCAGGTGTGCCACCTACAAAGCCCATAATACGTGGGCAGTCTTTAACGATGTGCCAAGTATTATCGTTCATGTCCATCTGGATCAATACGTATCCTGGAAAGAACTTACGCTCGCTCTTACGTTTTTTGCCGTCTTTCATTTCAACGACTTCTTCAGTAGGAACCAACACATCACCGAACGACTCAGCGAAGTCACTACGATTAATACGATCAGTTAATGAACGTTGTACTTGTTTTTCATATCCTGAAAACGCTTGGACAATATACCAACGCATATCACGCTCCTAATCGTTATAAGTAAAAATTTGAGTGGCAGTATTTAAATGAAAGGCAATCGTAATACACGATCAACTTCAAAACACTTAACCAATAAATATGCCAACGAACCAATTAAAAAAGTTATCTAGTAACCACACGAAAAACCCGACAATAGCAATCACGACAATAACTTGCCATGTGTATTGGAAGGTTTCGTCTTTACTTGGCCATGTCACTCGGCGAAGCTCAACAGCGGCGTCTTTTAACAATATTTTAAAAGCGCGACCTTGATGCGTTAACGCCAAGCACACAACTGCAACTACAATGAGGGCAACGATGATACCAATACGTACCCAGACATCATTGGCGGGTTGCCAATAACCGGGTAAATACTGATTAACTAACGTTGCGCCTATCAAAAGCACTGCGGCAAGAAGCCACAAAATCAAATCTTTTATTGAGCCCGTCTTAGCAACTTCAACAGCAGAATTATTACCCGCTGAAACATGCTTATCTTTAGACAGCATTCCACCAGCAACCGCCTTGGCATCAGATAACTTAGTCTCGAGGTTATCTTGATTATTGCTCATAAAGAACTCGCTTCGGAGATGGTGAGGTACAACAAAGAGATGATAAGAAGATGGCAGGCGATGTAGGACTCGAACCTACAACCCTCGGTTTTGGAGACCGATGCTCTACCAATTGAGCCAATCGCCTATGGGTGTAAAGGACAGCATTATACAATATTTAGCATAAAATGCAAGCCCTTAGCGGTAAAATTGTTTTATTACCCTAATTTGCCTCTTATACCAGACTGCTGTTTATCAGTCAGTCTTTTATCAAAACCGCTAATCTGCACGGCTTATAAGAAGCAGCGTTAATATAGCAAGCAACGTCACAGATTACAATACCAATGAGAACAAATAAACGTTGCTGTGAGCAAGTAGTATGTTGCAAAAATAAGCACTCTATTTTTGCTTTATTACGTATGTACCACTTCCCCGCCCCCATAAAAAAAGCCACCCTCTAAGAGAATGGCTTTTTTATAACTAACTCAAAATCTCATTGCTGAGACTTATCGATTAGTTCAATACGTTAGCAACAACACCAGCGCCTACAGTACGGCCGCCTTCACGAATAGCAAAGCGAAGACCTTTATCCATAGCGATTGGGTGGATAAGCTCTACGCCCATCTCAACGTTATCACCAGGCATTACCATTTCAGTACCGTCTTGTAATTGGATTGCGCCAGTTACGTCAGTGGTACGGAAGTAGAACTGTGGACGATAGCCGTTTAGGAATGGTGTGTGACGACCACCCTCTTCTTTTGATAGTACGTATACTTCTGCGTCAAACTTGGTGTGCGGCGTGATTGAACCTGGCTTCGCTAGTACTTGGCCACGTTGTACGTCTTCACGCTTGGTACCACGTAGTAGTACGCCACAGTTTTCGCCTGCACGACCTTCGTCAAGCAGTTTACGGAACATCTCTACACCAGTACAGGTGGTTTTTTGAGTGTCACGGATACCGACGATTTCGATTTCGTCACCAACTTTTACGATACCAGACTCTACACGGCCAGTTACAACAGTACCACGACCTGAGATTGAGAATACGTCTTCGATTGGCATTAGGAATGCTTTGTCGATGTCACGCTCTGGCTCTGGGATGTAGGTGTCTAGTACGTTTAGTAGTTCTACGACGGCTGGTTGGCCGTACTTGTCTTCTGAGCCTTTTAGGGCTTCAGTAGCAGAACCTTTTACGATTGGAGTGTCATCACCTGGGAAGTCGTAGTCGTTAAGCAATTCACGAACTTCCATTTCTACTAGTTCTAGTAGTTCTTCGTCGTCTACCATGTCGCATTTGTTCATGAATACGATGATGTATGGTACGCCAACCTGACGTGATAGCAAGATGTGCTCACGTGTTTGTGGCATTGGGCCGTCAGTGGCTGATACGACTAGGATTGCGCCGTCCATTTGAGCGGCACCGGTGATCATGTTTTTAACATAATCGGCGTGACCTGGGCAATCAACGTGGGCGTAGTGACGTGTGTCTGTGTCATATTCTACGTGTGAGGTGTTGATGGTGATGCCACGTGCTTTTTCTTCTGGGGCTGAGTCAATTGACGCGTAGTCTTTGGCTTCGCCACCTGAGGTGATTGCTGCTACGGTTGCAATAGCAGCTGTTAGGGTTGTTTTACCGTGGTCAACGTGTCCGATGGTACCGACGTTGACGTGTGGCTTGTTGCGTTCAAACTTGGCCTTTGCCATGGGTATTTCCTCTTTTTTTGGGGTCAAGTGCTTAGCTCGTATAAATACGTTATCTAAGACAATCTTGACCACATTAAGATAATTGTTAAAAGGTCGCACATACTAATGTGCAGATATTATAAGAAAATCACGACCAATAACAAGTCTTTTAACAAGTTATTGGCGTATTCTCGACTGACAATATAGAGATCTGCTTTATATTGTCACCTTCAATAGACTTTTATTTACTCGTCATCATCTTTAGAGTTGTACTTAGAGATGATCTCAGCAGCAACTGACTTTGGAATTTCAGCGTACTTTTGGAATTCCATTGAGTAAGTAGCACGGCCTTGTGACATAGAGCGCATTTGCGTGGCATAGCCGAACATCTCTGCTAACGGTACTTCTGCACGGATCTGCTTAGTACCACCAGGTAAGTCTTCCATACCCTGTACTAGACCACGACGACGGTTAAGATCGCCCATGATATCACCCATGTAGTCTTCAGGTGTTTCTACTTCAACTTTCATGACTGGCTCAAGCAATGCTGGATCAGCTGCCATGAAACCTTTTCTGAAGGCCATAGAACCTGCCATTTTGAACGACAATTCATCAGAATCGACGTCATGGTAAGAACCATCATACAAGGTTGCTTTTACGCCAACGACTGGGTAACCAGCAAGTACGCCGTTTTTCATGCGTTCTTGAATACCTTTGTCGACCGCACCGTGGAATTCTTTTGGTACTGTACCACCAACAACTTCTTCAGCGAACTCATACTCAACTTCGCCCGCTGGATCAAGTGGCTCAAGACGTAACCAAACGTGACCGAATTTACCACGACCACCTGTTTGACGTACGAATTTGCCTTCTTGTTCAACCGTATTACGGATCGTTTCACGATAAGCAACCTGCGGCGCACCGATGTTGGCTTCTACGTTAAACTCACGCTTCATACGATCCACAAGAATCTCTAGATGTAGCTCACCCATACCACTGATGATGGTCTGGCCAGATTCTTCGTCAGTATGTACACGGAATGATGGATCTTCTTTTGCTAAGCGACCCAAAGCGATTGACATTCTTTCTTGGTCAGCTTTGGTCTTAGGCTCAACGGCTAGAGAGATAACTGGATCTGGGAATTCCATACGCTCAAGCGTGATAACATTTTGCTCATCACATAGCGTATCACCAGTGGTCACATCTTTCATACCAACTAACGCTGCGATATCACCAGTACGGATCTCTGCAAGCTCTTCTTGAGAGTTTGCCATCATCTGTACGATACGGCCAACACGCTCACGCTTCATTTTAACTGGGTTATAAACACTACTACCCTGCGTCATAACGCCTGAGTACACACGAACGAACGTTAAGTTACCAACGAATTTATCGTTCATGATTTTGAATGCTAACGCTGAGAACGGCGCGTCATCTGACGCTTCGCGACTGCCTTCAGTTTCGTCTTTGTCATCAAGAATACCGCGAATTGCAGGTACGTCGATTGGTGCTGGAAGATACTGAATGACCGCGTCTAGCATTTTTTGTACACCTTTGTTTTTAAAGGCAGTACCACAAAGTAGCGGGATAATTTCATTATCAATCGTCAACTGACGAATAGCTGTATTGATCTGTTCTACAGACAGCTCACCATTTTCAAGATACTCATTCATGAGCTCTTCGTTGGCTTCAGCCGCACTTTCTACTAGATGCTCGCGATACTCTGCTGCTTTTTCTTGTAGTTCAGTTGGGATTTCGCGTTCTTCGTATTGCATACCTTGAGACGCTTCGTCCCAATAGATAGCTTTCATAGTGACCAGATCAATAACGCCTTCGAAGTCATCTTCTTTACCAATTGGAATAACCAATGGGACAGGATTACCACCCAGACGGGTTTTGATTTGTTCAATAACACGATAGAAATCAGCACCAACACGGTCCATTTTGTTGACAAAAGCAAGACGTGGTACTTTATATTTGTTCGCCTGACGCCATACGGTCTCAGACTGTGGCTGAACGCCGCCTACTGCACAGTAAACCATGCAAGCGCCATCAAGTACACGCATAGAACGTTCAACTTCGATTGTGAAGTCAACGTGGCCTGGGGTATCGATGATGTTAATGCGATGTTCGTCAAACTGTTTTGCCATACCTGACCAAAAACAAGTGGTTGCCGCTGAGGTAATAGTAATACCACGCTCTTGTTCTTGTTCCATCCAGTCCATGGTGGCTGCGCCATCATGTACTTCGCCAATTTTGTGGCTAACACCGGTATAGAATAAAACACGCTCAGTAGTGGTCGTCTTACCAGCATCGATGTGCGCTGAGATACCAATATTGCGATAGCGTTTTAGGGGAGTTTTACGAGCCATAGTGTTTTCCTAGGAAAAGTCGTGTATATAATAATGTATTGTGTCTCTACCTCATACTCTATGACAAAGCGGTCAGCTTCGTAATATTACTTACTGATTATTGAGCCTAATACGGACAAAAAAAGAGCAAATACTAAGAATAGTGCGGCATCAAATTTGGGACGCTCTCCAATTAAACAGTGTATTTTTGGAGAAGCATCTTGATAGACGTCCGCCATCTCTATTACTCACAGGCAAAGCCTATTTGTAACTGGATTAATGATGGCGGCAATCAATAGAATAAATAACAATGTAAGATTAATGGGCCGAAGCCCGTTAATCTAAAGCTACTATCAAACAATAATGTAAAAGAGTAGCTTAGAAGCGGTAATGAGAGAATGCTTTGTTAGCATCTGCCATGCGGTGAACTTCGTCACGCTTTTTCATAGCAGCGCCTTTGCCGTCAGCAGCATCATTCAATTCGCCAGCTAAACGCAAAGCCATTGATTTTTCAGAACGCTTAGCAGCAGCTTCAGCTAACCAACGCATAGCCAAGGCAGTACGACGGGAGGGGCGTACTTCCATTGGTACTTGATAGGTTGCACCGCCAACGCGGCGAGCTTTTACTTCTACCATTGGGCGTACATTTTCAAGCACTTCTTCGAAGAAAGATACTGGATCTTCGACTTTACGTTTCTCGCTTACTGTCTCAAGTGCACCATAAACGATACGCTCAGCAGTAGATTTTTTACCATCACTCATTACATGGTTAATGAATTTTGCAACAGTTTGGCTACCGAACTTAGGATCTGGAAGGATCTCACGGGCAGCAACGACGCGACGTCTTGGCATAATAATTTTCCTTATCTTCAGGAGTGTCCAACATTCACAACATCACACGGGTCAACAGAATATAGTAGTGAGTTGTCAGTTAGCCTTACTGCATGGTGGTATGCTTTAAAGATGATTACTGATATAAAATTATTTATATACCCGTAATACTATCTGTGACACCAAACCCATGCACAGTTATTGGGTAGTGCAAAAAGCTTACTTAATAACGTTTAGTTATTAAACTTTAGGCTTCTTAGCACCGTACTTAGAGCGACCTTGCTTACGGTCTTTTACGCCAGCACAATCTAATGCACCGCGAACAGTGTGATAACGTACACCCGGTAGATCTTTTACACGACCACCGCGGATAAGAACAACACTGTGCTCTTGTAGGTTATGACCTTCGCCGCCGATGTAGCTTGATACTTCATAGCCTGAAGTCAAACGTACACGACATACTTTACGCATGGCTGAGTTAGGTTTTTTTGGCGTGGTAGTATATACACGAGTACATACACCGCGACGTTGTGGGCACGCTTCCAACGCAGGAACTTTTGACTTTTCCTTGATGGTTTTGCGACCTTTACGAATCAATTGGTTAGTTGTTGCCATAAGGCATCCTTCTCCCGTTTGGTATAAAACAAAAAAATGGGGTACTGCGCTATCTATCTGACATTATGACAGATTTTGGCGCACCCATTTTTAGGACAGTGTATTATAAAGAGTTGTTGCTGCTATTTCAACCACTTATGAGTGATTGTGCTTTACAACATTTGATAGATATGCATTCAGCCTACTACTATACCACTTTATCTGTTTTTAATTAAAAATTGGCTAAAAAACAACCCACTAAACGAGATAGCAAAAGTAGAATAGCGTATGGTGTGAGACACATATTTAGCACTAAAAAGCAGTACTTTGTAATGACTAAATGGCGACACTGTCTTATTTTTCAAGTGAAATAAGACAGTGTCGCCACTATTAAGAAAAGATTACTAAGCTATTCTAACTTATCCGCCTCGTTTGCTGAAGCGTAAATTGCCAACTAGCGGGGGTTCATATAAAACGTCTTTGCGCTACTTTTTGGCAGCTTTATCCGTATCATTTGATTGACTTTCAGAGTCCGCTGACTCATCCACGCTATCCTTTTTTTTATTACTGTTTTTCTCAGTATCTTTTTTTGTTGTCTCTGTTGCTTGATCTTTAGCGTCTTGCTGATCATCACCCTGACTATCAGTCGCGTTACTAACCTCAGCTTCGCTACTACTGTCATCTGTGATAGCACGATTGGCAAGTTTTGCATCTGGCGCAAAAGTCGCTTGGGCCACGCCAATCACTTCATCAATCAGATGGCTGTTGTAGCGCATGCCAATCACGACTGCTGTCGCTGGTAACAAGCGGCGCACCCACGTTAAATTGATTTGATCCAAGTCAACACCAACTTGACTGGCAAGACGATCAACTTGTTTGGCATAAAAATTCACGTTTTTATTTTTTAGACCTAGGTTTTTAAGCTCGTTGTGTAGACCATTGCTTTGGGCGTTATCAAGTAACCCTTTACCAATACCAATACCAGCCAGCAAGGCTTGTTTTTCTTGCATCTTACTTAAGTCGGCACTGGCGAGTAGCTCATACGCCATTTTGACGCCTTGCTTACCGGTCAAAGGCTTGTTATACACAGCACCTAGCTGATAAACCGTACGCAATGACACTAATAACAACCACAATGTGTCAGCAAGTAGACCTGGTAGTCCCGCTAAACCTGTCAGGCCGCCCATCGTGGCCAATGCCCGGTTTTGGTTGGCGATGTCAGTGGCTAAGGCATAACGCTCTTCGTCATCTAAGCTGGCGATATTGGCAAAACGATGCTCGTTAGGTAAATCAATTTGGCTCCATTGAGATGCAAGATTTGCTACTTGAGCAAAAGCCCCATCGACAGTCGACTGAAAAAAGCTGTTTGGTACCACTTTTTTGGCATATTTACCATAAGTCGCGAAACGGGGCCCCAATAATTGCTGAGTCGCTTTTAGGGTTTGCTCGCGAAATAAATCTTGTTGATAGTCTTCGTCACCCAAATTGACCGCTTTATAGTGGCGTGGTTTGCTTGTCTTAGCATTCATACTGTCAATCACGGCGCCCACACGCTCTAAGTTATTACGAGTAAAAGAGCCGACAGTGTTGATACCTTTAGAGAGAGTGCTACGCTTTGCCATCGTGATATCCTTAATATGATGATTGGTTTTGTTTTATTATATACTAGGTCGCTAACCTTAATGAATACGTCATTTTAGCGAATCAGCTTGCTGGGTGTCAGTGCGAACAATGTTATTGCAATCACAAATTTTGTATCTAACCGTATCACTTACTTTATCAGTTGCTTCGCCCATTATTTTTTTCAGGTTTACTTAGAGGCTTACTTAGAGATAATTCTTAGAGGTTATTTTTGGTGTCACTCACAAGCACGCTACTGTTAGCGTTTTTGGCCTATAGACATTTAAGCAACTTCTACTAGAGGACACTATTTTGTCGCTATTTTGCACTTGTACAAAGATTTTGAGTGCTTGATACGTTATCATATGTCATCCGTTAAAGCCTGATTGCAACGTCACTTTGTAGAACCGTTTATGCCACTTGTAAAACGTTTGATTGTATGATGACAGCAGTGAGGACTATAACAGAAGCATTTAACGCTCAAAAGCCCTCGTGGCAAGATGGTTGCCATTATAGAGGCATACGGTTGACGTTAAATAACGGGTCTTTAAAAACGATTATTAAAAGTAATGATAAAAAGTTGTTACTCATAAGGAATAGAATATGCGCCGCGTTGTTATCACTGGAGCAGGGATTGTCTCTTGTATCGGACATGATTTAGCCACTGTTACTGCCGCTCTTAAGCAAGGACAGTCTGGCATTACGTTTAACGACGCTTATGCTGAGCATGAGTTTAAGTCGCAAATTAGCGGTAGTATCAATCAATCGACGCTTGATACCAGCGGCATTGATCGTAAATTAAAACGGTTTTTTAGTGAAGCCAGCCTCTATGCGTATGTCAGCGCCTTAAATGCGATTGAGCACGCCGGCTTATCCCTTGAAACCATCAATAATAATCCGCGTGTGGGCGTGGTAGCCAGTTCGGGCGGAGCATCGACAGAAAATATCGTGAATGCTGTGGATGCGATGCGCGAAAAAGGCCTGCGCGGTGTTGGTGCTATGGCGGTGCCAAAAACCATGGGCAGCTCAGTATCAGCGGCACTGGCAACGGGACTAAAAATCCAAGGGGTCTCCTACTCCTTAACGTCGGCTTGCGCGACTTCCACCCATTGTATCGGTCACGCCGCTGAGCTGATTCAGCTAGGCAAAGCCGATGTGGTGCTCGCGGGCGGTAGTGAGGCTGAGCATTGGACACAGTCTTGCATGTTTGACGCCATGGGCGCCGTGAGTACCCAATATAATGACACGCCATCACTGGCATCACGAGCATACGATAAAGATCGTGATGGTTTTGTCATTGCCGCTGGCGGTGCCATGGTTGTCGTTGAAAGCTTAGAGCACGCCCAAGCGCGCGGCGCCAATATTTTGGCCGAAATCGTCGGTTATGGTGCCAGCTCCGATGGCGCAGAAATGGTCGCACCAAGCGGTGAAGGTGCGGTACGTTGTATGCAACAAGCGTTGGCCGAGGCAGGCTTGCAAAGTGTCGATTACATTAACAGCCACGGTACCAGCACGCCACTAGGCGACATCACTGAGCTAAAAGCCATTGCCAAGGTGTTTGGTGATGATGTCAGTAACGTCCCTGCCATCAGCTCAACCAAGTCTATGACAGGCCACAGCTTAGGTGCCGTCGGCGCGCAAGAGCTAATCTACTGCTTACTCATGCTACAAGAAGGGTTTATCGCCCCTAGTATCAATGTCGAACAGTTAGACCCTGCGGCTGAAGGGTTTGATATTGTCACTCAAATGCGTGAGGCCAATCTTGAGACGCTCATGAGCAATAGCTTTGGCTTTGGCGGTACCAACGCAACTCTAATCATCAAAAAGTTTGACGCTTAGCATATGCTCGCAGCAAACGATAACACCACTGAGCAGACAGACTCTGCCCCATCGCCAGCCAGTCAACCTAGCTGGCGTTTTGGTGAGCTGCCTGCGGCCGAACTGCTGCCGCAGCTCCAGCAATATTTGCTGACGCAAGATACTGAGGCAAACTGGCAACTGGTTTGGCTTAACAACGATGGGCGACCAGTGATTGGCTTATTACCTAAAATAAGCTGGTTCCTTTATCCCACTGATAAGCAACCTTCTCGTGATTCACTCAATACTTATAAGGTGGTCAAACATTGCCGCGGTACGGACGTGAGTAGCGGTACTAGCGCTAATAGTGGCCATGCTATCACGACAGCTTATATGAGCTATCTAGAGTGGCAAGACGAACTTATCACTTATAGCAATACTCAAGCAGCTGATAACGACACGTCATATATCAGTATCCAAGAAAGCACCAAACCCAGTTACCACCATGGGCTAGTCGGTTTTATTGGTTATGATGTGGCCGCTCATGAGCTAAGCCCGACAGCCAACATTAAACTGGCATCGCAGCCTTGTGCCGTATTGGGACATTACGATATTTATCTGACGCCAACCGATGAATGCAACAAATCAGTTTGGCAATTGAAAGTAAATAGAACCTATGATTACAACAATAATGATGAGAATAAGAATGCACTTGTAACAGCACTTATTTCCTACTTAGACGAATTAGATCAAAAATTGTCTGATAAGGCTTTAAATCAAACGCCGCTTAAAGCGTCATCACAACCTGCTCCATTAGCACTAACAGCACGATGGGCTAAAAATGATTACCAAAAAGTATTTGAACAAACCCAAAATTATCTACAGCAAGGCGACTGTTACCAGATCAATTTGACCCAAGAGTGGCACGGTTGTCTTGCCCATCAAAATAAACATGATGAACCACTATCAAAATCAAAAATCATTGACTATTTACCCGCTCTACATCGTAATACCAACGCACCATTTGCTGGGTATCTAGGCATTACGCATATTAGCAATGAAATCCATACTAGTGCACAAGACAATACCAGTAAGCAAAATAACCTTACTCAGCAAAAAAGTGATTTTGAACTATTAAGCTGCTCGCCAGAATTATTTTTTACCTTTAGCAAAGACAACGAGACTGGCAAGCACCATATCCGTACCAAACCAATCAAAGGCACGATGCCGCGTGGTGCAACGGCTGAACAAGACAGTATCTATAAACAGCAACTGATTGATAGTGAAAAAGATCGTGCTGAGAACGTCATGATTGTGGATTTACTGCGCAATGATTTGGGCAAATATGCCAAGATAGGTAGCGTTAAAGTGCCACAGTTGTTTGCGATTGAGAGCTTTAGCAATGTGCATCATATGGTCAGTACCATTAGCGCTGAGCTAAAAACCGACACGCATCCATTGGCCGTGTTATTTGGCAGTTTGCCAGCGGGCTCCATCACGGGCACACCCAAAAAGCGGGCAGTTGAGATTATCTCTGAGCTGGAGACCACACCGCGCGGCGCTTACTGTGGCACCATGGGCTATATGAATTTTGATGGTAGTGGTCAATGGAATGTGTTGATTCGTACCATTCAGGCCAACCTATCATCAGATAATGGAATAGATCAAGAAGGTCATGTCAGTTTATGGGCAGGCGGCGGTATTACCGTGGCATCCGATTGTGATGCGGAGTATCAAGAATGCTTGGATAAAGTCGGTAATCTGCTATCAGTACTCGCTCAAACAACGTAAGCGGATAACGGCAAATTTTATACCCCAGTATGGCAAAAAATACAGCCTGCTCAACATGATGTTGGCAGGCTTTTTTATTAATACAACCATCGTGATTTAGCCATCGATTATTACAATGTCAATCGCGAACAAGCTGTTAATCAGTCACGGCTTCTGCATTTTTCTGCAACGCTTGTAACGCCTCTATCAAACGATTATTTTGCGCTGCCGTACCAACAGTGATACGCAAGTACTCGTTGATGCGCGGCTTATCAAAATGACGAACGATAATGCCTTGCTCACGTAACGCACTGGCCACCGCACTAGCGTTGCCATCTTTAGGACGGACAAATATGAAGTTGGCGTGCGATGGCAATACTTGATAATCCAATGCTGTCAATTCTGCCGTGAGTGACTGGCGCAAATCGATCACCTGCTGACAGGTCTGTTCAAAATACGCGGTGTCCAAAACACTAGCGGTCGCCCCAGCTTGCGCCAATTTATCGAGTGGATAGCTGTTGAAGCTGTTTTTCATACGCGTCAGTGCTTCAATCAATGAAGCATTACCAAAGGCCATACCCACACGTAGTCCTGCAAGCGAGCGTGATTTTGAAAAAGTTTGCGTCACAAGAATGTTATCGCAATCATTAATAAGGCTCACCGCTGAGACCTGCGCGTCGGCGCTACCCGCTTCTACCTGAGCAAAATCGATATAAGCCTCATCAATGACAATCACCGAATTAGAATGCTCACCAGCCAGCTTACGAATATCAGCAAGCGATAACAGTAAACCCGTTGGCGCATTAGGGTTGGCAATGATGATACCGCTACACGGCTGACGATAGGCATCAGGGTCAATACTAAAGTCTTCTTCTAGTGGGATTTGTATCAGGTCTACACCAAACGTTTGCGCGTACACGGGATAAAAGCTATAGCTAATATCAGGCGCTAACACAGGGCGCTCTTTTAGAAAAAAACTGGCAAAAACAAGTGCCAATACCTCATCTGAGCCATTACCCACGAACACTTGGTTGACATCAAGATCATATAATTGTGCCAACGCGGCACGCAAATCATCAGACTCAGGCGCTGGATACAAACGCAAGTCATCCGCCTGCTGCTCTAAGACCTTTGTGATTGCCTCCCCTACTTTTGGTGAGGGCGGAAATGGGTTTTCATTGGTATTTAACTTGCATAAATTATCATGTTGCGGCTGCTCACCTGGGACATAAGGTGACAAGTTACGTGCTTTAGATGACCAAAGTCTGGTGTCTATCTTTAACTCACTCATAAGTTATCCTACTATTTGCCACAAAGACTATTAAACATAAATGTCAAAGGTAATTATTAAGGTGTTTTCAAGGTAATCAAAACAAGTTATTGATAGCGATAACGAGCCGAGCGCGCATGGGCCTCTAGATCCTCACGCTGTGCTAAAATATCTGCCGTCTCCGCTAACGGCTTGCTGCCCGTTTCACTACAATAAATAATGGACGATTTTTTTTGGAAATCATAGACACCAAGCGGAGAAGAAAAACGCGCGGTACCCGAAGTCGGTAACACATGGTTAGGCCCCGCACAGTAATCACCAATGGCTTCTGGCGTGTGACGGCCCATAAAGATGGCGCCAGCGTGACGAATGTCATTAAGTAGCGCATCAGGATCATCAACCGACAGCTCTAGATGCTCAGGCGCGACTCGATTGATTACCGCCATGCCCTCACTGCGATCTTTCACTAAAATAAGCGCGCCCCGGTTTTGTAGAGAATCACGGGCGATATCAGCCTTTGGCAACTCAGCCAATGCTTTTTCTATCTCAACTGCGACTGCATCTAACTGCTCACTACTGGTCGTGACAAAGATGGCTTGAGCAATGCGGTCATGCTCGGCTTGCGACAGTAAGTCCATGGCTAACCAGTCCGCGCGATCTTGCGCCTCGCCCTCTGCATAGACCAGTACTTCTGAAGGGCCCGCAATCATATCGATGCCAACTTGGCCAAACACAGCACGTTTGGCCGCTGCTACATACTTATTGCCAGGTCCTGTGATTTTATCCACAGCGGGTATGGTTTCAGTACCATAGGCTAAAGCTGCGACAGCCTGCGCGCCACCAATGGTAAAAACGCGATCAACTTGCGCCAGATGCGCTGCTGCCAGTACCAAGGGATTGAGCACGCCTTTTGGCGCGGGCACGACCATAATGACCTCATTAACCCCAGCCACTTTGGCAGGAATGGCATTCATAAGGACAGAGGACGGATAAGAGGCCAAGCCGCCTGGCACATAGATGCCCACGCGATCAAGTGGCGTGACTTTTTGACCCAAGCGGTTACCCAGCTCATCTTCATACTGCCACGTCTCTTGTATTTGACGCTCATGGAATGTCTGTACGCGGTTCGCCGCCGTGGTTAACGCTGTTTTTACTTCATTATCAAGATTGGCAAATGCGTCAGCAAGCGCTTCCTTGGACAGCTCCAACTCTTGCATCGTCGTTGCTGGGTGCTGATCAAACTGCTGGGTCAACGCCAGTACCACACTATCACCATCATGGCGCACTTGCGCGATGATACGATCAACGGTCTTTAATAAATCGGCATCATTGACCGTTTCAAAAGCAAGCAGTTGGGTCAACTGACTGTCAAAGTCGGCATCTTGAGTACTTAATTGGCGCATGACTTAATCCTATATTCGTGCATAAAATACTGCTATAAAAATTAAAAACCTAAAACAAATCAAAGGTCGCAATGAACTGTACAACCGCTTATGTATGCTGATCTGACTCAGATTGTACTGAGTCTCTATTGTCTGATAAGTTTCTGGCAAGCAAATATAACAAAACCAGTTTAGCACGCTATGTCTATCATAGAGCGCCAAACTGGTTTAAAAATTCGTATAACAATGCTTTAGATTACCAATGATTGGTAGGGATTCATGAAGCGCTGGCAATACTGTTTTTAAAGCTATCCAAAATCGGCTCTAGTAATGCAAATTTACGTTTATAACTGACTTGATTGACGATAAGGCGAGAGGAGACATCACAGATATGATCACGCGCTTCTAGGCCATTCGCACGCAACGTATTGCCCGTATCGACCACATCGACAATCAAATCCCCCAAACCAACTAGGGGGGCAAGCTCCATGGAACCATAAAGCTTAATAACATCTACTTGCTGACCTTGGCTGGCAAAATAAGCGCGGGCTACATTGACGTATTTGGTGGCGATACGCAAACGACGATTGGGTAAGGGGGCATCCTTCACACCAGCGGTCATCAGCTTACACTGCGCAATCTGCAAGTCCAACAACTCGTAAACATGATTGGCACCATGCTCAAGCAACACATCTTTACCCGCCACCCCAAAATCAGCCGCGCCATGCTCTACATAGGTTGGCACATCGCTGGCACGCAAAATCAACACACGTACATGAGGATTTGAGGTTGGAAAAATAAGCTTGCGTGATGCTTCAGGGTCTTCTAGCAAGTCGACACCAGCAGCACGCAGCAATGGCATGGTCTCTTCTAAAATACGACCCTTTGATAAGGCCAGTGTTAAGCCTGAGAACTCATCATTTACTTCGTTTAATAAACCGCTGGCAGGTATTGATTTGATTGCTTCAGTCATAATGACATCGTGTCCATGTACAGTTGGTATCCCCACCGAAGAGGATGCTTTGGTTTTATAAGGCTAAGCGTTGTATGTGAGAAGGTCTGGTACGCCCATTTATACTAGTCTTTGGTATTGATACGCTCAATATTCACACCAAGGCCGCGCAGTTTATTTTCAACATCTTCATAACCACGATCAATATGATAAATGCGGTCGATTAAACTCTCGCCTTCAGCGGTCGCCGCTGCCATGACCAGTGACATGGACGCACGCAAATCAGTTGCCATCACAGGCGCAGCCGTAAAGTTCTCAACCCCTTTCACCACCGCCGTGTGGCCGTCTACTTGGATAGAAGCGCCTAAGCGATTAAGCTCAGGCACGTGCATGTAGCGATTTTCAAAGATATTCTCGATAAAAGTACTGGTACCGTCGGCTAAGCAAGCAATAGCCATTAGCTGAGCTTGCATATCGGTGGGGAAACCAGGATGCGGCTGAGTGCGAATATCAACCGCCTTTGGACGACCTTTCATTTGCGCACGAATCCAATCATCACCTGTGGTAATAACCGCACCCATGTCTTCGAACTTTTCTAATACGGGTGTCAATAATAAAGCGGAGGTATTTTTGGTCAATACATCCCCACGCGTCATCAACGCGCCAGCCAGATAGGAGCCAGTCTCAATACGATCCGCTACCACCGAATACTCACAACCATGCAGACGCTCCACGCCTCCGATCGTCATGGTTGAGGTACCAATACCGCTTATTTTGGCGCCCATGGCGACCAGCATGTTGGCCAGATCGACCACTTCTGGCTCAAGGGCACAGTTGCCCAAAACCGTCGTACCTTTGGCAAGGGCTGCCGCCATAATGACGTTTTCAGTACCGCCAACCGTGATCATATCAAACGAGAAGTTACAGCCAATCAGTTTGCCACCTTTTGGGGCTTGGGCTTTTACATAGCCGTTTTCTACGCTAATCTCAGCGCCCATCGCCTCAAACGCTTTTAGATGCTGATCGACAGGACGTGAACCAATGGCACAGCCACCTGGCAATGACACTTCTGCCTCGCCAAAACGTGCCAATAATGGCCCGAGTACTAAAATTGAGGCGCGCATGGTCTTCACCAAATCATATGGCGCATAGAAGTTGTCGATACTCTTGGTATCACACGTAACCGTATCGCCTTCTTTTTTGATTTTGATACCCATGCCACCAATCAATTCAATCAACGTTCGCACATCTTGTAGCGATGGTACGTTGTGCAATGTCGTTGGGGTCTCGGCCAGTATCATGGCTGCAAGTAACGGCAACGCGGCATTTTTGGCGCCTGAAATAGTAACTTCCCCTGCGATACGACTACTGCCAGTGATTAAAAATTGATCCATAAAGGTGACAACCTAACGATGAGTATAAAAAATGGTGACAACCAAACTGATTAAAACCCGCCACTTACCATGACCAGTCTAAAAAATTTAGCCCTATAATAATGGTTTAGCTTTTTGCTTGAGCATCCCACTCAGCAGGCGTTAATGCTTGAATATTGAGGGCATGAATATCGCCACTCGCAATCTTATCATTGACTAACGCATAGACCGCTTGCTGACGCTGTACGGCGCGTTTGCCTTCAAAACTGGCATCAACCACACGTACATCAAACTTATTACCTTGGTTGGCCGCTTGAATAAAAGCGTCTGGGAAATGAGTCTGTAAAAATGCAATCAGGTCATCAGCGTTCATGCTCATAGAGTGTTCTGCCTTAAAGTAAAATGGGGTGTAGATGTAAAGTGTGACATTATAACAAGAGTTTGCGTATCTTACAGTACTGTCTTACGCAACTGCACATGAGTGTGAGAAATCGCGTTACAGACAGCCAAAACCTCTATCAATGACCTCTAGATAAAACGCATAACAAAAGTTTACTATCTTAGCGTTTTATCCAAGTACGTTAATACTTGCGCGCGCACATCATTGACCCAGCGTAGGGGCGGTGCCATCGCCCCAATACTGGTGGCATGGCTGGCACCTTTGATCTCACCGTTTTCGACCGTGACACCCGCAGCTTGCAGCGCTTTAGTCATCTTAATAGTATTGGTCGCATGGACGACCTTGTCTTTTTCGGCTGTCAGTAATAAATATGGTGGCTGCGCGCCTTTAATTTGGCGATCGGGCATGACCTCATCTGGCGTCGCATTCGCCCCAAAGGCCGTCGCACTACTAAACTTACGAAAATCATAGCTGTAAGGGCCAGCGATACCAATCACAGCGCTCAAATCTTTAGGTTTTATACCATAGGGCGCTAAAAAATCTTCATTAGCGACGGCAGCGACTGCGTTAAACGCCCCAGCAGAATGCCCGATCACGGCTAAACGCTCAGGGTCAGCATAAAAGCGCTTGGCGTTATCATAGCTCCATGCAATCGCTTGTGCCGCATCTTTAACATAGTCCGGATAGACGTGCTCAGGCGCTTTGCGATAATTGATGACTGCCGTCACATAACCTGCTTGAGCCAAGCTTTGGCCAACAAAAGCGTATTCTTCTTTATTACCGCTTTCCCATGAGCCACCATGGACAAACACCACCATTGGATAAGTGGTATTGATCGTGCTTTGGTTTTTCATCGCTTGCGCTAACGGCTTAGGATAATAAAGGTCTAAGTCTTGTGAAGGCTCATCACCGTACAAAATATTTTTGCTCACACCGACACCACTATTAGCCGTAATACCGTTGACGATCGCCAGAGCGGACAGTGCTTGTGCTTGCTGTGTGGCCAATACCATCCCGCCTACCGCTAACGCCGCAGTAACGCCTTTACCGGTGAGTTTAAACGCCCGCGCTTTGTTAAATGAGCTTTCTGTAGATGAATCCTTCATAGCCCCTATTCCTATATACGTCAGCCAATGGATAGTAGAGGGGGTAGCGCTTACTATTATGCTATTGGTGCTGCCCCCTCTACTTTTACTGCTCATATCTTACGTACTGACAAAAAGTTTATCGTGCTTTTACTGTTATCACGGTTAGGTTTATTGTCATTAAAAACCCCACGCTATTGACTACTATAAACACGAAGTAAAGACTCTACTCTGTTTAAAATAAATCGACTGTGTGAACAACCGCTGTTGCTCTACCTGCTTGATAAATACCAGCATTCAATAACAACATTTTTTATCACGAGAGTTTTATCTCAAGTCGACTTTTACGCAACGGTCATTACTGACCCTGATAAAGATCAATGTATGGGCTTGATGACGACTGGTCGACAGTAGCCTCTTCCTCTGTGAGGATAATCGGCGTCGCAGTACTAGTAACGTCTGATGTGGGTACATTATTGGCGCTCGACACTGCTCCACCTTCAACTACTGGCACTGCGGCAGGGCGGGCCAAATTATTCTCATACATAATATCGTCTTCACCAATTTTGACGCCTCTATCATCGACGACCGTCGTCAGTAACACCAGCTCTGTCACCCCAACCGTGCTATTGGCGATATCAATTAAGTAACTCTGCTGAGTAGGGGTCATACGCCCCATAATATAAACCACCCCATTATTGGTCACCGCTTTAATCTGTGACGCTTTAACCCCATCACTTGTGGCCACTTTTGCCAGTAGTTTTGAGGTGATATAACCGTCATGGACAGTCGAGCTATAGCCTTTTGAGGCACTCACTTCCAGCTCGTTATAGACGCGGCGCACATCTGGCATAGAGTTGACGACTTTTTCTACTTCTGCTTTGATCGCTTCAGTCGGTACTTCGCCTGTCAGTAACACTTCACTGTTGAAGCTATCGATGCCCATACGACTGGTTTGTTGCAGATCTTCTCTTAAGCCGTAAATATTGATTTTGGCCGTGTGTTCAATACTTCGATCAAGCAGACGCTGCGGAATGGTGCGCTCAGTCATTGGCACGCCATAAGTTCCTTCAGTACTGTTGGTTAAGTAGTTGGTGGTACAGCCAGTACTGACCACACTAGCCATCAACATCACCCCTATCGCAGTGCGACGTGATGAACCAAAAATAGCCGTGCGCAAATGCAGACGTGTCATAGTTTACCTCTTAGAGCATGGTTGTGACGATTATATAAACTCGGTTAAGTGAGCAAGTCTTAATCTAGTAGCGTTGAATTTAGCTACTTTACTTAATTTTTGCGAGTGGCGGTTAGGTTTTTGGTAACGGTCATGGCTTGCCAGCCTCTATTACCATGCGCTCGCTATAAAAGCGCCTTTGAGCCATTCTGGTTGACTGTCTGCCAGTTGCTCTTTTGGCGATGTTTTACCGGTGGTGTTATAGGCAATGACATCAAACCGGCAGTCATAATGAGCGTACTCAGGATGCTGCTGCAAAAAACACTTGGCGGTTTTAATGACTTTACGTTGCTTGCTCATCGTGATGCTGAGCGCCGCATCACCATAATCTGAACGCTTCCGCTGACGAACTTCAATAAATACCAGCGTTGACCATGCTGACCCTGTCTCAATCATGACCAAGTCTAGCTCACCGATTTTTGGCTGTTGCCAGTTTTGTGCAATCAAACATAGTCCTTGCGCTTGCAAAAACTCACATGCCTGCTGCTCAAACCGGCTACCCTGACGCTGTGTGGGTGAGGTTAGGGTCAAGGTTTTATGGAGTGGTTTATGATTTGCCATGATGTTGCTTGGTCTGGTTAACATTTCAGAATTATCATAGCACAACATGCTAAACTAGCCACTTCTGCGCTATCTACTCTCGAAATCTATGGGATTATTCACTCACTATTTGACCGAAAAAACGGTAAATAACGACTGTCTCTAATGGCGCACTATTATTTTTAACGACCCGAGGTTTTCATGTCTATCCCTACTGCGATGCCAGCTTGTCTTTATATCGTTGCCACGCCGATTGGTAACTTGACCGACATGACCCCGCATGCGATTGATATTTTAAAGCAGGTCGCTATTATCGCCTGTGAAGACACCCGCACCTCAGGTAAGCTGCTGTCACACTTCGGTATTGACACCAAAGGCGGCAAAACTGACGACACAAAAGATTTATTGAGTCATGATGCTGACCATGATGCCGATACGACGCCCAAGCAAAAAGGCCACAATAAGCTTTGGGCTTATCATGAGCACAATAGCGCTGTGCAGACTCCTAAGATTATTGAGATGATCGGGCAAGGTTACTCGGTCGCCTTAATCAGTGATGCCGGCACGCCACTGGTCAGTGACCCAGGTTATCAATTGGTGCAGGCTGCACACGCGGCAGGCGTTACGGTATCCCCTATCGTGGGTGCATCTGCTGCTATTGCTGCCCTGTCGGTCGCAGGTCTTCCATCAGACCGTTTTAGCTTTATTGGCTTCTTACCAGCCAAAGCCCATGGACGCCAAAAACAACTGGCCACCTTAGACACACGCACCGAAACCCTCATATTTTATGAAGCGCCGCATCGTATCGTCGCCAGCCTAGAGGACATGGCGACTATATTTGGTGCAGAGCGCGAAGTGACTTTTTGCCGTGAGCTGACCAAAACTTTTGAGACAGTACATAAGAGTACACTTGGAAATTTGGTCGACTTTGTAAAAGCAGACGACAACCAACAGCGTGGTGAAATCGTTGTGGTCGTCGCTGGTGTCAGCGCGGCAAAAGACGCTGACGATATCAGCACTCATGATGCATTATTGCAACGTCTGTTAGAGGATTTATCAGTGAAAAAGGCTGCCGCGTTGGCCGCTGACATTACGGGCGTAAAAAAGAATGCACTCTATCAGCGCTTGCTTGCGTTACAGGCTGAATAATTGTCCATAATAAAAAAGATGTAGGTTTACAAATTAATTGAGGAGAGGTAAGCAATGTACGACGTAATGGCAATAGGTAACGCGCTGGTTGATCACGAATATGTGCTGTCGGATGCCGCATTGGAAGAGACAGATCTAACCCGTGGCAATATGACATTAGCAGCTATCGAAGAGCAACAGCAACTACTGGCTTACTTCAAGCTTGCTGAGATTGAGCCATCAAAACAAGCGGGTGGCGGCTCAGCAGCCAATGCAATGTATACCTTTGCTAGCCTAGGGGGTAAGCCTTTTTATGCGTGCCGTGTCGGTGATGACACGCAAGGGGCCTTTTACCTAAAAGACCTGCATGACGCAGGCGTGGCAACCTCGGACAAATCCATACACGCAGGCGGTGTGACTGGCTCATGTGTGGTCGCCGTCACAGAAGATGGTGAGCGCACCATGCAAACCTATCTTGGCACGTCAAGCGAGATCACGGCCGACAATGTCGATTTTGATGCGCTAATGCAGGCTGACTGGCTCTACCTAGAAGGCTACTTGGCTATGTCTGAGAGCATTCAACCAGCGATGACTCAGTTGCGGCAACAAGCCGGTGTTCATAATGCAAAAATCGCCGTGAGCTTTGCTGATCCAGCGGTGGTAAAGTTTGCCAAAGAGGGCTTACTTAATATGCTGGGCAATAAAGTTGCCGTGATATTCTGTAATAGTGAAGAAGCCAAGCTGTTCACCGATAAAAAACAAGTCAAAGCCGCCGCACGTGCATTGCTTGAGTACTGCCAAACAGCAGTGGTGACGGATGGTGCCAATGGTGCAGTCATCGCACGCAGGTCTGATGACGAGTCAGAGATTGAGATTCATGATATTGCGACGCCAGTGGTGGCCAATGTCATCGACACCAATGGCGCTGGTGATAACTACGCTGGTGCCTTCTTATATGCTTTATCTCAACAGTATAGTTTGCCAGAATGTGGGCGTCTTGCCAGCGAAGTATCCGCACAAGTCATCCAACAATTCGGTCCGCGTCTGGCCTCACAAGATTACAGAGATATCGCTCAACGTGTGCTAACCGCTTAATCACTGAATGCGTGTGTTTGACGCGAATAAAAAAGCCCATATCAAATCGATATGGGCTTTTTGTTTGTTCGCTAGAACTGCTTAAATAATGTGCTTCATTAAATAAGCAGTCTTTAATTAAGCAGAAGCCAAGGCTTGCGCCAGATCAGCCTTAATGTCTTCGATGTGCTCGATACCGATAGACAAACGTACCATGTCTGCACTCACGCCCGCCTGCTCTAACTCTTGACCATTTAATTGGCGATGGGTCGTCGTCGCTGGATGACAGGCCAATGATTTGGCATCACCGATATTCACAAGACGGGTAATCAATTGTAGCGCATCGATAAAGCGCGCCCCTGCTTCTAGACCACCTTTAACCCCAAAGGTCAAAATGGCAGAGGGCGTGCCTTTCATGTATTTTTGAGCAAGTTCATATTCAGGATGGTCTGATAAACCCGCATATTTCACCCACGCAACCTTATCATGGTCACGTAGGTATTCCGCCACCGCCTGCGCATTCTGTACATGACGCTCCATACGTAGGCTGAGCGTCTCCATACCCTGCATAATACTAAAAGCATTTAACGGGCTAAGCGCGGCACCAGTGTTACGTAGTGGCGCCACACGAGCACGCGCGATAAAGGCTGGCGCGCCCACGTCTTTGACAAAATTGACACCATGATAGCTGGCATCTGGTGTGTTGAGTAACGGGAAACGCTCAGGGTAATCGCCCCAAGCAAACTGACCACTGTCGACAATCGCACCGCCAATTGATGTCCCTGTCCCGCTCATGTACTTGGTCAATGAATGAATTACAATATCAGCCCCGAACTCAAACGGGCGACATAACGCAGGTGTGGCTACTGTATTGTCTATTACGACTGGCACACCGTATTCGTGAGCGATGTCACTGAGTGCCTGAATATCCACGATATTCCCCAGTGGATTGCCAATACTCTCTGCAAAAACCATTTTGGTTTTGTCATCGATTAAGTCACGAATCGCTTCAGGGTTTTTGTGATCAAAGAAGCGCACTTCGATACCTTGCCGCGGCAGGGCGTGAGCGAACAAATTGTAAGTACCACCATATAGAGTCGATACCGCGACGATATTATCCCCCGCTTCACAGATGGTCTGAATCGCATAAGTGATGGCCGCCATACCAGAGGCCACAGCCAGCGCCCCGATACCACCCTCAAGCGCCGCCACACGTTCTTCTAGCACGGCATTCGTGGGATTCATGATACGGGTATAGATATTACCTGTGACCTTTAGATCAAACAAATCTGCCCCATGCTGAGTATTGTCAAAGGCATACGAGCTGGTGTGATAAATGGGCACTGCCACCGCTTTGGTGGTCGGCTCGACGCTATACCCTGCATGAATCGCCAGTGTCTCAAGACGCGGGGTATGCCCGTTTTGCTTAGTCGGTTGTCCGTCACTCATATTGTGCTCCTTGTGTTCATTCACTATCAATTAAATACTTAAACAGCAAAAAACGCTGAAAACTTCCTATTAAAACGCCTATTACTAAACAATAGACACAAAAAAAAGCTGAGTTAATCATAACTCAACTTCTTTATGAAAAGAACAGCCAATTATTCAACACTTAATGACAAAAAGTTATAAGTGAAAAATATAATGGATATACTTATCGATTGATAGCAGCCAGTTAGCCTTTATTTATAGTAGGCATTCTCGGTACGCGTGTGGTCAGTATCATCAATCACTTGAGTCAGCTCGGGTATTTGCTGTTTTAGCTGCACCTCCACACCTTGACGCAACGTCATATCAACCGCTGAACAACCTTGGCAACCACCACCGAACTTCAATACAGCCGTCAGGCCAACACCTTCTTCATCGATCAATTCAAGCAACTGTACGTCACCACCATGCGCGGCTAAACCTGGATTAATCTCTGATTGCAACACGTAATTGATGCGCTCTTCCACACTGGCATCCGCGCCCACTTTGGGTACTTTAGAGTTCGGTGCGCGGAAGGTCAGCTGACCACCGAAACGGTCTTTATTATAATCAATCACCGCGTCTTCTAAATAAGGAACTGATGCCGCCTCGATAAAAGCAGAGAAATCAGCATACGTAAAACGCAGATCAGCGCTGTCTTCTTCACCAGGCTGGTTATACGCCATACAGCACTCTGCACGTGGGGTACCAGGATGCTCAACGAAGATACGCACACCGATACCATCGGTATCCTGCTTAGATAATAACTCCGCCAAATATCCTTGGGCTGACTCGGTAATCGTAATATTGCTTTTTGCTTCAGTTTGCTCAGTATCTAGCGCTGACTCATAGTCTGCTGACTGGTCCAACTGGCTATCAGCTTGGTTGTGCTCACTCATAATATTTCCTATACGTTATGACACAAATGCGATATCTATCAGGGCTACTGTGTCGTGAATGTGGTTATATCTTGAATTTGGTTTGATGTGATTTATGGGGATTATCAATTATCACGGCCTATCGGCTTGAGGCTCTGACCGCCGTTTTTATCACGTTTTTACAAATCTATGGCGACCATTATACCGCACTTAAACGATAATTCCGACTGCGCCACTGTGATTTAAAGCACAGCGATACCTAATGACTCATATCGGTTTTTTTAATGACACTTATTATTTAGTGACACTTATTGTTTAATGGCTTTATCTAGACCACTTAAGCAACGAAACTTAAGCAAAAAAGCCGCTTAAGTAACGAAAGCATAAAAAGTACTGCGATAAAAACAGCTTGTTTGGTCATTGATACGTCACCCCTCTATATAAAGACAACGGTAAGCGTTATCAAGCGCCCTCAACATCTAACGAACAAAGCCGTGTGGTCTGACAGACAGGTTATAGTCAATCCTAAATAAAACAGACACACACTATGCCGCGGGCTACTGGTATTGATTGCCCGTCGCGTCGAGCGACGTAGGCACAGCACGCAACGGAGATTAATACCAGTAGCACTGTACCTATTTTAAAGTGTATTAACTATGTATGACGGCAACACTGAAAAAGACCTTTTTCTACGCTTATCACATCATCACACCTCTAAACATCTTTACACTTGTCAGCCAGTGATGGGCTGTGTCAGTATTGGCCGCATTACTTATTTTTAACCAATGAAAATTTTTAACCAATGAAACTTGAGTAGTAGGAAATTGGCGCATATGAGTGACTCATCAGAACAACATTCAGATAAGAAAAACGATAAACACTATCGTTACTTGGTGTTTATCGGACGTTTTCAGCCGTTTCATCGAGGGCATAAAGCGGTCATCGACGAGGCATTAAAACGCTCGGATGAGGTGATTATGCTTATCGGCTCAGCTAACCTTCCTCGTAGCTTACGCAATCCATTTAGCGTGGCTGAGCGTGCCGCGATGATTAAGGGCGCATACTCGGCAGAGGAAGCCGCGCGTATTCACTGCGTCGGGTTAGATGATGCGCTCTACAATGACACGCGCTGGCTGCAATATGTGCAAGCTGGGGTAAAATCTGTCACAGGCGACTTACAAGCTGACATCGGTTTGATCGGCCATTCAAAAGACAGCTCATCGTACTATTTGTCGCTCTTTCCAAACTGGGCATCGGTTTCTGTCCCCAATTACCACAACCTGTCCGCCACTCCTATTCGTGACAGCTACCTGATGGGCGCGACCCCAACGCCTGATCGCACCCCAGAATCAACGCGCAAGGTCTTGAACGATTTTAAAAAAACAGCTGAGTACCAACAGCTGCATGAAGAAGCAGATTTTATTGATAAATACAAAAGACAGTGGGAGTCTGCGCCTTATCCCCCTACCTTTATGACAGCTGATGCCTTGATTGTACAGTCAGGGCATATCTTGTTAGTCGAGCGCCGTAGCATGCCAGGACGTGGACTATGGGCACTACCAGGTGGTTTTATCAATCCAAAAGAGACGCTGTTTGATGCGTGTATCCGCGAGCTACGCGAAGAGACCCGACTTAAAGTACCTGAGCCCGTTTTGCGTGGCTCTTGCCACAGTCAGCATACCTTTGACGATCCCTATCGCTCAGCACGCGGTCGCACGATTACGCAAGCATTTTACTTTCAGCTTAAAAACGATCCAAAAGGTTTGCCAAAAGTAAAAGGCGGCGACGATGCCGCTCAGGCATTTTGGTTACCGTTGGCAGAACTTGATGCCAAAATGATGTTTGAAGATCATTATGCAATTATCACCAAAATGGTTGGGTTGTAGCCTTTTTTGTCGTTGACGATTGATACATTGTTTACCAGTGGTTCACTAATGACAGTCTATGTCATTTATTTTATATACTTTTATGCCAACGCCGATAGACGTCAATGGTTAATCTAACCGCAGTTGATCTTCATGAAAGCAGCTGCGGTATCTAAAAGCAGAGGAGTTCTGTGATGTACACCAGTAATTTGAATAACTTAATACTCAATAGTGACAGCTATAAAACCTCACATTGGGTGCAATACCCAAGCGGTAGTGACTATCTGTCGAGCTATATTGAAGCGCGTAAAGGCGACTACGATGTGGTGTTCTTTGGTTTACAAGCCTTTATTAAAGAGTACTTAAGCACCCCTATCACGCATCAAGACATTGACGAAGCCGAAATGGTCATTCAAGCACATGGCTTGACCTTTAACCGTGCGGGCTGGGAGCGTTTGGTCGATAAACACAATGGTTATTTGCCACTACGTATCGAAGCTGTACCCGAAGGCAGCATCGTGCCCGTATCCAATGTGGTCTGCCAAGTCATCAATACCGATCCTGAGTTTTACTGGCTACCCAGTTATATCGAAACGGCCCTATTACGCGCGATTTGGTATCCCTCAACGGTCGCTAGTGTCTCGCACTACTGCAAATGCATCATTCGTCAAGCGCTGGAGAAGTCAGCGGACAACACAGAATCGCTCACTTTTCGTTTGCATGATTTTGGCGCGCGAGGCGCTTCTAGCCAAGAATCGGTCGCCCTCGGCAGTTTGGCGCATTTGGTGAATTTTTCTGGCACCGATTCGATGACTGCGCTGGTTGCTGCCAGTCGCTGGTACCAGATGGATAAAGACATGCCAGCGTTTTCTATCCCAGCGGCCGAACACAGCACCATGACGGCATGGGGACGTGACGGCGAAACCGCCGCCTTTGCCAATATGATTGAGCAGTTTGGTGGTAAGGGAAAAAGTTTTTCTGTCGTCTCTGACAGCTATGACTTGTGGAATGCCATTGACAATGTGTGGGGTGGCAGCTTAAAAGACGAGGTAAAAAACATGGGCGGCACCTTGGTCATCAGACCAGACAGTGGCGACCCTGCTAAAGTGGTTCGTGAGGCGTTAGAGCGTTTGGCGGTGAAGTTTGGTACGAGCATCAATAGTAAGGGTTATAAAGTACTGCCGGACTATGTACGCGTCATCCAAGGCGATGGCATCAGTCCACAAAGCTTGAGTAAGATTATTGATGTGGTGATGAAAGCAGGCTTTAGCGCTGACAACGTGACGTTCGGTATGGGCGGCGGCTTACTACAACAAGTCAATCGCGACACCATGAGTTGGGCGATGAAAGCCAGTGCTATCTCTATCGATGGGGCATGGAAAGACATCTACAAAGACCCTGTGACCAGCCGCTCTAAACGCTCAAAAAAAGGGCGCTTAGCCTTGATAAAAGACAGCAGCGGCGCACTAAAAACCATCAAAGCTGAGGCGTTGGCCACAGTTTCTGACAATCTGCTACGGGATGTTTATATCGATGGTAAATTATTAATCGACGACAGTCTTACCACTATTCGGGAGCGTGCAGGATGGTAGCCATATGATAAACAGCAATAAAGTAACCTCTGTCGCAAGAGACGTGCTCCTCGCCCCTGTGTACCTGTATCAAGGGCGCAAAATCAAGCGTGATACCGTGCGTCTACCTGAGCCAAATGGAGAAAGGCACGGTCATGTGTCATTACCAGAACCTTCCGGTACAGCAAAAAACAAGCGTAAACCAACACTAAACCTCATGATTGTTGGTGACTCGGCAGCAGCGGGGGTCGGTAGTCAGACCCAGCAAGAGGCGCTAGCCGGTAAGCTGATTCCCATATTAGCGCAGCAGTCCGATATTTGTACCCAGTTTGATGAGCTGCTCTGGTCGTTGCAAGCGACCACTGGCCATACCAGCTTTGATATCTTGCGTAGGCTCTATGTCCTACCTCCGCCCAGCCATCCTGTTGATGTGATGGTACTGAGTGTCGGGGTCAATGACACGACCTCTAACGTCTCTGTGCATAAATGGCAACAGCAAATTAAAGACATCATTGCTATCGCTCAGCGTAAATTTGGCGTACGCGAACTGATTTTTTTAAGTCTACCGCCAATGGCACAAATGCCGGCGATACCGGCCCCGCTCAATAACTTTGTTGGCGCAAAAGCCTCAATTCTTGACAAGGTATTGCAGCAAGAGTGTGCTGCTAATGACAGCGTCACCTATATGGCAACCGACTTTCCACGGATGATAGAAGAGCACGCTAATGGCGAGCCAATTGATATCGCAGTCATGTTTGCCAGTGACGGTTTTCATCCCAGCAGCCTCATGTATGGTTACTGGGCGCAGCAGTTGGCCGAACGAATCATTCAGGTGCTTGATGCTTCCAGGTCTTAGTTTGCTAGCTGGAAACCATGTGACACTTCCTTTTAACCACCCAATAAAAAACCGCTGACTCATCAGCGGTTTTTTATGGTTTAGTGAACGACCTTTACACAATAAGTGTAAATTATTCAGCAGAATCAGCGGCTTTCTTGCTACGGCCACCGAATGCACCAAAGCGTTTGTTGAAGCTAGCAACACGGCCTTCAGTAGAGGTTTTACGCTGCTCGCCAGTATAGAACGGATGCGATGCACTTGAGATATCAAGTGGGTAGTATGGGTATTCTGTGCCTTCGTATTCACGAGTGGCTTTCGTCTTAACGGTTGAACGAGTCAAAAAGAACACGTCAGCGTTAGTGTCATGGAATAAAACTTCTTGGTAATTAGGATGGATATCTTTACGCATAATAAACTCTCTAGGTCCGATGTATGTAGCGTGATTTTTACACCATCTTTATGGTGGGTCAAACCAGCAATGACATACGTAACTGAGGCACTAAGGACATTTATAAGAATGGCAACTGCGTCACTGGCTTATTCCAGCACAGAGCACCACACTCCTGCTCACTTAGCCTTTCCCCAGCGGGAAAATCAAAACGCGATTTTAACGGTTTTCGACGTTCTATGCAAGCAGCAGTTATGAGGGTTATATGTGATAAGTTGTCAGCAAAACAACCCCGGTATTGAGATATGCGGTTTATACCAGTACAATATTCCATTAGATAAGATAACCAATCCTATCTGATGTTATAGATTAATTTAATAATAGTAGTTTAAAGGGGGACGTTTGTCATTCACAAAGGACATGGGTAATGAGGTAAGTGACTATCTACTATCTACCTCTGACTGCTTTGGTATGATAGGGGCTTCTCTACTGACTATTAGCCTACATCAATAAACGACCGTCAATGAATGAACGCTCAATTAATGCACACTCAATAAGGATACGCTAATGATAAACGCTGCAATGAAAAACACCGCAAAAGCCCTGCTAGTCAGCTCCACCCTTGCTGTTACTACCATGGCTAGTGCTGCACTTCCGAGTCAATGGCAGTTAGACGACTCGCATACTCGCGTCGGCTTTTCTGTTGAACACATGGGATTTTCTACCGTTATGGGTCACTTTAGTGATGTAGAGGGTACCGTTCAATTTGACCTTAAAAACCCAAACCAAGCCCAGCTTAACTTTGTCATTGATACCGACAGTATTGACACTGCTTGGAAAGCGCGTGACGAGCATCTAAAAACCGATGAGTTTTTCAATGTTGAAAAATACCCTACCATGAGCTTTAAATCGACACAGGTTAACTTTATAAACCCACAACAAGCAAAAGTAACCGGTGACTTTACTTTACTGGGTCAAACCAAGCCAGTAACGCTTAACCTAACGTTAAAGAAAGTCGCTAACAGTCCAATGACCAATGAGCCTGTTATTGGCTTCCGTGCGACAGGGACTATCGATCGTACGGCTTATGGTATGGATGCGTATTCTCAAGGCGTTACTACCAGTGTGCCTATTCAAATAGATGGTGAATTAGTAGAGAAAAAAGCAAAATAGTCCTAGCTTTTAGACTAAAAAAGAACATTGTTCTCTCTGATTAAAATAAAAAAGCAGCCACTTTGATGGTTGCTTTTTTGATTCGGCTCAATTATAAATCTCACGTATGGGCGAAGCATTAGTTGGTTTTAACGACATGCCAAACGCCAAGTTTGTTATCGCCATTTTGGTCGCCAACTTTTGTGTCATTGGCATAGAAGTATAAAGGCTTGCCATTCACTGCCCACTGGTATTTGCCGTCTTCACGTTGAAACGCTGCAAATTGACCAGAAGCTTGTGCGTTACTAGGCGCCATAAATGCCGGCCACGCCAACAAACATGCAGAACCGCACTCTGATTTATTCATAGAATCTTTGTCAAAAGTGTACAAGGTCATATAGTTAGTGGCATCGACTAGTACGCCGTTTTTACTGGCTACGGGCGCAGTATTTGTCGTGGTGGCTTGCACCTCATGCATGCCAGAATCATCATTCCCGAATACATTGTTTAACGTTGAACACCCACTAAGCGTCAAAACACCAGTGAGCGCAGATAACATAAGCACACGTTTCATAGTAACTTCCTTATCGTTGTCATTGTCATTGTCATTGTCGTTTTCATTGTCATCGTAAATTTTTATTTAAATGTCTTCTTATCGTTTATCACCTAGACGGCAATAAAGAGCGGTTTGAACCTAGCTTTGTGCCATTTTAATATAGCACATGCTTTTAGAAAGTCGGCTCTAGCCACCCCCGAATTTACAAAAGCGTATCATTTTTAACAATTGGGTGAACGAACGTCTTAACGGTACAGACGCCAGCTCTCCACCCAGTTCTAATAACAAGGTGAAGCGTATGCAAATGTGTATTGCGGTTTGCTATTGTCCATTTTGTACTGATGAGCTTAATTTTGCCGCCACTCCTCTATCACTGATAAAACCGTCTCTATTCGTTGACAAAACTCATGTATCTCCTTACGTATTTGCCGTTACTTTGCTTGTAGTTTTTCGTAGAATATCGTCACGCAAATTAAGAATTACTAAACAGTGATAGATGTGACCATTGCGGCTTAATATAAGTATTGAACTTGACGAGCTTTGCACGCATATCAGCACTCACAAACTCATTAATGAATACGCCGAGCATGACCTGATGGGGATGCTATCAAGGATACAACAACGATAATGACTCACTCTACGAATAAAAAACCCGTTCATGCCGGCAAACGCGTCGGCATTCTCGGTGGTGGGACGGCAGGCGCAACCATTGCTATTCGCCTAGCCGCGCTAGGGCTTGAAACTTACTTATTTGAAAAAAATAAATCACTTATCGATGGGCCGCCGATGTGTCATTTGCATGCGGGTGGCAATCTTTATCGTGAGATTCCTGATGAGGACTGCGTTGCGCTCCTTAAACAGTGTATCGATATCTTGCGTCTTTATCCCTATACCATCGATGTACGCCCCACTGTGTTTGCCGTCCCCACTCGTGATGAAGGCCTGCCCGAGGACTTGTTGCCGCGCCTTGATATATTGACAGACGCTTATCGCGACCTTATTTCCCAAGATAGCAACAATAAAGTATTGGGTGAGCCTGAGAACTACTATCAACTATATAGTCATGAACAACTGACTGAATTGGCTGAACGTGAGCAAGTCGCTGTGCCAAGTACCGTTGACGAATGGATGATACCGGTTGCGAAGTACTTGGATTTAAGCAAAGTCAAGTTTCCGCTGATTGTCGTACAAGAGTATGGTTGGAATATTTTTCGTTTAGCTGCCTCTGCTCAGTTGGCGTTAGAAGGTGATGAGCATGCTCACGTCTTTACTGATACTCAGGTTAAGCAAGTCCTGCCGGTCGATTGTGAAAACTGCTCAAATGCGGATCACCATGTCACTAAATGGCGCATCGACTATCAGCAAGCGGCTGTTTCCGACTCTGCATCTGAGGCCATCGAGGTAGATTACTTAATCAACGCGTGTGGCTTTCGTACTGGCGTAATCGACGATATGGTCGGCGTAAAAGTCACCCGCATGGTCGAGTTTAAGTCTTCTTATATTACGCATTGGGAGGATACTGGCGGCCAGATACCGGAGATTATTGTTTATGGTAATCGCGGTACACCCGCAGGTATGGCGCAGCTTACCCCTTATCCAGGCGGATACTTTCAAATACATGGTATGAGTAAGTTCATCACCCTATTCGATGATGGACTGGTCGCTTCTAGTAAAGACAGCGCCCAACCAGAGTTGCCTCAGCAATACGTCCATTATATCGAAGAGGGCTGGGATAAAGCACCGCTACAAGCGCGTAGCCAGCAAGCCATCAACCATATAGCGGAGTTTGTACCGACGTTCCATAGTGCGCGCACAGTCGGTAACGCCTTATATGGTGGGCAGCAAATCCCCGGTCAAGACGATACGTTGCGAGTTGCTGATGTGAGCCTGTATTCTAATATACGCTACGCCCGCGCTGAAAATGTTAAAGCGTCATCGACCTTAATTGCTGCCGACCAGATTGTGGACGAGTTGACGGCGCTTGGGTTGATTGATAATGACACGCCCGCCAACCGCAATCGTTATGCCCATGAATGGTCTTATCTTGTGCGCAATAATAGCTTGGGTATTGACAAAGTCGCCCGCATGCTCGCTGAAGAGCGCGGATTTCCGCCAGCGATGGCGGATGTGAACCACGGTATTCGCGAAAAAACGCTAGATAACTTATTATCAGATTAAACCTAACGCTCTAATGTGTTTTGCTCCTATAGGCTGCTAATAAAACAAAAAAGGGCAGCAGTAATCAATGCTTGACTACTGCTGCCCTTTTGTCTTTATTTTATCGCTATATAACTGATTTCATCATGGTTTACACAGTCACAGCTAGGTTTTAGCTTTCACTACCAGCCATTTTTTCCGTATCGACGGTGTCGTCTATCTTGACCACTGTCTTTAGCAGATCAATGGCTTCATTGATGGTGTTGCAAACCACCAAACGCTCAAGATCTTCTTGCTTCATAAAGCCCTGCTCAGCGGTGTATTTTAGATGCTCAATCATACGATCATAAAAGCCATTGATATTAAGGATAATCATCGGCTTTTCATGTTGATACAACTGTCGCCATGTGGCAATTTCCATAATCTCTTCCAACGTTCCAAGTCCGCCTGGCAACGTAATAAAAGCGTCGGCGTACTCTGCCATCACTGTTTTACGCGTGTGCATGGTATCGGTCAAATGCAGGCGGGTCAGCTGTTCATGAGCAATTTCGTGCTTGAGCATAAAAGTGGGAATCACCCCCACGGCTTGCGCCCCGCCGCGGATAACCTCATCCGCAACCGCCCCCATTAGCCCTATACTCGCCCCACCGTAGACCAAACCCAAACCATTATCTGCCAAGGCAAGTCCCAGCTCGCGAGCGGCCTGCTCATACACCTCACTGTTGCCCAAACGTGAGCCACAATAAACCGCCACCAGTGGCATCATCAAGGTTGATTTATCGACTGCTTTTTCAATATTGGTAATGTCTTGGCTAGTAATGACCTCATAAGTATCATTATTAATTTTCATTTGCATATAACGTCCTTAATTTTCATTTCAATTGTTTTTACGAGTGCTTGCTGATGGCGACATATTTATTAAAGCGTGTTAAATATTCAAAACAGGATATGCATTCAAATATTTGTGGCCAGTGTCATCGAGGATAAATCACATAGAACTTAGAAGTCATATTTGATCGCCTGGCTTACCAGCATTTATCTTAACATAAGCGATACTACCACGTGGTCGCAACGATTTATCTCTACGCAATTATGACATTTTTGGCGCTGAGCATTGATAAATTATGTCAAGTAAACCGTCTCTCTCTACGCTAACAAACAATAAAAAACTTTAAGGTAACACCATGGATAATACTCGCACGCCCCCTTCTATAGGGCCACTAAACTCTAGAGACAAGCACAGTAACGATACTGGTGCTGATATTGACACCTACTCACTGAGTATCATGACCGCGCGTAATCACCCTTTAGCAGCGACAACCTATCGCCCTAAGACACAGGTAAAAACAGCCGTCATGATAGCGCCAGCAACGGGTATCAAACGTCAGTTTTACCACAATTTTGCGACTTATTTAGCAGAAAATGGCTTTGGTGTACTGACCTTTGACAATGAAGGGATTGGCAAATCGCTTTCAACCGACTTGGCAAAATGTGACGCCTCACTCATCAGTTGGGGTCGCCACGATATGCCAGCCGTGCTCGATGCGTTGCAAGATGAATTTGCCGATGCCTCTTATCACCTCATCGGTCATAGCGCGGGCGGTCAGCTGCTTGGTTTAATGCCAAACTACAAGGCCATTACGTCCGTATTTAATGTCGCCTGCTCCTCAGGCTGCATTAAAAATATGGACATTCCCTATAAGCTCAAAGCGATGGGCTTTATGGATGCGTTTATTCCACTGGCCAACCTAACGCTGGGTTACACGCCTGCGGATAAAGTCGGTATGGGCGAACCATTGCCACGCGGGGTTGCTCGTCAGTGGCGTGAATGGTGCAACGGCTCAGGTTATATCAAGACGGCGTTTGGCAAGAGCATCCACACGCATTTTTATGATGAGATAAACACGCCAGCATTGTGGTTAGGCTTTAGCGATGATGATATCGCCAATAGTAAAAATATGGACGATATGATACGGGTGTTTACAAAAATGCCCGTGGAAAAACGTTTTTTATACCCTAAAGACTTCGGCCTGAGCCACATCGGACACATGCGTTATTTTAGTAGTAAAACCCACACCAAAGCGCCAGAGTTGTGGCAGATGGCAGTAGATTGGTTAGATAAGCAGCCATAATCTCGTATTTGTTTTAGGGCGTGTCCTCAATTCAAATAACGCTATTTATTCCTTCGCGCCTTTTTCTGCATTGATGCGCTTCGTCAACGCAGAATAAAGCGATGGCTGCATGTTATGAATATTGCCCATCATCCATCTAACATAGCTGATGGGCACCTCTTTGATGGGCCTACCTTTATATTTACCAAAGGGCATTTTACTCACTGGATTGGCGGTATTCGAGATAGCATGTGCCGCTGCAAAATCGGTCGGTGCAATCGCCAAACGCTCACAGCATGCCTGATAGAGCAGATAGCACATCCGTGCATCCCCTAACGCGTCATGGGCGGCCATCGTTATTGCACTCGCCTCGCCCTCGCCCAATAATTGCTCGATACACTTAGACTGACCATAAGCGCTCCATTCTGGAAAGGCGGCACGCGCAAGCCTCACGGTACAAATCAGCTTAGTAGATGGGCTGCCAATCACCCGCCAATCAAACCGGACATTATGGCCAATTAAGTACGCTGGTAATTCAAACTCAGCCAAATCAAAACGCTCAAGCCCTGCGACATCCTCATCGGTAATGCCGTGCACCTTGATGACAGTAGGTGATATTGAGCGGCCGCTGTTAAAGTATTGCATCCACTCATAGCCCGTCGCTACATTAATAGTCGCAACTTGGATAGGCCGTGGATCACGCCCTTGATCGGTTTCGGTGTCAATAATAAGCGCTGTGGCAGCCATAAACAAATCAGTCATAAAGAGTCAGCCATCAATAACAGCCATCGTATTTTAAAAGTTGTGTTTGAAAAGAAGCGTTATATTTATGAGGTTAAAATGCTGATATAACAATGCTATACACACGTTAATCGAGCAGACCCATATAATGTTGAATCAGGCAATAAAAGACATATAAGAGATATCGATGCCAGCAGATGAAAAAGTCCCGCAGCCAAAGCCCTCTTTTTTCAGTCGTGTGATCAGCATACTGACCAAGGCCACGCTACTGCTAGCGCTATTATTTGTCTTGGACAAACTGCTACCGAGCATTAGCCAGCAAACCCAGTCATTTGTGGTCGCCAAATGGCAGCAGCTGAGTCTATTGCAACAAGCGCTGCCCACAGAGAATAGCTTACCCAGCCCACTCCCAGAGCAAAACCTGACAGACACTTGGGGCGCAGCGCGTAGTCAAGGGCGCTCCCACGAAGGCATCGATATTTTTGCACCTCGCCACACCCCTATCCAGTCGACAACCCAAGGTATCGTCAGCAAAGTTGGCGAGAATAATTTAGGTGGTCGTGTGGTCGTGGTCGTAGGGCCGGGCGGTGCAGGGCACTATTATGCGCATTTAGAAGACTATGCCGACATCGCTCCCAATGACTGGGTCAACCAAGGCGAGGTGATCGGTTATGTGGGTGACAGCGGCAACGCAAAAGGCACACCGCCCCATGTGCATTACGGCATTTATATTAATGGTAGCGCGGTTAACCCTTATCCGCTTTTGCAAAAAGAGTAGCGTTTGCAACGCACTGTTTAGCACGTTCAAAGACCGCTTATTAATAGAACGCGTATCCTTAATCCGTAGACGCAGAGCGCACACAAGCTGCTGGGAACACCGCGCTAAATGTCGAACCCTCCCCTTCTACTGAGTCAATCTGCAAGTGTGCTTCATGCTGGTGCAAGACGTGCTTTACAATGGCTAACCCTAACCCCGTACCGCCTGTCGCACGGCTGCGACCTTTATCGATACGATAAAAGCGCTCTGTCAAACGGGCAATGTGCTGAGGTGCGATACCAAGGCCATCATCTTCGACAGCAAATCGACAACCATTCGCCGTCCGCGTCCAACTGATGGTAATATTGCCACCTTTCGGTGTGTATTTGATCGCATTAATCACCAAGTTGGACAACGCACTGTTCAAATACATCTCTGACCCATATAGCCCATCATAAGTGTCTATATGCAGATGAATGATGTGTTTGTAGGCTTGATTGTAAGCCTGCGCATCGTCATAGATATTGGTCAACAGCTTGGTCATATTTATGTAATTGAGCTCGTGAGACTCTTCAATCTCTATCTTAGACAACAGCAGTAAGTCATTTACAATTCTATTCATACGCGCAGTCTGCTGGGTCATCAGCTCAAAGCCGCGCCGCCACTTCGGTGGCATATCTGGCTGATCTGAAAAGTTTTCTAGATAACCCATCATCACGGTCAATGGTGTGCGCAACTCATGCGAGACATTGGCCACAAAGTCTTGACGCATTTGCTCTAAATGCCGCAAGCGGGTCACATCATAAATAAACAGCAGTTTCTCATCTCCAAAAGGCGTGATCTCACATTTTAAATAACGACTGGGATCACGCCACGACTCGAGATGCACACCGTCGTTGGGCAACGTGGTGTTTTTATAATACTGCCGAAATTCAGGTACCGTAATGTAATCAAAAATACTTTGACCTTTATCAATGGGCTGCAACGATAGCAAATCTTGCGCCGCTTGATTCCACCACTCTAGACCATCGTTATCATTGAGCAAAATCACCGCATCTCGTAGTGCTCGTAGTGCGCTTCTGATTTTTTGCAGTTGCTCCGCTGTATTCTGCTGGGAGATCGACTCTAATGTATTTTGCTTATTTTGTATGGGTGCCATCTTGTCCATTTCTCATCCTTACCACTATCCATTGCCTTAGATTAACATGGCTTATACCAGTTTAATTTGGCTCAATAAGGCTAGAAAGTCGATAGCCTGTACCGCGTACAGTCTGTATCAAAGTATCGCAATCGTGAGGGCGCAGCAATGTACGCAAACGCTTGATATGGACATCAATGGTTCTGTCTTCAATATAAACATTGCCGCCCCATACTTGATCCAGCAACTGTGTGCGCGTATAAGCACGCTCTGGATGACTCATAAAAAACGCCAATAATCGATATTCAGTAGGTCCAACGTCAATGACTCTACCTGCAGCGGTCACACGCTGACTTTTTGGATCTAAGCTTAGTTTTCCGATTTCGATAGACTTGTCGCTACTGAGTGCATTACTACGACGTAATACCGCTTTGATTCTAGAGACCAATTCACGAGTAGAAAAAGGCTTGGTCATATAATCATCGGCGCCCGCATCGAGGCCATGCACTTTGCTGTCTTCTTCGCTTTTGGCAGTTAGCATGATCACTGGTATCTCAGAGAGCAACTCATCGTTTTTGAGCATGCGACAAAAATCCACACCACTTTTATCGCCAGGTAGCATCCAATCCAACAAAATCAGCGCAGGCCTGTGGTCAACCACTTGCTGGTGCGCCTCGGACACATCAGCGGCTTGCAGGCTATCAAATCCAGCCATCTCCAATGTCATGACGACCATCTCACGAATGGCAGGTTCATCTTCAACAATCAAAATTTGCTCATTGTACATGTGGCATCTCAGTGTTAGAGGACAAAGTTTAGCAGGTGAAAAGACAATACATACTCGTCAGCTTCTATCTATTAAACGGATTAATTGTGACAGCTTAATGACAATGATTGTTTAAATTTCTCATGCTCTAAAGCACTGCGGTGGTTTAATTTATATCTAATAAAAAGTTTATCGGTCCATCATTGATACTCTCAATTTGCATGTCAGCGCCAAACTGACCAGTAGCAACGGTAGAATGCTGAGTCTTTGCGTACTCGACCAATTGAGCAAATAAGACCTGTGCCGCATGAGGTGGCATTGCCCCGCCAAAGTCAGGACGGCGACCTTTGTCTGTTTTTGCCATCAAGGTAAATTGTGACACCAATAACAATCCACCACCCACTTGCTGGATATTTTTATCCAGTTTACCGTATTTGGCAGGATCGTCGTCATTCTCAAAAATACGATACGTCAGGATTTTATCAATCATGCGCTGCGCGGTTTGGAGAGTATCATCGGGACCCAAGCCAATGTACGCCAATACCCCCTGCTCGATGCTACCCACACAATGCTCATCGACGGTGACACTAGCACAGTGTACTCGTTGTATAAGTGCTTTCATTTACTGATTCCTTACAGATTATGGTCATACAATACACGGCTGTCCATGATAAAATATAGCCATTCACTTGCCTATTAATGATTACACTAAACTTTATTTTGGTAGCCTTATTATGAATTTATTCACCACCTTACAACAGCTTGTCCCGCAGCAGCAGCTGAGTAAAGTCGCAGGGCGTTTGGCCGCCAGCCGTCATCCTTATGTCAAACGTACCTTTATTCGTAGCTTTGCCAAAGCCTACAATGTCAGCTTGGATGAGTATGAGCGCCAAAGTCTCAACGCTTATGAGAGCTTCAATGATTTTTTTACGCGTGAGTTAAAAGAAGATGCACGCCCTATCGACAGCACGGCTGATGGCATTGTCAGCCCTGCTGATGGTATTATCTCTCAACTAGGACAGATTGACGACCATAAAGTGTTTCAAGCAAAAGGGCGCTATTATGACGTTGGGCAATTACTGGCTGATAGCGAAGATGGTCGTTATTTTGCCGATGGGAGTTTTGCGACCGTTTATCTAGCACCCAGTAACTATCACCGCGTCCATATGCCATTTGCGGGTACATTGACCAAGACTCGCTATGTGCCTGGTACGCTGTTTTCTGTCAATACCACCACCGCTGCTAACGTGCCCGACTTGTTTGCGCGTAATGAGCGTCTGGTCTGTATGTTTGATACCCAGTATGGCAAAGCGGCCGTTGTGATGGTTGGCGCGATGATCGTCGCTGGTATTGAGACAGTGGCGACAGGCAAGATCGCCCGTACTGAGGACATACAAGAAGCGAATCACGATATGCGTTTTGAGAAAGGGGATGAGCTTGGGCGTTTTTATCTGGGTTCCACTGCTATTGTCGTGCTACCAAAAGCGGCAAAAGCTGACTGGCAAGAGACGATGCAAGCCAACAGTTTTGTAAAAATGGGACAGTTATTAGGGGTCACTAATAGCAAATAAGCTTGCTCTGTAATCACGACATAAAAGCCCAGTGCTACGTGGATGACGACGTGTTACTGGGCTTTTATGTGTCTGTCATTTATAGAGATTTTATCCACTTACTCATCAATCAACCATCCTTGCTGGGTCGCGTACTCAATATTTTTTGACAGCCAGTCATGAATGGCTGGGAAACTGTTTTTGATAAACGCATGGGCGCCCGCCACTTGTGTGCGCGTGACGCCAAGCTCAATCCACGTTTTGCCATTGGTATTTAGGTTTAGCAAAAATGGTAATAAACGATCAACCACGCGAAGCAGCTGAGCCTCTTTGCTGCGGCCTGTCTCTTGCGCCTCCCAAACCTCACTCAAGTCCCTAATACCATTGCCCCGCTCGCGTTGCAATCTAGCGATCCCAGCACGCTCTTCCACGTGGGCATCACGTCGCGTATTGGCATACAAGAAGGTGTCTCCCGCGTCAATCTCGCCCAAATCATGTACCAGAGCCATCTTGAGTACGCTCTCATGATTGACATCCAGCTCAAATAACTCAGCAATAGACCAACATGCCATCGCTAAATGCCAAGAATGTTCAGCAGAGTTTTCATGACGAGTGGTCTGTGTCACGTAGCTGCGGCGATTGATACGTTTGAGTGCATCTAATTCCAGTAAAAAATGCGTGACATCATCGATATTGATGTTTGAGGTGAGCGTGGCGTTGGTGAATGACATAGGTTTGTTTAAGGACATATTTTTCTCTGATGAAAAGCAAAATAGCGCTTATTTTATCAAGCGCTATCTCATGCAAATGACTGCGACGGGCTGCGTCAATTATTTGACTAAATGACTGATGGTTTTAAAAGCAGGGTCTTGACTGCTTCGGCACAGCTCAAACAAAATAGTCTCAACGGTGGTAATCACTCCACCTGCCCGGCGAATACGGCGAATGGCTTGTTTTTTATCATAAGGAAAACGTGAGCCGACTGCATCACCAATAATGACTGGTTGCATACCGTTATCAAGTAAATCGAGCGCTGTTTGGAGCACGCAGACGTGTGCCTCAACACCGAATAACAAGATAGTGCTACGATTCTGCTGCGCCAGATAGTGCCATGCGTCATTATTATCACAGGCGCTAAAGGTCACTTTTTCGAAGCTTTTGGCATTCTCACCTTCTAATACATCACGTATCTCGGGTAACGTATCGCCTAGACCTTTTTTATACTGCTCATTGAGCATAATAGGAATGTTGAGCGCCTGCAGACCTTTGATCAGCGTTACTATTTTTTTTAAAATATTTTCATGGTCATAAATGTGCGGCGTTAAGCGCTCTTGTACATCGATAATCATCGCTTGTGTGTTTTCACGAGCAATTCGATAGGTACGATCGGTAATCATAGTAGACATAGTACACTCCTTGTACGGCTGACATTTATTATTCAAAGCGATGTTAAAGGTAACATCAATAGTGTCTTAGCTCAGCTTACTCTTATTTAGTCACAGTTTGGCTGATGCGTCAATGGAGATAACTTTTAATCACAGTTTATCACTGATTTTATGCTTGTATACTGCACCCTTTTAACCCACAAAAAAACCTCCAGTCATCGTGACTAGAGGTTTTTATCAGTGCATTTACGGACGTTAAACATTATAAATCGGCGATCAATTTATAAATTTAGACGCGCTCAATAACGGTAGCGATCCCTTGACCAAGACCGATACACATTGTCGCTAGACCGATTTCAGTGTCTGATTGCTCCATCGCGTTTAGCAAAGTCACTGTGATACGAGCACCAGAACACCCGAGTGGATGACCAAGCGCGATCGCGCCACCATTGATGTTGACGATGTCTTGCTTGTCAGTCAAGTTTAGTGCTTTTAATACGGATAAGCCTTGCGCTGCAAATGCTTCGTTTAGCTCGATGGTTTGCATGTCATCGATGCTCATGCCAGCACGCTTCAACGCTTTATTGGTAGCAGGGACAGGGCCATAACCCATAATAGCCGCATCACAACCAGCAACGGCCATGCTACGAATACGAGCACGTGGCTTTAGACCCAAATCTTTGGCTTTTTGTGCGCTCATGACGAGCATCGCTGACGCACCGTCAGATAGTGCAGATGAGGTTGCCGCAGTCACTGTACCACCTTTTGGATCAAACGCTGGACGTAGCTTTTGCATTTGCTCCATCGTTGCATCTGGACGAATGACTTCATCCACGGTACACAGTTGCAAGCGACCAGCAGCATCATGACCTTCGATGCCGATGATTTCATTGTCAAAACGACCTTCAGTGGTGGCAGCCCATGCACGGCGATGTGACTCAAGACCAAAAGCGTCTTGCTCTTCGCGTGTGATGTTATTCATACGGCCAAGCATTTCAGCCGTCAAGCCCATCATGTTTGAGGCTTTAGCGTAATGCTTTGATGCTTCAGGATTGAGATCAACACCATGCATCATGCCCACGTGACCCATATGCTCGACACCACCAATGATAAAGATCTCACCTTGGTTGGTCATGATTTGCGCGGCGGCCGTGTGTAGCGCCTGCATAGAAGAACCACACAGGCGGTTCACCGTTTGGCCACCCGCTGTCTTTGGAATGCCCGCCAATAAGCCGATGTTACGACCGATATTTAGGCCTTGTTCTAGCGTCTGGTTGACACAGCCCCAGATGATGTCTTCAACGTCACGTGGGTCAAAGTCGTTACGTTCAACCAACGCACGTACGAGTTCAGCAGACATGCTATCAGCGCGCACATGACGGAACATACCGTTTTTAGATTTACCCATCGCTGAGCGTACGCCATCTACGATGACCACGTCTTTTGGACTTAAAGTTGTCATACTATCTTCCTTTTCAATTTTTATTGTCAGTGTAGCCAGCTCATTTACGCTTTATCACATCGCAATCTTGCTGAAGGTACGATAGGTACCTCTGCGCGCGATGCCTTTGACCAGCGTTTGAACCAACTGTAACCGTACGTTTGCCCCTGAAGAGTATCATCACACCAGTGGCTTCCCTCTCAATAAGCAAACGTACTGCACTTCATCCTAGTAATGACCGCCCTTTACGCTGTTGCGTAAAAGGTCTCGCCTGCTGCTGCCATGTCGCGAATCTTTTGCGGCGCTTCATAGGCTTTGCCAAGGTGCGCGTATTTTTCACACAGTGCCAAGTAGTTATCTAGACCCATTTGGTCGATATAACGGCAAGGACCACCGCGGAATGGCGGGAAACCAACGCCCATAATCATCGCCATATCCGCTTCAGATGGCGTAGACACAATGTTGTCTTCTAAGCAGCGTACGGTTTCATTACAGAAAGCCAGCATGGTGCGGTCGATGATCGCTTGATCATCAAACGCTTGCTTGTCACTATCAGTCGTGGCTTTTAGTAACTCATAAGTGGCGTCATCCGCAACTTTCTTTGGCTTACCGCGCTTGTCTGTCTCGTACTTGTAAAAACCAACGCCGTTTTTCTGACCTAGGCGCTCGTTTTCATATAAATGCTGAATCGCCCCTTTATAATCAGGCTTCATGCGATCTGGGAAACCTTCCGCCATAACTTCTGCGCCATGGACACCTGTGTCTAAACCGACCACGTCGATTAGATAAGCAGGACCCATTGGCCAGCCGAATTTTTCCATGACTTTATCGACATGAGCAAAATCAGCACCTTGCTTTAGTAGCAAGTCAAACGCGCCAAAGTATGGGAACAGGACACGGTTTACCAAGAAACCTGGGCAGTCGTTGACCACGACAGGCACTTTGCCCATTTTAGAGGCGAGCGCAACGGTGGTCGCGATGGCTTCTTCAGAGGACTTCTCCCCGCGGATAACCTCTACTAGCGGCATACGGTGCACAGGGTTAAAGAAGTGCATACCAACGAAGTTTTCTGGACGCTCAAGCGCTTCTGCTAGGTAAGTAATAGAAATGGTTGAGGTGTTTGACGCTAAGATGCAATCATCCTTAACCAAGCCTTCCACTTCTTTTAACACACTACGCTTAACGTTTGGATTTTCTACCACAGCTTCGATGACAATATCGGTATCGCTAAAGTCACCATAGTTTAAGGTTGGACGAATGCGGCTTAACGTTTCACCCATTTTTGCTGGGGTCATTTTCTTACGTTCAACCATTTTGCCAAGCAGTTTACTGGCTTCACCCATACCAAGGTCTAATTGCTCAGCCTTGATGTCTTTCATGATGATTGGTAGGCCTTTGCTCGCCGCTTGATAAGCGATGCCGCCACCCATGATACCTGCGCCCAATACCGCCGCTTCAGTGATTTCATGGGCTTTTTTGCTGTGCTGCTTCGCTAATTTTTTGACCAACTGATCGTTTAAGAACAGACCAACCAAGCTTTCTGCTTGTGGGGTTTTCGCGGCTTTTGCAAAACCGGCGGCTTCTACTTCAATCGCTTTATCGCGTGGCAGATTGACGTGCTTCTCAATCGTCTCGATAGCGATTGCTGGCGCTGGGTACTGTTTAGGATTGGCTTTGGCAAAAATCATGCCTTTGGCACTGTTGAATGCCATGGCTTGCTCAAGCTGGTTTAGCTTAACAGGCGCAAGCTTTTCTTCGCGTTTCGCTTGCCAATCAAGCTCACCTGAGATACATTTTTTGACCAAATCAATCGCCGCATCTTGCAGGTCATCAGCCGGTACAGTTGCATCAACCAAGCCTAGCTTTAAGGCATCAAGAGGTTTTTTTGGCGTACCAGTCGCGATCAGCTCAAGCGCATTGTCGATACCAATCACACGCGTACTACGAACCGTACCACCAAACCCTGGGAAAATGCCCAGCTGAGTTTCTGGTAGACCAATGATTGCTTTGTCACTCATGACACGGTATTCACAAACCAACGTCATCTCACAACCACCGCCAAGCGCTGCGCCATTGATGGCAGCTACTTTCGGAAACGGCAAGTCTTCAAAGCGGTTAAAGGCGTCGTTAACGTCAACAACCCAGTCTTTAATCTCGCTCTCTGGCTTCTTAAAAGAACCAACAAATTCTGTGATGTCAGCACCGGCGATAAACACGCCTTTACTTGAGGTGACGATAAGGCCTTTTACGTTGTCATCTTTTTCTAAAGCGCTTACAGCTTCGCCAAATTGCTTATTGGTCTCAGCATCAAACTTATTCACGCTCTCATTTTCGGCGTTGTACTGCATGTTGGCGATGCCATCCTCTAGCATTGTCACCGTAATGCGATTTCCTTGGTATACCATTTGAAACTCCTTTCTATATAACGAAAGCTACGTTTTGGATTAAAATAAATAGCCAGTTACTGTTAGTAAAATGGGTAATAGCACTGTATTAACCTGCCCGCTCATTATGATAAACAACCCCATCATGATAAACACCTAGCAGATTAATCAGTGAAGATATCTTTGTTATCCAGCGCTCATGATTTTGTATTCACTGCTATTTTGACGTCTCTTGCACAAACTCACACGGCACGTTATTTATATACTATTGGTGCCGATAATAATGTGACAAACACGGTTTAGGCTTGGGTCTCGTGTGAGTTTTTCGCTTAGACAGATGGGCAAAACCCCCATTCTCATCACCAGACCACTTTCACGCCAATTAGTGTAGGGGATTATGCCCCTGACTGTCACAAGCTAATACCATACTCGCAAGTCACTCTTAAAGCTATAGTAGCCCTTTACCTTCCTGCCAACGTGCTTTAAATGACTGCTTGCACACTGATATTTTATCCCAAATATCCACGCTTCAGCACGATCGACAGTAGCTTATCAGTCTCTCAATTGCCTCATTTATCAAAGCACATTCAAACAGCAAATTAAATCGCCAATACGTAACGAGGGCTTGTTGGCGTATTTCACGCTGTTTTTAACATGAACCAGCAAAAAATAATTCATCGACCATACCTGCCGGACAAGGATTACAATCTATCATGCTACACTAACGATATTTTTATTATTCCTCTTATAAATGGTTGGGTTATGACTGTTTCTTCTACACCAAGCTTTATGTCTTTTGATGGCGCTGACCACAGCACCGAACAATTCCACAGTGCCGTGCGCGCCCAATTGGCTCAAGATATCGAGGTGATGTTTGCTTATGCCAAACTTCCTACTCCCCTAGTTGATGCGTGTCGTTATGTGATGACCGGCCAAGGCAAGTTGGTGCGTCCATTGATGGTCGCCAGCGCCTTTGCCAGCGTCAATGATGGTATGAAGGTGGCTACCAATATAAATACTGCCTCAGACGCCCTTTCATCTAGTAGTCGTACCAACCTGACAGATACCGCGCTAAATGATGACTTAGAGATGCTGTTAGAGAACGACTCGGACTATGATATGTGTCGCCGTGCTGCGTTGGCGGTGGAGCTGCTGCATACCTATTCATTGGTGCATGATGACTTACCCTGTATGGACGATGATGAGCTGCGCCGTGGTCAACCGACCTGTCATATCGCCTTTAGTGAGGCGACCGCGCTACTGGCAGGAGATGTATTGCAGACGCTCGCCTTTGAAGTGTTGACCGCAGAGATGCCCACCTTTGCGCCCTTTGATACCGCTATCGCAAGCCAGCTATTTGCTGTATTTGCGCCGCGTGCCAGACGTATGGTGGCAGGCCAAATGCTTGATCTCAATGCTGAAGCCAGCCCCCACATCTCACAAAGCGATTTAGAAGCCATCCACCGTGATAAAACGGGCGCATTAATTGAAGCGGCGATGCTCATGGGCGGTATTTGTGCTGGCGCGACGGCTTTGCAGCGCATGGCGTTACAAGAGTGCGCTCAGCACATTGGTCTCGCTTTCCAAGTCCAAGATGATATCTTAGATGTGACCACCAGCACGGATACGCTCGGCAAACCTGCTGGTAGCGATGAAAAACTAGACAAGTCCACCTATGTCAAACTAATGGGTGTTAAAAACGCAACGGCTTATGCGCAATCGCTGTTTAATGACGGACGCGCTGCCATTACTCGTGAGCTGAGCCGTCATGAATCAAGCAGTAACACCGACAACGATGCTCTACTGGCACTAATAGAATGGCTATGGGCCCGTAAAAAATAACCAAAAATTTAATCATCAAAGAATGGTAATGAGTGGTCAACATGGACAGTAACCCTACCCCGCGTATTTATCTTGGCACTGGCGGCTATAGCGATACCGATCTGCTCGGCACGCTGTATCCCACTGGCACAAAAAAAACAGATTTTTTGCGTGAGTATGCCAAACAATATGGCGCGGTGGAGGTTAATAGCACCTTCTACGCACCCATCGGCCAAAAAGCCTTTGCCGGTATGGTCGATAAAGCCTATGCGCAGGCAGACAGCCAATTAAAATTTGCCGTGAAGCTACATCAAGACTTCACCCATGCACGTAAAGGCACTGCCGATCATGCGCAGGCTTTTTTGACCGCGCTCACGCCGCTTATCGAAGCGAATGCTTTAGCCCCATTACTCTTGCAGTTTCCACACGGTTTTGATCGTACCCGCGAGCACAGGCTTTATCTGGCCAACCTTGTCAGTTGGTTTCAGGACTATCCACTCGCCATTGAGTTTCGTCATAACGGCTGGCACACCCCGCAAGTGGTCGATAGCTTTATCAAGCAAGGTTTGATTTGGTGCAGTGTGGATTATCCCAAGGTGAATGGCCTGCCACCATCGCGGCTGATATTTACCGAGCGCACAGGCTATCTGCGTATGCATGGCAATAATCTAAACTGGTGGGATGCGATGAGTGCGAGCGACCGTCATGATTATCGCTATAGTGAGGCGGAAATGCAGGACTGGGCGCAGGCGATTGCCAATCAGCGCCAGCATTTTGACACGCTCTATATCTTCTTTCAAAACACCGTCAACGCGCATGCCTACTATAATATTGCGATGCTTAGAGAGGCGTTGGTTAAGTTTGGGTTTGAGGTGTTGTAGCTATTTCTACTCATTACTAAAATATTTTACACTTATTTGAACATTTATCTGGATTCATGAAATGGAAGATATTGAAATATACAATCTAGCTACAGATGTTATTTCTTCTATAGCTGCTGATCTGAATGAAAACTTATATTCTAAGATTAACGGTGTTTTATCAGTTTTGTGGAGAACAGATGAAAAATTTAATGCCTCAGCTCAATCAAATTCGAAAGTAGATGAGCCTCCAGTGCATACTGTAAATATGTATTACGAGTTAGCACGTCAGCTATATCGAGATATTGAGGAGTATTGCGCTTATATTGAAAGCGAATGTGACAAACCTATATTCGATACATTATTTGGAAGCCACCATAAATATAAAGAACTAATACCTTCAAGTTTTTCGAAAGCGGAATACAAAAAAAATATGTTTATCAGTACATTAACTTGGGTATTTTTTCATGAAATAGCTCATCTTAATCAGGAACATGGACACATTCGAAGTCAAATACTTCAAAGTGACAATCATTCAATAGATGAATGTAATATTTATAAATCAGAGAACTTAGAAGGAAGAGCTGCTGCCATATATCATACGACAGAAATGGCGGCAGACTTTGAAGCGGTATATATCTGTATCAAAGAATTAGTAAGGCATTTTAAAGGTATGGATTTAGAAGATTCTATAGGATCGTTTGCATGTGCGCTTTCTTGTGCTTTATATAAATTTCACGGTATTAAACCATTAAACATAGATTCAGCACCTAAAGGTACTCATCCTTCGGTAATTGTTAGATTAGAGCACCTTTTACCCCAGATATGGGAGTTTTTTGATATAGCAGAGGTGCAGTCTTTAGGTAAAATTAAGCTCAGTCGTTCTGAGCTAGTTTATATTTGTGAACTGCATTCGGTAACTGTAGGCTTATTCTGGTTCAGAAAGCAGCTATTATCAGAAGAAAAATTTCATGAGTTTCTTCATATAAGGACTATCGATAGAATAGGGGGTAGAGAGTATATGAAAACCATCATCAGTACGTGGGATGAAATTGAGCCAGAGATAAATAAGAACAAACGTTTTGACGACCCTCTTGCTTTGCTCAGGTTTACTGGACAGTATAGGGAGTTAGTATTTGAAACAATAAATAGCTAATGACTGTAATCAATCGAGTATATTCAAACCAAAAAAAGGACACCTCTCGGTGTCCTTTTTTATCAATCAAAACCTTAAGTTAAAGATTACTCTTCAACGCCAGCGTCTTGACCTTTATATTTTGCGTTTGCGTAGTCCCAGTTCACTAGCTTGTCTAGGAACGTATCGACATAATCAGGACGACGGTTACGGTAATCAACATAGTACGCATGTTCCCATACATCACACGTCAAGACGGCAATTTTGTCATGAGCAAGTGGGTTATCAGCATCGCTAGTATTCATCACTGAGAGTTTACCACCTACTTTATCAGTCACGAGCCACGCCCAACCTGAACCGAACTGTGAGGTAGCTGCGTTTTTGAACTCTTCACGGAACTTATCATAGCTACCGAAGTCTTCTTCGATTTTACCTTTTAGATCACCAGTAGGTTCGCCGCCGCCGTTATCTGGCGTCATGCAGTTCCAGTAAAATGTGTGGTTCCACACTTGCGCTGCTTGGTTAAACATCGTTTGCTTGCTGTCATCTTTTGCAGTCGCTTTGATGATCTCTGGCAACGTTTTGTCTTCTAGACCAGAACCTGGTAGTAGATCTTTTAGTTTGTTTACATAAGCTGCATGATGCTTATCATGATGATACTCTAGCGTCTCGGCACTGATATGTGGCTCTAGCGCGTCTTTTGCATATGGTAGGTCTGGTAAAGTAATGTTTGACATAATTATTTTATCCTTGCTGTTTTTGGCCGTTACGTGATAGAAACTGAATTCTACACTGTTCTTACCCTAAAAAATAGCGGCCTAAATTGGCTGAGTTTATTGTTTGAACTGAATGTTTTCGCTGCATACGTGTTATTGCCTAACACAGTAGCACGTATTATTATGAATCCAAAATTGACTTAACTATTATTCTGTGCCCAAAAGCCAAGTGTTTGACTTTATGCGCGTTTATTAACGTCATATTCACAAGCCATAAGATATAATTCACTGTAGCTTGCCGCCTATTATAGCAATAGTCAGCGTTAATATCCGTTACCAAATGTTATAGACGGCACAATCTGTATAGCCACGAGATATTGTTTACTGAGTAGTCACACCTGTTTTATAGCTCCAAGCTACCAGCGTTAAGCTCACGATTGGGTCGAGCAATATAACCATAGTAGTATAACCACAGCAACCGAACCAAAAGTCCAAAACAGACTGACCAAACCATCACTACTTACCTGACGGAATGACTCTATGAGCGCCACCAATCACTCAAACTTACTATCAGCCACTCAGTCGACAACCGATCACCAGTGGGTGCTCGCCAGTAATAATAAAGGCAAACTGGCTGAGTTTCAAAGGTTGTTTGCAGAAGCGAGTTTGGATGTCACTATCGTACCGCAAGGTCAGCTCGATATCGAAGATGCGATTGAGGATGGTCTAAGCTTTATTGAGAACGCCATTATCAAAGCACGACACGCCAGCCGTATCAGCGGATTGCCTGCCATTGCTGATGATTCAGGCTTATGCGTTCCTGCACTGGGTAATGCTCCAGGTATCTACTCTGCTCGTTATGCAGGCGAACACGGCAATGATAGCAAAAACAACGCCAAGCTCATCTCTGATTTGCAGCCTATTCGTAGACAACAGCCGGATAAAGCGGTGCAAGGTATGTTCGTTTGCGTACTGGCAATGGTGCGACATGCCGATGATCCGTTGCCGATTATCGCACAAGGCTTATGGCATGGTGAGATTTTAGAAGCGCCGCATGGTGATGGCGGTTTCGGCTATGATCCGTTGTTTTGGCTACCCAACTTGCAAGCGAGTGCGGCAAGCCTAAGCGCGGCTGACAAAAACCGTCTCAGTCATCGTGGTCAGGCAATTAAGCAATTATTGGCACAGCTACCTTTGTAGATCAGCCTAAAGCTTCTAGTCGATTCCATTTAGCGCTTTGACTGCTCATACGGATACAAGACAATCGAAGGCAATCGAGCGCAAATTGTTCTTTAAGTGAGATTGTCGATGTAGCAGATTCAAAGCGGATTGACGATAAAGAGATAATTTTTACTTTAATAAACAGATAGATTATACTGTTCTACTTTTAAAATTTTGCTGAAAGCCGTTATTTGTCTGTATAATTCACCAAAAAGCGTTATTATGCGGACCATTTACGGTTTATGATTGATATTTGATAGCCTTTATAATATCGGCAATTTCACAGCTTCGTACTCTTTAGATTGCTTGGCACTGACTGCGAGATTGCAGGCTATCATGCATTGTCCCCTATTTATTCCAACGGCAACGCCTAGTACATGCCCATATGTTGAGGCACAGTTGTCTATTACCATTTAACTCCAAGTACTATTAAATCAAACGTACTATTTAATCCTAAAGGTGTAATGAACATGGCTACAGATTTACAAGTCACAACCAACAAGCTATCTAATAAAGAAACCCAGCTAACGGTTAAAGTGCCCGTTGAAAAAATTCAAAACAAAGTTGAAGGTCGTATTCGTCAAGTGGCGAAAACTGCCAAAATTGACGGTTTCCGTAAAGGCAACGTTCCTATGTCACACATCCGCTCTCAGTACGGTGCTGGCATTCAACAAGAAGTCATCAACGATGTGATCCGTGACACAGTTTTTGAAGCGATCAAATCTGAAGACATCCGCGCGGTTGGCATGCCTAACATTGATGATGTAAAACTTGAAGATGATTTCTTGGTTTATCAAGCGACTGTTGAAATCTTCCCAGAAGTTGACGTACAAGGTATCGATGAGATCGAAGTTGAGCGTCACACTGCCCAAGTGAGTGACGAAGACGTTGACACCATGATCGAAAACCTACAAAAACAACGTGAAGAGTTCGTTGAGAAAAAAGGCATGGCGGCGAAAGACAACCAAGTGACGTTTGATTTTGAAGGCTCAATCGGCGGCGAAAAATTTGAAGGCGGCTCAGCGGAAGACTTCAAATTGGTGATCGGTAGCAACCAGATGATTCCAGGCTTTGAAGCGGGAATCAAAGGCATGAAAGCTGGCGAAGAAAAAGTCATCGACGTGACCTTCCCAGAAGATTACCAAGCTGAAAACTTGGCTGGTAAAGAAGCACAGTTCAAAATCAACGTAAAATTGGTTGAAAAATCTAAGCTACCTGAAATCAATGAAGAGTTCCTAGAGCTATTCGGCGTGACCGAGGGCGGCGTTGAGAAATTAAAAGAAGACGTACGCAAAAACATGGAACGCGAAATCAAAAACGCTGCGCGTAGCCAAGTAAAGCAAGCGACTTTTGATGCTTTGCTAGAAAAGAACGAGTTTGACGTGCCAAACGCCATGCTAGAGCAAGAAATCGAGCGTCAACGCAACATGATGATGCAACGTTTCTCTCAGCAGTTCGGTGCGAACGCTGATAGCTTCGATAAAGACATGCTGCCAAATGAGCTGTTTGAAGAGCAAGCATTACGTGCCGCCCGTCTTGGCATCATCGTTGCCCGTATCATCGATACCAAAGGCTTAGAAGTAGATCAAGAGCGCGTTGAAACCTTCATCAAAGAAGCGGCCGAAAACTACGAAGACCCAGCGGAAGTGATCGAGTACTATACCAATGACAAGCAGCAGCGCGCTAACATTGAGTCTGTGGTATTAGAAGATCAAGTGGTGGATTATCTGATCGAGCAAGGTAAAGTCACTGACAAAGAAGTCAGCTACCAAGACTTGCTAGCCGCTCAGCAACAACAGCAGCAAGCAATGTAATTGATGCGACATGCTGTCTTTTTAGACACGCATTAGTCGGTTATCAAAACTAAAATGCGCCCCCAGCCAAAAGACTGGGGGCGCATTTTTTGTGGCGTTATGGCGTTTCGGTGGCAGCGCGATCTAGTACTAAAGTCATCAATACATATAAGGTGCTTACAAAGACACCGCTGCCAAAGCCACACACCTACAAGTCAAAACATAAAGAGCGCGTTACACTAAAGCGGGCGCTAACACCGCCCCTACGCCCAATAATACTAATCCACGCTGTAGCCACAAGTTACCACCCAAGCGTTGTTGCAACTGCTGACTGATCAGCGTACCGACTGCATATAACGCCACCATAGTCACCAGCATGCCGGCGTAAAAGCCCAGCTGACCGCTCATACCAACGTTTGCTGGCACTTCCAGCGCATGCGCCATCCCATGAAAGACTGCCAAACCACCAAAACCAAATGATGACAGCTTTTGCATACTGGGTGTGCGTGCTGGTCGCGTTGGCACTGAGAGTGCGTCTTGTCTACTTTTAGAGCTCATTAAAATCATGGCCAATACGGCCACTGATAGTAATATGGCCATTTCCACAAACCCAGTTGCTGCGGCAAATCCCGCGCCCCCCATCAAAACGCTAGCAGTGCCTAATATCGCCCCCAAGGACAGCCCTGCTGTCAGTGACACCATACCTAGGCGTTGTTTTTTCAGCCCATAAAACAACATGCCCATACCGACTGCCAAAAACAGATGATCCAGCCCCGTCACTGGGTGCATCAGCCCCGCTTGCAACGTGCCTACAAATGACGGCGCTTGCACTGTCGTTGAGTGAATATGTCCTGAGTGCGCCTGCGCTAACGACGGTAGCATTAGTAATGTCGCCAGCACAGTTGAGCCCGTCACGAGGCTACGAGCTGAGAGGGTTTGTGAAAAACGCGAACTTTTTGTATTTGCTATCATGGGACTTTCCTTATTATTCATATTCTAACTTTCGATGATCTTCGTTGGTGAAGCGCCGCTGACTAAGCGAGCATGCCGTGCTCTTTGATAAACGCGATGATCTCACCCAGCCCATCACCCGTTTTCATATTGCTAAAGATAAAAGGTTTGTCGCCACGCATTTTTTTCGCATCGCGCTCCATGACGTCAAGCGAGGCGCCGACCATTGGCGCCAGATCGGTCTTATTGATAATTAATAAATCAGATTTGGTAATACCCGGGCCACCTTTACGAGGTATCTTATCGCCTGCCGAGACATCGATGACATACAAAGTCAAATCAGACAGCTCTGGACTAAACGTCGCGGCCAAATTATCGCCACCTGATTCGATGATGATCATCTCCAACCCCTCAAAGGTCGCTTGTAGCTCAGCGATGGTGGTCAAGTTGATTGACGCGTCTTCACGGATAGCGGTATGCGGGCAGCCGCCGGTCTCTACGCCGCGGATACGCTCAGCTGGCATGGCATTGTTGCGCGTCAAAAACTGTGAGTCTTCTTTGGTATAAATGTCGTTGGTCACAACTGCCATATTGACTGTATCACGCAGGTTTTGGCAAAGCCGTAAGGTCAAAGCCGTCTTACCACTACCGACAGGGCCACCAATACCAAGGCGCAAACACGATAGCGCAGAAGGTGCGGGCTGGTTTAAACTGTCACTACCGGCCAGTGAGTCTGAGGTAGTTTGGGGGTGTTGCGGTTTGAGCGGGGTTAGAGACATGCTGGGCTCCTTAAACGGTTCATATGCGGTAAAATATAAATAGGAACAACTATCAAACTATGAGCGGAATAACCGGCTGTATTGCTCCTCATGCATACTTGAGAGGATAGCCAGATTGGGTAAATTATTAGAAATATTAAGGCTTTTATAGAGGTCTTGACACAGCCGCTGACAGGCTTGATCTTCACTTGCAGCGAGCGTATCGACAATCTCTTGCGCCGTGGTTAAGTCCTCAAAGGCACGCTGTACCCTATCACTGAGCGTATCGACCTGCGCGCTAAGCTTACGCTGTAATTGCCACAGGATACGCTGACCTGCCATTTGTCCTAGCGGCACTGTCTTAACAGCAGCGAGCACCATATTCTCTAATTGCGCAAATCCATAAGTGCTCATTGATTGCGCCATTGACAGTTGCCAGTGCTGAGTAATATGGGCGAAGAGCGGTAAAAACCCATCTTCAGGCACCTCCGTGGGTACGCCAAGACTCAGCACTTCGTTGAGCCACGCCACCATCGCTTGTGCCAGTTGCTGAGACTCAAGTACAAACTCTTTACTCTCTAAGCTGGCATGATAATCGTGTGCCAAACTCGCAGCCAGCGCGTCATGACCTTGACTCAGCGCTTGCATGATCAGCCCCAATATGGGCAGCTCGTAGCCAATGACGGCAAGCTCTAGGTAGTCCTGCATGAATACAAGGGTACTGGCCTCATCAGAAATCACCCCTGACTCAATCGCTGCCTCCACACCTTGTGAATAGGTGTAGCTACCAATAGGTAAATTGCTGGATGCCAGTATTAGCAGCCGTCCGAGCTGATCGGACTGATCGGACTGATGTAACTGAGCACTGTTATCAACCATCATTTAAACTGGCCTACAGGCTCATCAGGATGGCTATGACTATGGCCGCTCTCATGGCCTTGCTCATGCTTATGACTGTGTGAGGTACTGTGCGGATGACTATGCGCGTCGCTACTTAAATGAGAGTGAGAATGGCTGTGCGAATGCCCTTGGCCTGACTGATAGGCGCCCGTCTCAGGCTCGAATGGGACTGACGTAGACTCGGTATGTAGACCAAGATTTTCGAGCATTTGTGCCAGAACATGATCGTTTTCAAAATATAGCGCATACCCTGCATCGCCCTGATCAAAACTGTGATCAAACATGAGTGGCACATGACGATTGCCCAAATGATAAGCGCCTTTCATTAATAAAAAGTCATCATCAGCCGTTACTTTGGTTACCGCTTGCGGCTTGGCGATGACCTGCATCAGCTCGCCTGTCGCACTGATTAGGACATCATCTCCTTTTAATACGCCTGTACGAGGCAAGTCAACCCCAACGGCCTCACCTGAGACTGTCATGGCTCTAAAGCGAGAATGCTGACGGGTATCAAAATCTAGCAGTAGATAGTCATCGGCTTGTTGCTGTTCTGCTAATTGTGCTTTTTGAATGTCGCTAACCGTACTTAAACGGGTGTTAAATATTTTCATAAATAGGCTGCTCTACTGATTGTGGCTCAAACTATTGGTCAATAATATGGACGGTAAAGGGACTAGAGATGAAGGCAAAACCTCACCCAAAAAATCCGTTGTACATCGTTTTTAGCCTCGCCTTTAATATCGTTGTTAACATTGACTGTAGATATGAGTGTCTAAAAAAGATATAAGTGTCTAAAAATTAGAATAAAAAATAACGCTGTGCCATGGGGAGTACGTCAGCTGGCTCACACGTAAGCGTCTCACTATCTGCACGTACTTCATAAGTCTCAGGATTGATGGCCATGTCAGGGCAGTAACTGTTGAAGCGCATATCGCTTTTGCGAATGTCACGAATACCGTGTACTGGCTGGATGACTTTGTTCAGCCCCAGCTGTTTATCCACTTGCTTGTTTATGGCAGCTTGCGACATAAAGGTAATGCTGGTTTGGGCAACCGATTTTGGATACGTGGCAAACATGGTGCGATAATGCACAGGCTGAGGTGTGGGAATGGAAGCGTTAATATCGCCCATCGGCACCGCAGCGATAAGCCCGCCTTTGATGATGCATTCTGGTTTCACCCCAAAAAACTTGGGCGACCATAGCACCATATCGGCCCATTTACCCACTTCGATAGAGCCAACCATATCGCTAATACCATGAGTAATCGCAGGGTTTATCGTGTATTTCGCGATATAGCGTTTGATGCGAAAATTATCATTGTTCGCGCTGTGATCGTAGTCTGTTAGCGTGATGTGCTGGTTTTGCTGCTCAAGATCAGCGGTTGCGTCTGGGGCAAGATGCCCACGTTGAACTTTCATTTTGTGCGCGGTCTGCCATGTGCGAATGACCACTTCGCCTACCCGTCCCATCGCTTGTGAGTCACTACTCATCATCGAGATCGCGCCCAAATCATGTAAAATATCTTCTGCGGCAATGGTTTCTTGGCGAATACGACTTTCGGCAAAAGCCACATCTTCGGCGATAGCAGGGCTCAGGTGATGACAAACCATCAGCATGTCGAGATGCTCATCAATGGTATTGACAGTATAGGGGCGAGTGGGATTGGTCGAGGATGGCAACACATGTGACTCGCCAATCGCCTTTAAGATATCAGGCGCGTGACCACCGCCCGCGCCTTCGGTATGAAAAGTGTGAATACAGCGGTTTTTAAAGGCGGCGAGCGTGCTCTCAAGATAGCCACTTTCGTTTAGCGTATCGGTATGAATGGCGACTTGGACGTCATACTGATCAGCGACGCTTAAACAGTTATCAATGGCTTGCGGGGTTGTACCCCAATCCTCATGGAGCTTAAGCCCGACGGCACCTGCTTCTATTTGCTCGGCAATCGGCGTGGGCACACTCACATTACCTTTGCCAAGTAGGCCAATATTCATGGCGATACTGTCCGTGGATTTTAACATCGAACCAATGTGATAAGCCCCCGGTGTGCAAGTGGTGGCAAGTGTTCCTTGCGCAGGTCCTGTGCCACCGCCAAGCATCGTAGTTACCCCTGACATAAGGGCCGTCTCACACTGTTGGGGCGCAATAAAGTGAATATGGCTATCGACGCCGCCTGCCGTTAGGATTTTCCCTTCACCAGAGATAATCTCGGTCGCACCGCCAATAGGAATGTCGATGGCAGGCTGGATATCAGGGTTACCGGCTTTGCCAATGGCGCTGATACGGCCATCTTTGATACCGATATCTGCTTTGTAGATACCGGTGTAATCCACCACCAAGGCATTGGTAATGACAGTATCGGCGACTTCTGCACCCAGCAGTTGTCCTTGGCCCATGCCGTCACGGATGACTTTGCCGCCACCAAATTTGACTTCTTCACCTTTTATTTCAGTGCTCTGGCTGATACTTTCACCACGTTGCAGCGCCTCTGTTTGGTCAGTAGCAGTGTCTTTGTGACTGGTCAAATCAGCCTCAACTTGTAGCCAAAGCTCGGTATCAGCGAGACGAACCTTATCGCCTGTCGTAGGCCCAAAATGCTCAGCATAAATACGTCGACTCACCTGCTTCTGCGAGGTGGTCGCTTTTTGGTCGATGGCTTTATCTGATGCCTGCTCTGATTTGACTGCACCCATCACCCGCCCAGCAAAACCGTACACTTCCTGCTTGCCAGCATAAGCCACCAATTCTACTTCTCGTGACTGTCCCGGCTCAAATCGTACTGCCGTCCCAGAGATGATATTGAGACGATAGCCACGGGTCTGCTCTCTCTCAAAACTCAAGGCATCATTGACTTCATAAAAGTGATAATGCGAGCCGATTTGAATGGGTCGATCACCCGTGTTGGTGACACTAAGCGTCTGTACGGGTCTCCCTTGGTTTAAGATAATATCGCCATCTTGAATCTGGTATTCGCCTGCTTGCATGAGAGCCGCCTTATTTTGGAGTGATCATTTCGGTGATAGATTTCAGTGATAACCAGTGCTATACGATGGGATTGTGCACCGTGACGAGTTTAGTACCATCGGGAAAAGTCGCCTCGATTTGTACTTCATCTACCATCTCGGCCACGCCTACCATGACATCATCAGCAGACAGATACGTGGCCCCCTCACTCATCAATTCAGCGACTCTTTTGCCATCCCTTGCGCCCTCCATGAGTAGCATACTGATATAGGCAATGGCTTCAGGATAATTAAGCTTAACCCCGCGATTTTTGCGGCGCTCAGCAACCATGCCAGCAGTGAATAGCATGAGTTTGTCTTTTTCGGTGGGTGTCAGGTGCATGGATACTCCTTATTATATTTATCATTGCATCGTCGCAGATTGAGAGGTTTTGGCACGTTAAATACGACTGTCGGGGCAGCCAACATAAACTTAGGTGTCCCAAATACGCGGGCGGCAGGGCTCAAGCTGCCACCAATGCTCACGTAAGACCTCTCTGAGCTGATAAAAAGCTTCAAAACAGCCGCGCACATCTGAACCAATATAACGGACGTTCACCGCTTGGCAATTGTGAGTACAATAGACGGGCAGTTCAGCTTGGGCAATGACTTGGCGCAACGTCACGACGGTATTGTCTAAGTAGTAGGTTAATGCCTGTTTGGTGGTCGCTTGAGCAGCCTTAGTTGACTGCGTGGTTTGGGAAGCCGATCGTGCGTGATTGTCACTCAGCTTACTCAAGCTTGGTACTGCCCAGAATGATCCGTAAATGTGCTGACCTGCTAACCCCAAATGTGAGGTGAACCAGCGACTTTGGGCAGGCTGCGCCACACGCTCAGCTACGATTACTTTGCCTTCTCGATAGATATTTAACCCTGTATGGTAATACCCTTGCAAAAACTGCTCATCGTAAGCTTGCCGCCCAAACACGCTAATCTCCCATGTCATGAGGCTAGACGAGTCTTTTAAATCAAAGCGACTTGTTGCATGCATATTGGCATCGTTATAAATGATACTCTCTTGTGGCAGCCATTCTAAGCGAGCATGTGCCGCAAGCGTGGCTTGCACATCTTGGCTTGCATAGGTAGAGGTATCGTTTTGAGCCCCGCAGAGTTGGACAGCTTCAGTGTCATTTATAATAGCCTCGCCCTCTAACGCCGCGTTTGCGTCGAGGTTGGGCTGGGGAGCTGATTGACTCGACAAGCCTTTTGTTTTTTGGCTGACACTGTCTTTGCCATACCATTTACCCGCTCCTGGGGTGGTGATGACAGCGTGGCTATCTTGATCTAAACGCAAGTCGATGGTCAGTGTGTCACCACCAGCGATACCTGCTGGCGGATACAGCATCAGTATGTGGCAAATCTCTTGCTGAACACTAGGCTCAGGATATAAGGGCCGCTGTACCATTAAAGCACCCGTGTGCTTGCGATGATACAGACGCGTCTTCAGGCCAGTAGCAGTCATACTGTTGGCAGTATCTGTGCGTTTAACAGCATCAAAACTTAATGCTAAAGAAGAAGCCCAACTCATTTTATATACTCAGTTACTCAATTATTTAGTCAAATACGAACTAACATCTGTCAATGGTCATAGCTGCCCCATCACCACAGACTTCTGATTCACCAATGCCATTAACTGTTATTATCCATACAATCTTTATGCCAACTTATGTACACCTCCTATCAAGCGCTACTATGAGTAAGTCTTAAACTAATGATATTGCTTAGATTTTATCTATACATATTTTTCACTCAGTAACCAATTTATTTTATTCCCCCTCAAAAACTGTTCAGCGATGCGAATTTTTTTAGAGTAATATTTGTCTGCACCAAAACTGCACAATATATCACTATATCTGCACCATTTTTTACCATTTTCTCTATTTTTGCTATCCCGTCATATCAGCTACAATAATCAGCAGCAGCAAGATATTTAAGCCAGCAGATTGCCGTTATCAGGCACTCCTTGATGATAGAACCCAAAATTCCCGGACGCTTTGGTAAGGCATTTTTATTGGCGGCTTATGGGCTATCTTTATGAATAGTTTATAGATAACCCCCTTGATAAACGTGTACAGACGCCTTATTAATAGGAAGTCACTCATGTTATTAATAGAAAGTCATTTTTCACATGAAAAGATTACTATTGCCCCCATAAAAAAGTTACCATTGGCTCAACTATTTTTAGCGGCCTCTAGGTCGTACCATGAACTCTAGTTGGCTTTATTAACGAGCGGCAGTATTTACAATGATAAACACCAATAAAAGCTTCGCCGTTTTCTAACCTTTCGCCCTTTATTTTATGTACTTATAAACAGGACATTTTTATGACAGATTATGATCGCATCACTGCCAATCCACATTTCGATATGCTAATGAGTGCGCACAATGAAGTGCAAAACACACAAGCTGCCTTAGTCCCGATGGTCGTTGAGCAATCATCACGCGGTGAACGCTCTTTTGATATTTTTTCACGCCTATTGCGTGAGCGTGTGATCTTTTTGACCGGTCAAGTCGAAGACCACATGGCCAACCTCATTGTCGCCCAGCTGCTGTTCTTAGAAGCTGAAAACCCTGACAAGGACATTCACTTGTATATCAACTCGCCAGGCGGTTCAGTGAGTGCGGGATTGGCCATTTTTGATACCATGAACTTTATCAAGCCTGAAGTGTCAACCATCTGTATGGGCGGTGCTTATAGCATGGGTTCATTCTTGTTGGCCGCAGGTCAAAAAGGCAAGCGCTATTCACTCGCCAACGCGCGTGTGATGATTCACCAACCATCAGGCGGCGCACAAGGCCAAGCAACGGACATCGAAATCAATGCACGCGAAATTCTAAAAACCCGTGCTCGCTTAAATCAGATTTTAGCTGAACGTACGGGGCAGCCAGTAGAGAAGATCGAAAAAGACGTTGAGCGTGATTTTTGGTTAGATGCGCAAGAAGCAAAAGAATACGGTTTGGTTGACGAAGTATTAGAGCGTCGCCCTGACTCTTTATAATATTGAGATAAAAACCTTGTTAAGCATCGAATGCCTTAGCGTATAAGCGCTGGCATTCGTGTTAACCATTAGAATATTTTTAAGCGTTAAATTTTAGGAGCGCCTTTTATGGCAGAAGATACTACCCCGCATTGCTCGTTTTGCGGCAAAGCCAAAAGCGATGTACAGCAGCTGATTGCTGCTGACGATGCCAATATCTGTAATGAATGTATTGAGCTGTGTACCGATTTAATCGCAGACAGTGCTGAAGACGGTGATGACGATAGCGACATTGATACCTCATGGGTCAATAAAAAGCTACCAACGCCAAAAGAGTTGCGCGCCAAGCTTGATGAGTATGTCATCGGTCAAGACGCTGCCAAAAAAGCCCTGTCTGTTGCCGTTTATAACCATTATAAACGCTTAAAAGTGAGTCAAACGTTAGCCAGTGACAGCAAAAAAGCCAAGATCGGTGCTGACGATGCGATGGTCGAGTTGGCCAAAAGTAATATCTTACTGATCGGTCCAACCGGTTCTGGTAAGACACTGCTTGCGCAAACGCTAGCGCGTCTACTTGATGTACCCTTTGCCATGGCTGATGCCACGACTTTGACCGAAGCGGGTTATGTCGGTGAAGACGTTGAAAACATCGTGCAAAAACTGTTGCAAGCATCAGACTATGATGTGAGCAAAGCTGAGCAAGGCATCATCTACATTGATGAGATCGATAAAATCAGCAAAAAAGGCGACAACCCTTCTATCACCCGCGATGTATCAGGTGAAGGCGTACAGCAAGCCCTGCTAAAACTAATCGAAGGTACCGTTGCTGCCATTCCACCGCATGGTGGTCGCAAGCATCCACAGCAAGAGCTTATCCAAGTGGATACCAGCAACATCTTAATCATCGTTGGTGGCGCGTTTGCCGGTCTTGATAAAGTCATTCAGCAGCGTACGGAAAAAGGCGGTATTGGCTTTAACGCGGATGTCAGCTCAAAAGATGACAGCCGTCGCAGCTCAGATTTGCTGCAGCAAGTTGAGCCAGAGGATTTGATCAAATTTGGTCTGATTCCTGAGCTGATCGGTCGTTTGCCTGTGCTAGCTGCCCTACAAGAGCTTGATGAGGAAGCGTTAGTACAAATTCTCACTGAGCCCAAAAACGCTCTGGTTAAGCAATATAAGTATCTCTTTGATATGGAAGGCGCTGAAATCAGTTTCACTCAAGAAGCGCTTGATGCGATTGCCAAAAAAGCCATGGAACGCAAAACAGGTGCTCGTGGTTTGCGTTCTATCGTAGAAAACGCCCTGCTTGAGACGATGTATGAGCTTCCTTCTATGAAAGATGCTAAAACCGTCATGGTTGATGCAGAAGTGATTAATGAAGGTAAAATTCCAAAAATTGCTTAATTTTTTATTGAGTTAATATAGCCAGCTATTATTTACTGGCTATTAACATACAAGAAGCGTCTGGCATCCTGTGCTCAGACGCTTTTTTTGTGTCTGCCTTGGCGGCTGTTTAGTAATTATAAAATGACAGCAGCGTTTATCAATCGCCACCAGTCATGCATACCATTCATGCTAAGGTAGATAGCCTGTCACGCTCGTTTTTGGCTTATATGCTCCATCGCATGTGGCCTATATGAATACCGATTATTAATAAGACAAAGGATTGTTTATTATGTTTAACCATGTCACTGCTATGGCGTCTTCGTTACGTCAACACCTGCCCTTTTATACACCCAATAGACAAAATAACGACATTACCCCTTATTACCGTGACCATGTCGCTGCTATCACTGGCGCAGGATCTGGCATGGGGCGCGAGCTGGCGATTCATTTGGCACAAATGGGCTGCCATGTTGCGCTCTCTGATATCAATAGTGAGCAGCTGGCTGAGACCAAACAGTTACTCGTCGGTTATGATATCAATGTCTCCACGGCAGTACTGGATGTTTCAGACAATAAAGCTGTGCAAGCTTGGGCTGATAGCGTGATGAGCGATCACGGCAAAGTAAATTTTATCTTTAATAATGCAGGCGTAGCACTGTCTTCAACGGTAGAGGGCTGTAGCATTAGCGAGCTTGAGTGGGTGATGGACATCAATTTTTGGGGTGTGGTTTATGGCACCAAGGCGTTTTTACCCTTAATCAAGAACAGCGTCAAACAAAGCGAAGTGGCGAGTGATAGTAGTGATGGGAGTAAGGACAGCAAGCCGCGCCAGTTTGCTGAACATGGTCATATCATCAATGTCTCAAGTTTATTTGGTCTGACCGCCCAGCCATCGCAGTCTGCCTATAATTCGAGCAAATTTGCCGTCCGTGGCTTTACAGAAAGCTTGCGCCAAGAGTTAGAAATACAGCACTGCGGCGTTTCAGCGACCTGTGTCCATCCAGGCGGTATCAAAACCAATATTGCTAATAATGCACGCGGTAATGACAGCGTCAGTGATATTGGCATGCATACTGGTGACAAAGCCATTAAAAGTTTTAACAAGCTGTTGAAATTCGATGCCAGCGACGCAGCTTGGATTATTCTGCATGCGGCAGCGACCGACCAGCCTCGCTGTTTGATCGGCAATGACGCTAAAACGGTTGACGCGGTACAACGAGCATTCCCCTCACATTACAGTCAAGTGCTGAACGGCGTCAATAAGGTAACGCGTAAGTTAAAACCGCGCCGTCATAGACATTCCAAACACGGCTAAATGCTTTAGTTCCACAGGCCTTATTTGTAAAAGTGAGCTTAAACACTGTCTATGTTTGAGCTCCTTTTTAGTTTATGGCCGATTGATGTGGCCTCTTAAGACTATTTTTTACGTCTTACAATATTAAAGACCACCTACTTTAAACCAAATACACTTTACGTATTTATATACTAAAATGATTTATATTTGATACAATTATGTTTCTAGCAACTTACAGATTGATTACTTGGCTATTTAAAATCTCGCTAAAATCAAGTTAGAAAACGCCATTATTACCTCTAAACTATCATATAAATATAGATTCAGATATTATTTTTTATAATAAGGATATTCCAATGAAAATACTTCTGCGAGCCAATGCCTCTCTGCTCATGGCAGCTATTCTCGCTATCAGTGCCACTAGCATTACAGCGTGTAGCGAATCAGGTACCAAAGCGGTTGACCGTGTCGAAGAAGCTGAGGCCTTAGCTCGAGTCAAATCACTCGAAGCACGGGCCGCAGAAATTAAAGATGACATGGCGGCAAACCCAGGTGCCAAACTGAACGTCAGCATGCCAGATGAGTCAACTATCCCTGATGATGAGTATGGCGCAGCCGTCCGTCGAGGATTGGAGCTTGCCAACCATACTTATCGAGAGCTGCCCAATAATGTAGGCAATAAGCTTAATTGTACCAGCTGTCACTTAGGCAATGGTTCAGAGGCTTACGCTGCACCATGGAACGGCCTACCAGGTATTTTTCCTATCTATCGCTCACGTGATGCACGAGTCAACTCATTACAAGAGCGTGTCAATGGTTGTTTTCAGCGTTCAATGAACGGCACACCATTAGATATGGACTCAGATGAGATGAATGCCTTTATCTCTTATATGACCTGGTTATCGCAAGATATGCCAATTGGTGTCTCACCTGAAGGCCGTGGGTTTGTAAAAGTTGATAATACGCTAACACCAGACCCTGTAAAGGGGAAAGAAATCTTTGCTAAGACCTGTACGACCTGTCATGGTGAAAACGGTGAAGGGCAGTATAATGATGATGGTACTTACATCTATCCAGCCATCGCAGGAGAGCACTCATTTAATGATGGCGCAGGTATGGCACGCACATACAAAGCCGCATCGTTTGTAAAAGGTAAAATGCCTTTTGGCCAAGGCAACACCCTTACTGACCAAGAAGCCATCGATGTGGCCAGCTACTTTACTCAGCTGCCACGTCCAGTAAAAGCCAATAAAGACAAGGATTGGCCAAAAGGCGGTGCGCCTGTAGACGTACGTCGTTAATAGAAATAAAGTCAAACATAACGCATTAAAATGTCTCATAAAAAAGCCCAGCTCATAAAAAGAGCTGGGATTTTTGATCTCTAATGTCATCAATAAACGCCTAAAACTTAAGGCAATTTCATATCACCAGCAACCAACCAGCCCATACGGCGCATCACGTAAGCCACTGTGCCAGCAATAATAGCTGGCAAAACAAACATCAATAAAACAATGGCTGTCCATAACTGTGTCGTACTCATCATTCCTTGCGATGCTTCAATGATGCCAAACACCCCAACCAATCCAGCAGTACCCATACCTGCACCTGTCGCCGTACAAGCTAGCCCAAAACCTACTGTTGCGATAGGCCCAACGATGGCGCTGGCGATGACCGCAGGTAATAGAATCAATGGCTTTTTAAGCACATTAGGGATTTGCAACATACTGGTGCCCAAACCCTGAGATATCACGCCACTAACACCATTGTCTTTAAAACTTGCGATAGCGAAACCAATCATATGCGCAGCACAGCCAACGACTGCCGCCCCACCCGCTAATCCCCCAAGCCCAATAGCGATACAAATAGCGGCGCTCGACGTCGGTAGTGTCAATAAAATACCAACCACGACTGCAATAACGATACCCATTAATAACGGCTGTAGTTCAGTGGCAGCGTGGATACCTTGCCCAATTGCAGCCACAGCCGCGACGATAGGCGGATTAAGTAGGGCACAGACCAATAGAGCAATGCCGCAGACCACAAGAGGCACCAATAAAATATCTAATTTGGTCCTACCAGCCACCCACGTACCAGCGCGATAGGCAAATACGGAGGTCAAATACGCCCCTATCGGATTACCAGGTAACGCCACAAATGTCGCAGGCCCACCCACTTGCGGCGTAAACAGGGTCCCCGCCATCAGCGCTTCAGAATGAGCACCCAGCATCCCCGCCACCAAGCAGCTGAGCATGACCAGCGTTGGCGCTTTTAGATAATAAGCAATCCCCACGCCGATACCAGCACCCATTAGTACTGATGCAAGCTTGCCCACCGCTACCAATGCTGGAAGATCTAACCAGCCACCGATTTGCGAGATGATAAGACCAGCTATCAAGGTGATAAATAGCCCTAATGCCATGCCAGTAAACGCATCGATAAAATACTTCTGAAAAAATGCTTTTATAGTACCAGCCGGCGGTGTTACTAAGTTAGATACAGTCATAGCCATACTCTTTATGGAAATTTTGATAAGACACACTATACCAAAGGAATCAAACTACTCTCCTAAAAATAAGAGACAAAAAAAGCGTCATTGCGACGCTTTTTCTATTATTCACAAACCACTAAATTTATCAAAAGCCACTCTGTCTAACGGCGCTGTTCAACGATAATAGAATCAATACCGTTATTTTGCAGGCGCTGCTGGGCAGTGGTAACTGCTTGACGACTATTCATCGGACGTGAGATTACCTGATAAATGGGCAAGCCATTACCCGTGGTATTTTTAACCACCCGCGCGTCGACCCCAGCCATCAGCACTTGCGCTCGGCGGCGATCGGCTTCATCTGCATCACCAAAGCTATTGATCTGCAAAATGTAAGTGGCAGCAGGTTTAGCGGCCTGAACGCTCGCCGTACCTGCACCTGCGTTGTTTGTCCGATTGGCTGAACTGCCACCGCTACTCGCCGGCGTCGAACCATCATAGGTCGCATCTTCTTCCACGATCACGATATCATCGCTGCTACTGGTCGCCGCATTGTTACCACGGCTAGGCTCAATCGTGGTACTTTCGCCGATACCAAAGTTACCCGCATCGTCATTACTGGCTGACGTATCCTCAGGTTGGGTAACAACCACGTCAGGCTCGAAGTCACCAATGTCACCTATTTGATCGTTATCCATCTCAGCAATGTCTTCATCAGGAATAGTGGCCATTTCTTGATTGGGCAAGATATCATAAAACTCATAATCGCCATTATCAGTATCCGTATCGACGCGTGGTTCTACCTGTCGATCATTTTCAGCGGCGCTGTCAGCTGGACTGAAATCAAACAATGGGGATAGGTATATAAATACCCCGATCATAAGGGTCAATATCGCCCCAACAAACATCCACAATAAGCCTGACACGCTACTCGATTTGCGCTTTTCAGTCGCACCTTTAGGTTTTTTGGCTAGCATGGATCTGGTTCTCCCTACTGAATCTAACTGTTATCAATTTATTGCTCTCAAGCGTCTATTTATACTACATGCTAGACGGTGCAGACAACCCTAATAAACCAAGGCCATTGGCCAATACTTGCCTGACCGCTTTAGACAAACGCAGACGCGCTTGCATCAAGTCCATCTCGTCTGTACTTGGCGTCTCACCTGAGGTCAAGCTCACTGGCAAGATGCGATTGCTGTCGTACCAGCCATGGAACAAAGCAGCCAAATCTTTTAGATAGTTGGTCAACACATGCGGCTCATAGCCGGTCGCGGCGCGTAGTAACGTTGCTGGATACCCTGCTAGCAGTTTAATCAACTCATCTTCGTTGGGGGCGCTGAGCAAGTTTTGCTGCTGCAAACCAATCGTATCGTCTACCACAAAACCACTGTTTTGTAGTTTTTCTAACACTCGGCAGACGCGCGCATGTGCGTACTGAATATAATAGACTTGATTGTCTTTACTTTGTGATTTGGCAAGCTCCAAATCAAAATCAACATGTACTTCAGGCTTACGGGCCACATAATAAAAACGCGCCGCATCATTACCGACTTCCTGACGCAGTTCACGTAAGGTGACGAACTTGCCTGAACGTGATGACATTTGAACCTTTTCACTACCGCGCCATAGGGCTACAAACTGCACGAGCACCACATCTAAACGCTCAGCATCGATACCGAGGGCTAATAAAGCCGCTTTTACTCGTGGGACGTAACCATGGTGATCGGCACCCCAAACATTAATGACTTTATCAAAGCCACGGTCAAACTTATTCTTATGGTAAGCAATATCAGAGGCAAAATAAGTAGATTGACCGTTGGCACGGCGTACCACTCGGTCTTTTTCATCACCAAAATCGGTCGACTTAAACCAAATATTGCCGTCTTTTTCGTACAGATAGCCTTTGTCATCTAAGACTTGTAGGACAGGCTCGATCTCGCTATCAATAGACCTTTCGCTAAACCAGCACTCGTAGCTCACACCAAAGTCATTTAAATCATCTTTAATATCGGCCAAAATACTACTCAATGCTGCATTTAAAAACAGCTCATAGCCAGCACCAAGCAGCGCTTTACTGTTGGCAATCAGACCATCAATGTGCGCTTCTTTATCACCTGAGAGCAATGTTTTTTCGCCATCAGCATTTGTCTCAAACTGCGCATCTGCTGGCACGCCTTGAGCAATTTTAGCAAAGCTGTGGACATAGCTATCACCATGTTGCGCTTTTAGCGTTTGGGCGATATCACTGACATAGTCGCCTTGATAGCCATTGACTGGGAACGTTACCTGCTCACCACTTTGCTCTAAATAACGTAAATACGTACTGGTCGCCAAGATATCCATTTGGCGGCCCGCGTCATTGACATAATACTCACGCGTAACGTCATAACCAATCGCCTCTAGCAAGTTTGCCACACTCATACCAAAGGCAGCACCGCGTCCATGACCGACATGCAGACTAGACGTAGGATTGGCAGAGACAAACTCCACTTGTATCTTTTGTCCATCAAACTGATCGCTTAAACCAAAACGATCTTGCAAGGTAAAGATATCATCTAATACAGCAAATTTGGCTTCAGCATTTAAAAAGACATTAATAAAACCTGGGCCTGCGATTTCTACTTGGCGAATGTCTTGATTTTTGGGCAGGGCGTTGACGATTTTTTCGGCGAGCTGGCGGGGATTGGCTTTGGCTGCCTTAGCAGCAGTCAGCGCGATATTACTGGCAAAATCACCATGACTAAGATCTTTAGTACGAGTGATTTGGCTGTTATTCTGCCAATCAGCCGGTAGCGTGCCATCTGCCTGTAGGGTATGAATGGCATCATTAAATAAGGAGGCAAGTGTATCAATTTGGGTTTGTGACATAGGGTTTGAACTCAGTTAAATAAACAACAAAAACAAGACGGAATTTTGACGAATATGAGCAGTCGATAGCTGCTTATTATAATAGCGACCGACCCTGTAGGGGATAAAATCATGCAAAAAGATAAGTAACCTGTAAATATAACAACCTTTGCGCTTTATTGCACCATTTGCCCCAAAATTAGCACTAAAATCTTACGGTTATGCTAGCTGACCTGAATCACTAGGCGGACCAAAAGACTTATCTATACGCTAACGCTGATGAAATCGGTACGAATAGACCAATACCAATACCAATACCGCCGGTGGGTACAGATAAATGAATCACGCTAATTGTAGCGTTACTGTTGCTCGCCCTTAGCAGCAGTTTATACCCGTTCGCTTCCGCGTTATAATGAACGTTTGTATTGGTCTTCTTAAAGATAGAAGATGCGTTACTACTTTTATAGGATTATGCCATGTTTGCTATTGCTGCCAGTACGATCACCAGTTGGGGACTGTATGTTTTATTACCCATCTTCATCGCGTTCTTATTTTTTATCATGTGGGATATCTCTAAAACGTCAGACGCTGGGCGCGCGGGTACTTTTTGGATTTTCTTAGCGCTGGGCGCAGGTTTTGTAGGCTTTTTGCTCAAGCTATTGCTAGAAGTCGCCTTTAAAAGATGGTTTATATAACCAGCAACCGCTCCCCCTCACCTTCTTTTTATTTAAACACGCTATTTATTAATACAAACGGTTTGCTTATTTTTTTGCGATGAGCGTTGCGCGCATCGGAGCAGGATAGCCCTCAATGGTCTTGGTTGCATCATTGGGATCTAAGAAATCTGCCAACGAATGATAACTCATCCAGTCGGTTTTACGCTGCTCATGGGTAGAAGTTACCGCCACATCGACGCAGCGTACCTCTGTAAAACCAACCTTTTCTAGCCAGCCGATTAGCGCTGCTACTGATGGCAGAAAATACACGTTATTCATCTGGGCATAGCGGTCATGCGGTACCAGTACCGTATTGGCGTCGCCTTCAACCACCAAGGTTTCTAGCACCAGCTCACCACCTTTTATCAGCTGCCCTCTGAGCTGCTGTAAATGCTCAAACGGCGACTGACGATGATAGAGCACGCCCATACTAAATACCGTATCAAATAACTGGCTGTGCTCAGGCAGTGCCTCGAGCGGCACTGGAATATAATGGGTACGGTAACGGCCTGTATCATGAGCGTCAGCGCTACCGACAAAATGACGAATCGCCATAAACTGGTGATAAAACAAGCAAGACGGATCAATGATGATGACCGTGTCCGCGCCAGCCCCTGCCATACGCCAGCCATGATAACCAGAGCCGCCGCCCACATCTAACACGCGGCGACCTTTTAACGTGCCTAAATGCGGTGCGACCCGTTGCCACTTCCAATCACTGTGCCATTCCGTATCTATAAATATTGGCTCGCTTTTTTCGCTACTACTTTGACTGTTATTGGCCTGACTAAGACCAATCTGAAAAGGTCCTTTGCGCCATGGCATCAATTGTTTTAACAATGCAGTGGTTTGTTTGCGCTCAGAGTCCGTCAGCGCCGCTTCAATCGTCAGTATGTCACTATCTAAATTGACTTTATCGATCGTTAAGTCTGGCAAACGTGCGACCGATGCTTGATAAGCAGGCGCATGAGCATAGTTGGCTTTATCCTTGATAGCATTTAACCACGTTGGCAGTTTTGTGAGCCATTTATAAGCACTCGGCTGCTGCTGGGCAAGCTCTAGCAAGGTTAAATACAGTTCGCGTTCGGCGTGGATGATGGTGTCGTTAAGCATAAAAGCAGATACCGTATGAATCAAAAGAGAGTGTGAAAGGGGTTTTTAAAAAGCGACGTGATATATAAAGGTCACATCAGCACTATTTAAACGCCACAATCGACACAAAGTTCAAAAACTGAAACCACGTCAAATGACGAGCAAAACCAACTTGATCAAGTCGCGCGTGATGCTCATCTAATGTGTCGGTAATAAGGACGTTTTCTAGCGCATTACGTTTGCCGCTAATTTCCATCTCAGTATAGCCATTGGCACGCTTAAAATCATAATACCGCTCAACCAACCACGCATCGTATTGCTCATCAAACGCATGGGTCTTTTCAGTGAGCACCAATATCCCGCCCTCGCTTAACGCGGCATAAATCTTCTCTAACACCGCCACCCTATCAGCGACTGGCAAAAACTGTAACGTCAAGTTTAAAATCACCATGTCGCACGGCTCAAACTCAACATCACGAATATCCGCTGTCATCACTTCTATATCATGCTCAGGATAGTTATCACTTAATAAGGCGGTTGCTTCAGTCGTCATAGCAGGTGAGATATCGATCGCTTTGATCTGCAAATCTTGTGGGTCAAACTCGCCAGCCAGCGCCATACTGGCGGCGCCCAATGAACAGCCCAAGTCATAAATTCGGCTGACACGCTGACTGCTATCGCTCTGTTGGCGATACTTACAGTGACGACGGGCAAATATGGGCAGCATGGCTAATACCTGCCCATAACCCGGAACACTACGACGAATCATATCGGGAAAACACGCCACCACTTGCTCATCAAAGGAAAAACGCGCAGCCTTATCCAGTGGTGTGGTAAACGGTTTGTCAAATAAGGTATCATGTTTAACGGTAGCAGGATTGGATTGGCTCATGGTGCGACTCTTTCTTTGAAAATAAAACTGAAGTTAGGAAGTAGCTAGCAGTGTTGCTTGACGCTATTAATCGTTTTGTAAAAGCTTGCGCAGATAGCAAAAGCCCATTATAACATTACTGTTTGTTACTTAGCGCTAGCAGATGCCCTGCTAAGCTAAAGAGGTCTTGCTGAGTGTACGAATCATACTCAACCCGTGTTATATACTTATAAAAATAGGAATAAATTATGCAAACCATTATATTAGGTGGCGGCTGCTTTTGGTGCACCGAGTCGGTATTTTTATCCGTGAAAGGTGTGCAGTCTGTGGTATCAGGCTATATGGGCGGCGATGCTGTCTCTGCTAATTATGAAGCCGTCTGTAGCGGTAACACCGGACACGTCGAAGTCATCAAAGTCGAATTTGATGAGTCTGTCGTCCCATTAGAAGTGATCCTTGATGTTTTCTTTGCGACCCATGACCCCACCACCATGGATCGTCAAGGTAATGATGTCGGCAGTCAGTATCGCAGCGTCGTCTTTTACACCGATGAAGACCAAAAGCCCACCATCGACCGCACGATTAACAAACTGCGTGACATGGGTATCAATGTCGTCACAGAAGTGCACCCTGCCCTTGAGTTTTATAAAGCAGAAGAAACCCATCAAGATTTCTTTAATAGAAATCCAGGTCAAGCCTATTGTAACTTTGCCATACCGCCAAAACTGGCCAAACTGCGCAAAGAATTTAGTCAATACATGGTCAGCTAAACGATTGACTGGACAAAAATATCATGTTTACTGGCAGCCAAACGCTTATACAATAGGCGTTTGGCTTTTTTGTGTTAAACATTCTTATATAAACCGTTATGATAACGGACTGAAAATCAAAGAATGACTTATGATAACAACACTTACTGATAGGCTTACATTATGAACCCTGAATTTTGGCAAAATCGTTGGCAAGAAAAACGCATTGGCTTTAATCAGTCTGAGGTCAATTCGCTATTAATAAAATATTGGTCAGCGTTAAATTTGCCAGCTAGTAGCCGCGTCTTTGTACCTTTATGCGGCAAATCAATTGATATGGTGTGGCTGTCAGCACAAGGTTATGACGTGGTGGGTGTTGAATTGGTTGAGTCAGCTGTGCAAGCGTTCTTTGCTGAACAAAACATCCAGCCCACCATATATCAGCATGCAGAAAATATCGAGATTAAATGTTATCAAGGAGAGCTGGGAGATAGCGAGACTAAGCGAACTATTACCTTATGGGTCGCTGATATCTTTGCGCTGACCTCCACAGATATTGGCTCTATCGATGTGGTATATGACAAAGCAGCATTGATTGCCCTGCCAGCCGATATGCGTACACAATATAGTGAGCAAGTATGCCTGCTTAGCGGCACCGTCCCACAGTTGGTAATCACCCTTAACTATGATCAAAGTAAAAAGGATGGTCCGCCATTCTCTGTCAGCTGTGAACAAGTGCAGCAGTATTATGGCAGTCGTTATCAAATTACCGAGTTGGCACGTGAGCCTGCCGCTATTGGTTCTGCGCCTGACCTAACAGTTTCCGAGCAGGTTTGGTTATTGAGTGAGTAATAGGTAGATATAATCAATCCTAAACAAAACTGGCACATACTATGCCACGTGCGACTGGTATTGATTTCGCGTAGCATCGAGCGGCATAGGCACAGCACGCAAGGGCAATTAAATACCAGTAGCGCTGTACCTATTTTAACTTTTCAACTATAGTTTTCTATTATCAGACTTTTAAGAATTTGATACTGATTAAACGGCTATCTTTCCCAAAACTTCTCTGAATCTCACGGTAACGTCAGCTTATAGTAACCATTTATAACCGTGGTACTTCGTTCGCTTTTCTTTACTGTTTAGATTGGTTACTCTAAGTTAAAGTCATTTTTTCCTTCTTTACTTTCTACTACCTACTTTGATGTTTATAGGATATTTTCATGCGTTTGACTCCCCTCTCTACTTTATCGCTGCTTAGTATGGCTGTTAGCATCAGCCTTGCCAGTACTGCTCAAGCTGCTAGGCCACCAGCCCCAGACTTATCTAACGCTGAATTCCAACAATGTCTGGATGGCTTAAAAAATTCTAGCAAATTCCGCGGTGTCGATAGTTTTACCTTTAACAACTATCGTCCCAGCCAGCCTGATCCTAGCGTGATCCAATCACTCAACTACCAGCCGGAGTTTCAAAAAGACGTGTGGGATTATCTCTCAGCACTCGTGGATAAAGAGCGGGTCGAAGATGGTATTCGGGCGAAGCGTCAGTGGGGCGACACGCTCCGCCAAATTGAATCACGTTATGGGGTAAAGGCAGAGCACGTACTTGGGGTGTGGGGTGTGGAGTCCAATTTTGGTCAGACACTGGGCAAAAAACCCTTATTTGAGTCCTTGGCGACCCTATCGTGTTTTGATCGTCGGCAAAGCTATTTCCAAGGTGAGTACGCCAACGCGCTAAAAATCGTGCAAAACGGTGATATTGCGCCAAGCGATATGACAGGCTCGTGGGCAGGTGCCTTTGGGCAGACGCAATTTATGCCAAGCACCTTTTTAGAGCTAGCCGTTGATTTTGATGGCGATGGTCGTCGTGATTTGGTGAATAGCGTGCCCGATGCGCTCGCCTCTACCGCTAACTTTTTAGACAAACGTGGCTATCGTACAGGCGAGCCTTGGGGATATGAAGTCAAGCTACCTAACGGCTTTTGGGCCGCCTCTAACCGCAAAGATAAAAAATCTATCAGTCATTGGCGCAATCAAGGTATCACGCTTGCCAACGGTAGCCCGCTACCTTACGACTTGAGCCGCGCAGGCTTATTGTTACCCGCTGGAATGGAAGGCCCTGCATTTTTGGTCGGCAAAAACTTTGACACGTTTTATTCGTACAATGCGTCAGAAAACTACGCATTGGCAATCGCTCACTTATCAGACTTAATCACGCGTGAAGACAGCAGCAAGACTGATTTTGTGACCGCGTGGCCAACAGACGACCCTGGTATCAGTCGCCAGCAAGCCAAAGATATTCAACAGGCATTACTAAACGCCGGTTACGATATTGGCGGTGTTGATGGCATCATCGGTGATAATACCCGCACTGCTATCCAGCAATACCAATCTAGTCGCGGTATTTTTCCAGCCGATGGCCGTGCAGGGCAAAAGTTCTACCGCACCATCATAGGTAACATGGCTCCTAGCAGCTCACAATACGATAATCAGTACGGCCAACCAGCAAATAGCCAGCCCTTGAATCCTGCCCCTGCCGATCGTATGGGACAACTGATCCAGCAACAAACGACCAATCCTACTACTTACTCAGCCCAGCCCTCTGCTCAACCATCACGCTCTGGCAACACACGCTATCGCCGGGTCACGGGTTCTGATGGTGTCGTAAAGCTTGTCCGTATTGATGAAGGTTTGTAGTACCCGATCGAACCAGTGATAAGTGCATTCATAGTTGCACCAAAAAGGCCACGCTAACCATAGCGTAGCCTTTTTATGAGCGTTATTTTCTAATATCACTTATCTAGCAACTTTAATATTTAAACCACAACGCTTCAATATACATTTAAACGATAGGGGGCGGATTTGGTTTGCCATTGTCACCATTCCAGTTTTCACGTGCTTTTTCATCTAAATCAGCAGGCGTTTTTGGTTCCCATTTGCCATTTTCTTTCCAAGTGGCATCGCCCCAATCTTCATCCTCTTCTTTTCTATCCATCTCTTTATACACTTGACTCGGATCGATGCCGCGACGCTTCATATCTGCCACTTGCTCTTCTAAGGTGTGAAACTGATCCGCATCATGCATGGATTTTTCTAGGCCATCAAGCTCTCTTTTTAACTCATCATTTTTAGCGTTACTCATTATGCGCTCTCCTTAATTGGTCAGTATTATTGTACGGTCTGTCTGGTTGTAATTTTAATATAAATGATGCACTCGATATTACTCGCTGCTTTATTCTATTATTACCAGTCTTGCTTAGATTCACAACCATTGACGCGTATGCTTTGTATTACAAAACGTAGTCATAAGCGCAGACGAGATTTTACAATCGATATGACGCTTAACTTGATTAAGCGGGAGAAGCCCAACACTATTAGCATTCAATTCTGATGGTTAAGGTTAGATATCCTCGTTACTTAATAGGTTTTTTGCATAAGCGGTCAACTTCCAAAGCTCTTGTGAGACTCGAGTACCGTAGGTGGTTAGCTGGATCCAACTTGCAGCCACCAGTTGGCGTTGCAGATTGTTTAGATCATCTTGGAAAATTTGGCAGCGTGAGACGGCGTGGACATTTGGCATGTCTTTTTTAATGTCTCGCTCAGCTTTTGATGCTATTAAGCGGTTAATAGCGTTTTGCAATCCATAACTGGAAAAGGGCGACGGAATGTTCATTAGTACCACCAATATCTCTCGCCACGTTAGCAGCATGGTTCTAGAGACGTCTGTTAAGTTGCCGCCTTCATAAGCTTGTGCGCTGTATTTAACGTTAAAGGCTTCCATTAATACAATGGGTCTACTAACTTTATCTGCTATGAGTTCATCATCAGCGTTGCTGTCTTGGTTATTGGCTTTATTAGTCGCTAAAAGATCGGCAAATCTTTCGGCCACCGTTTGCTGGCTAAACTTGATCATCTCCTCGCTGGCTCTTACCCAACCACCAGACACTTTATGATTACTCACGACATTATAATAAGCTTGTACAAGTAATTGCTCGATGTCATTTTCTGTATCATAATAATAGAGCTCGTTGTCTTGCCGAGTCACTGATTTAATGAATTCTTGTAGTTGCCGACTGATATTGGCATCCTGATGATGGTTTTTGATGAATATCAGTAAAGGTTTGAGTTTGGCTTTGGCATTTAAATAACTCAAATGCATCTGGCTAACACCCGTTTTTTGTACCGTACCGTAGCTGTCTCCGATGATCATCAACGCATAATCGCAAGAGTCAATGCATTGGCGCCCATATAGTGACGCTTTTGGTAGTTTACTCGACACATCATGGGTTAAGAACGCACGAGACTGAAAGAAGATCGATAAGCTGTCTAAGACCAGCAATTGATCATTGTCAGCGCATATGACATGAATATGATAGCGACAGTTTGACACAGTTACCTCTAAACTTAGGTCGTGGCATAAAAGAGTATGATATCAAGTACAGCACAAATATCTTGCTGGGCACAGCCTAGCATAATCCTACAAAGATGAGCTCAATTTATTTGATTAAATCACTATTTAGGTTATGGAATTGATTGAATCAATATCAATAGCGGCTATTTAGAGTAGTATTGCAGCGCTGCCTTTTTACCAAGCAGACGCTCTATTAAAACGTCCAGTTTATCATCAGATTTTGTGGCATAAAAAGTTAGTGGGAGTTGCTTGCCGTCCTTAGTATGGTTCAACGGCTTTGATAGACTACTATCTGCCCCACTATTGTCTAAATAACGCCCCTCTGTTTCATTATCAGAGCTTGCAGACATTTGATTTGCCACCAACAGTTGCTTGACTCGCTCAGCAATCGCTTGCCCAGAATCCACTACCTGTATCGATAATTGCTGCTGGGCAATCTCTTCTAATAAAAACGCTTTAAAAAACGGATAATGCGTACAGCCTAGCACCAACTGATCTACCCCATCATTCGCAAATGTGTGTAGCTGCTGGCGTAAGCGTAGCGCTGTGTCATCCTGTTCTGGCATCCCTACTTCTACCCACGGCACCAGTTGGGGGTCAAAATACTTGATGACTGCCGTGTTATTAGGGTGAGCAAAGTGGTTGATAACCTCATTAAGCAATGACCCATTCAAGGTTGCCTTAGTCGCCAATACCGCCACACGGCCACTTTTACTCGCCAGTACTGCGGGTTTCAAAGCCGGTACTAAACCTACGATGGGCAGCTGAGGATAACACCGCCTTGCGGTCTCCAACGCGTAGGCTGAGGCACTATTGCAAGCAATGACGATGAGTTTACAGCCCTGCTTATACAGCCACTCTACTGCCGTGAGGGTCAAGGCTTCAATATCATCACTATCACGACTGCCATAGGGTACATTTAGGGTGTCGGCATAATAAACATAACGCTCGGCAGGTAGCTGCTGGGCTAAATGGAGATAAATGGATAAACCACCAATGCCAGAGTCAAACAACCCTATTGGGGCGCTGCGGTCTTTATTTATCAAAACCTTCTGAACAGCAAATTTATTAATATCTGCTTTATTGGCCCCTATTTTTGCCGTGGTAGTCTTCTTCAAAGCCTTGCCACTCACAGTTTCTGTCCCTTTTTCAACCACATTGCTGGCGTTACCTACGATAATATCCATCGTTACGCTACCGCTACTTTTATATACATATCATCATCTTAATACGAGTTAGCCACTGATAAGTGCGTTAAATACGATGCAGCGTGTAGCTAGCGAATCGTTCCGTAAAAAATTATAGTACCTATACAGTGGATTGCAACGAATAAATTGCTGTTCATCAGTTGCTTTAAATGGTTCCTCTAAATAGTGACGGACCCTTAGTTGGCTGGCATCGACAGCTGATAAGACTTACCACCACTTTGTAAGGTGAGAGTCGTCTCGCCGTTTTGTTCGGTCAGCTCGCCAATTTCGGTCAAATGATAAAAAGTATTGCGACCGATAAGTGCGGTTAAACCATTTCTCACAGGCATATAAGGCCGTACTTGCGCCTCGACTGCGGCTTCCTGATTACTGTACGTCTTTAACATGATGGGGTGCTTTTCATCTAGCCGTAGCACATCACCTGTCGTTGTCGTAAACTCCAACCAACTGGTATCGCCTTCATAGACTATACCCACATCGTTGATCAGTAATGGCGCGTCCTCGACTTGGATACGGATTTTTTGTACAGGTGTCTTTAAGAAGTACTCAGTCTTGCCCTTATTTTCTTCTTTCCATAAAATAGTGGCAAACAAGCTCACCAATGACTCACGGGTCATCTGTCCTCCTTCATGCCACCATTCCCCATTTGCCTTTATGACTAAGTCCATATCCGCCACATTCTCAGGGTGCCACTTTTCTAGTGGCGGTATGGCACGACCTGCCCGCTCACCGGCAGTAGACTTTAGATAGTGACTGAGTGCCTCCATACTATTTAGGTTGGATACCTTGTCGTTTGGGGAGTTAGCCACACTGTTATCATTTTCCGTGATGCTTTTATTATCGTTATTCATCTTGTCATCCTTTACCTAGTGTTCAAAGTTTGGCAAATCTATTATTACTATAAATTTTAGTTTCGGGTATGATGAAACCATATTTCGTCAATACCCTTATTATCTTGAACTTACCTTAACACCGATACTCATAAATGCGTATCGTGTTTGTAAGACTTTTCTTTTATAATGAGTAACGATTTTTTATTGAATTGGTCAAGTGGGTGTTGTGTTAATGACACATTTTACGTCATAGGTTGATGTCTTTAAATAATTGACCTTAACAGCAACGTGGTCAACTGGTGTCACAAAGGCAGTTTTTATCGGGCAGCCATATGTCTGAGTAGCGTTAGCGCCGCAAATCTATTATTTAATTGTTAAGCTAATGATGCCCTGAGATAAGCCACTAAAAGTTTAGGAGTAGGTATGCAAGAGCAAGACAATCAAAAGCCAGTTATGGATGGTGACACTGTGAATACGGGCACGCCAGTAGCAACAGAGACAGCAGAGCCAACAGCTGCGACTCAAGAAGAGCAAATAACTGAAACAGTTGCTGCGGAAAAAGCGCCAGAGCCAGTAGTAGAGCCTGTCGCACAAGAGCCTGAGATCGAACGTGAATCAATGGAGTTCGATGTCATCATCGTCGGTGGTGGACCTGCTGGTCTCTCTGCTGCCATCCGTCTACGTCAGCTCGCTATTAAAGCTGGCAATGATGAATTTATGGTTTGTGTGGTTGAAAAAGGCTCTGAGTTCGGAGCGCATACCCTGTCTGGCGCCGTCATCGAGCCACGTGCTTTGAACGAGCTGATCCCAGACTGGAAAGAAAAAGGCGCGCCACTTAACGTGCCAGCAACCGAAGATCGCTTCTACTACTTAAACTCAGCCACGCGCTCTACCAAAGTGCCTGATTCATTAATTCCAGGTCCGATGCACAATAACGGCAACTATATTGTCTCGCTGGGTAATGTGGTTCGCTGGTTGGCCGTACAGGCAGAAGAGCTTGAAGTCATGATGTTCCCAGGTTTCCCTGCCGATGATATCTTGTATAACGACGATGGTTCAGTCAGAGGCATCTTAACAGGCGATATGGGTGTGGCCGCTAATGGCGAAGCGAAGCCTAGCTTTGAGCCTGGTTACGAGCTACTGGCCAAGTACACCATCTTTGCCGAAGGCAGCCGCGGTCATTTGGGCAAGCGCTTAATCAGTCGTTTCGGTCTTGATAAAGACTCTGACCCTCAGCACTATGGTATCGGTCTAAAAGAGCTGTGGGAAGTTGCGCCAGAAAAACACGAGCAAGGTGTGGTCATGCACGGTCTTGGCTGGCCATTAACAGAAACTGGCTCTACCGGTGGTTGGTGGTTGTACTTTGATGAAAACAACCAAGTAAGCTTTGGTCTGGTCGCTGACCTGTCTTATCACAACCCATACATGTCTCCATTTGATGAGATGCAACGCTTAAAAACGCATCCTGTCATCAAAGAGGTGCTAGAAGGCGGTAAGCGTATTTCTTACGGCGCGCGTGCACTGACTAAAGGTGGTTTGAACTCATTACCAAAATTCACCTTCCCAGGTGGCGTGTTGGTCGGTGATGATGCTGGATTTTTGAACCCAGCCAAAATCAAAGGCACCCATACCTCGATGAAGTCAGGCATGCTAGCAGCCGAAGCTATCTTTGAGGCACTGCAAGCAGATCGTCAACATGACGAAGTCGTTGCCTATAGCACGATGTATAAAGAGTCATGGCTCTATCAAGACAATTACGAGTCGCGCAACTTCTCACCTGCGATGCACCGTATGGGCCAGTTCATGGGTGGCGCTTTTATCTTTATTGAGCACAACCTGCTAAAAGGTAAGATGCCATTTACCATACATGACAATCGCCCAGACTATGATCAACTAGAACGTGCCAATCATGCTTATCAACCAACCTACCTAAAGCCTGATGGTAAATTGGTATTTGATAAATTGTCATCGGTCTTTATATCTAACACCAACCATGCTGAAGATCAGCCGACGCATTTAAAATTGACCGACCCGACGGTACCTGTATCAATCAACTTGCCCTTGTATGCTGAGCCAGCACGTTTGTACTGTCCAGCTGGTGTCTATGAAGTGGTAAAAGACGCTGAGGGCGCCAAGTTCGTCATCAATGCCCAAAACTGCGTCCATTGTAAGACCTGTGATATCAAAGACCCTTCGCAGAATATTACTTGGGTCACACCAGAAGGCGGCGGTGGTCCTAACTATCCAAACATGTAAGTCGCAACTGCGATAATGCTTGTTTTAAGACAGTAACAGCACGCCAATAAAAAGCGCCCTTCTTTTATATAAAAGAAGGGCGCTTTTTTATACTGATATGTTTAACCATCAATGTGGATTTTTCAGCTTAATCCGTCCAAGCATCACGATTGGCTTCATCTTTTAGCTTCACAAAATCATCAGGGTCAAATTTGATTTGATCGCCTGTTTTGCCTTCTTTTACTTGACGCTCATAGTCACGCAATATTCTCAGCGCCACAGGAGACAACATTAAAATAGCCACTAAGTTGACCAAGGCCATCAGTCCCATCGATAGATCGGCGAAGTTCCAGATCGCTGGCAGACTGGCAACAGCACCAACAAACACCATGCCCAGCACCATAAAGCGGAATATCATGATCATGACTTTGGCATTTTTGGTGCCAGAGATGAACTCAAGGTTCGATTCACCATAACTATAGTTAGCAATGATGGAGGTAAACGAAAAGAAGAAAATAGCAATCGCGACAAAGATAATACCTAAGTCACCAACATACTGCGATAAGGCCAACTGAGTGAGCTGAATACCCTCTTGCTCAACATTTGGATCGACCACACCAGATAAAATAATGATTGACGCAGTTGCTGTACAGATAATAAGGGTATCCATAAACACCCCCAGCATTTGCATAAACCCTTGCACAGCGGGATGATCAGGATGACTCTTCGCCGTTGCTGCAGCATTCGGTGCTGAACCCATACCGGCTTCATTCGAAAACAAACCACGCTTGATACCGTTGATCATGGCCTGAGCAATACCATAACCAATAACCCCGCCCGCTGCTTGCTCAAAACCAAACGCTGACTTTACAATTAACACAATCGCTGCTGGGAACTGGCTAAAGTTAGTGACGATAATAAATAAGGCCAATAAAATATATAAAATCGCCATGATGGGTACGATTTTACCCGCGATACGCGCGACCGAACGTAAACCACCGAAGACCACTGGCGCAACTAGGGCCACCAAGACCGCGCCCGTCATCCACGTTGGCACCCCAAAGGCTTCATTGGTCGCTTGGGCAATGGTATTTGACTGTACACCGTTGAACGCTAAACCAAAAGCCACGAGCAGGCACACTGAGAAAAATATGGCTAACCAACGCTTACCGAGACCTTTTTCAATATAATAAGCAGGTCCACCGCGGTAGACATTATCATTGTGTGGGACTTTGTACGCTTGTGCTAAGGTGGATTCGATAAAGCTGGTCGACATACCAACGATCGCTGTCATCCACATCCAAAATACCGCCCCTGGACCACCGAGATAAATCGCAATCGCGACCCCGGCCAGATTACCGGTCCCAACGCGCGCCGCTAACGATGTCATCAAGGCCTCAAACGAGCTGATACCACCATCTTTACGCCCTTGATTGGAGACACGTAACAATTGCCACATGTGACCAAAATGACGGAACTGGATAAAGCGTGTGACCACGGTGAAATACAGGCCAGCACCAATCAGTAAGAACATTAACAGTCCGTACCAAGGATTACTCGCGATCAACCAATCATTGTTTCCCCAGATAATACCAACACCGTAATTTACAATGTTATTAAACCAACCTGCTACCCCTTCGCTCATACGGACTCCTCATTTACCCTTTATATATCTTGCTTGTATGTCTTATTGATATCGTTGTCGCCCAATTCTAACCTTAAAAACGCGTACTTAAAATGGCGGAGATCAAAATGTCACGTGCATTCTATAGTTATAAGGTTGTTTACAACCATCACGTTTGGTTATTAACTCAGTAATTTTATTTATAAAATAAATGTTACTTACACTTGATATCCTATAGAATGTATTGAGTAACAATTTAATAGCACAAACTAGACCGTTTACGTACTATCACCATGATGTCAACGTCTAATGTGGCAACTTACATACTAATTATTATAAAAAACTTTGATTTATATGAATAATTTTTATGTTTTATTGTTGATAAAACGATTTTATCAATGTTAGTGTAGATTAACCATTCAGTAATCTGCATGAATGGTGAAAGCATTAAAAACTTTAAGATGCTTGTCAGGAAGACAAGATTGTGAAAAAGACAGCGGACTGTCCTACCTCCTCTTTCTTCCTAGATAAACCCTGTGCCTTTTACATGGCAGTCTTAATAAAAGTGACCAATGCGATACCTGACTATTGAGTGATTGTTTGCAAACACAACAGGTTAAATACGCGTGTTTATAGTTACCCATTAAAGGTCTCACTGTTTGTAACTCTTACTTTATAAAGCAGTACCTATCTATTTTTTATGACAATTTAAGTAATAAAAAATAGCCAAAGCCTCTCTCATATTGTTGTTTGTGTTAACGCTGTTGGATTACTTGGTATTGGCTGTCTATCAAGCAAAGTTTTTGCTGTAGAGATAATGTCGTCGCAATCGATAAGTGCCAAATCGTCGTAATTTATTAGGGTTAGACCAACAATTGTATTTTAGGTAGACAAAAGGAGTTGTCCTATGGAAAACCACAACGATCCATCCGGTTATTGGCGTGCCAATGTCCGTCTCATTTTAGGCAGCCTGATTATTTGGGCGCTATGCTCTTACGGGTTTGGAATTTTATTACGTCCTCTTTTAGCAGGTATTAGAATCGGTGGGACCGATTTGGGCTTTTGGTTCGCTCAACAAGGATCCATTGGGGTATTTATCATTTTAATTTTCTTCTACGCTTGGCGTATGAATAAGTTAGATAAACAATACGGTGTAGACGAGGAATAGCCCCATGAGTCAATTTACGATTAATATTATTTTTGTAGGTCTATCTTTCGCTCTCTACTTCGGTATTGCGATTTGGGCGCGTGCTGGTTCAACAAGTGAGTTTTATGTTGCAGGCGGCGGCGTGCATCCCGTTGTGAATGGTATGGCAACCGCTGCTGACTGGATGAGTGCCGCGTCATTTATCTCGATGGCAGGCTTACTTGCTGCTGGTGGTTACGGTGCATCAACGTATTTGATGGGCTGGACGGGTGGTTACGTTCTACTCGCCATGTTACTTGCGCCTTATTTACGTAAGTTTGGTAAGTTTACCGTTCCTGATTTTATTGGCGATCGCTTTTATTCTAAGACCGCCGCTATGATCGCAGTGGTTTGTTTGATTATCGCATCGACCACTTACGTTATCGGTCAGATGACGGGTGCTGGTGTTGCTTTCTCACGCTTCTTAGAAGTTGAAAACACGACTGGTCTTATCATTGCAGCTGTTGTGGTCTTCTTCTACGCAGTCCTTGGTGGTATGAAAGGGATTACTTACACGCAGGTTGCGCAGTATGTGGTTCTTATGATTGCTTATACCATTCCTGCAGTTTTCATCTCACTTGAGTTGACGGGCAATCCAATTCCAGGTTTGGGTTTATTTTCAAACCATATAGAATCTGGCGTTCCTATCTTGACCAAGCTCGATCAGGTAGTGACTGATTTAGGTTTCACAGCCTACACCGCTGATGTCCCTAATAAGCTAAATATGGTGCTATTTACCTTATCGCTTATGATTGGTACAGCTGGTCTACCACACGTTATCATTCGCTTCTTTACCGTCCCTAAAGTGGCTGACGCTCGCTGGACAGCTGGTTGGACGCTAGTGTTTATCTCACTTCTGTACTTTACTGCGCCTGCAGTAGGTGCTATGGCGCGTCTAAACCTTATCGACACTATCTATCCACAAGGTGTCGAAGAGCCTGCTATCGACTATGATCAACGTCCAGACTGGATGAGAACGTGGGAAGACACGGGCCTTATTAAATATACTGACCTCAATAATGATGGTCGTATTCAGATGTATAACGACAGTGGACTTGGCGCTGCAGAAACTGCATTAGCCAGTGCACAAACTGAGGGCGGTGATGTGGCTGCCGCGACTACCGCTGTTGAAACAGCACGTGTCGCACATGATCTAGAAGTTGACGGCCGCTTTGCCGATGCAGGCTGGGCAGGTAACGAGCTTGATGTCAATGCTGATATCTTAGTACTGGCCAACCCAGAGATTGCCCAGCTTCCACCATGGGTTATTGGACTTATCGCAGCAGGTGGTCTAGCCGCAGCACTATCAACAGCCGCTGGTCTGCTACTGGCGATATCCTCAGCCATCAGTCATGATTTGATTAAACGTAATCTTAATCCAAACATTAGTGATAAAGGTGAGCTACTAGTCGCACGTATCACCATGAGTGTCGCGATTGTCGTGGCTACATGGCTCGGTATTAACCCACCAGGGTTTGCAGCACAGGTGGTAGCATTAGCATTTGGTATCGCTGGTGCCTCACTCTTCCCTGCGCTAATGATGGGTATCTTCTCTAAACGTGTTAACAATATTGGTGCGATCGCTGGTATGCTGACAGGTTTGATTAGTATCTTGGTTTATATCTTTGTCTTTAAAGGCTGGTTTTTCATCAGCGGTACGGCAAACTTCCCTGATACAGCCGATTACTGGTTGTTCGGTATCTCGCCATTATCATTTGGCGCGATTGGGGCATTGTTGAACTTTATCGTAGCGTTTATTGTTTCGTATGCGACTAAAGCGCCGCCGTTACATATCCAAGAATTGGTAGAAAGCGTTCGTTCGCCACGTGGCGCTGGTGGAGCCATCGACCACTAAGCTTCCAAATGATGATATATTGTCAGTTACCATATATCACTCACAGGCAGTAGCTGCTTGTGAGTGATTTTTTTATCTCCTATTTATTATAAAAGTTTTTGAATTTTTGCTTTATTCAATGTGCCTATCGTATTAAGGAAGATTTTATGCTTTTTGAGTTTATCGCTACCATAGCTGCTGCATTTGGTATGGCTGGGCTGGCACTAATCATAACTCATCTCAGTAAACTGGCAGGCAAACGCGCACCCAAATGGCTGATCCCTCTATTTGCGGCTATCGGCATGTTTGCCTTTCAAATACACCAAGAATATAACTGGTATGGTCAACAAGTAAGTAAGCTACCAGAAGGCGTGCAAGTCGTAAAAACCGCGGAAAGTACCGAATGGTTCCGCCCATGGTCATATGCTAAGCCACAAATATTACGTTTTATAGCTGCCGATGTTGGCAACGCCACTGTGCAGGTCAACGACCCAAATATATACTTGGTCAATTTGTATTTATTTGAACGGCGTAGAAGTGTGCAAAAAGTGCCACAAGTCATCGATTGCAGCATCCCTGCACGCGCAGATTATGTGTTACCCGAAAAAGGCAGCCAGCTTTCGATTGATGAACATGTGAAGCAAACAACAGCATGGCGAGATTTGGCGACCGATGATCCATTATTCACCAGTATTTGCACTGATAAAAACTAGCAATGCCATAAGCGTGAGCAATAGATCGATCTTGAGACATCACGATGAGAGCGGTTCTATCAAATTTTATATGTTTGGGGCATTTAATAGCGCTGTGAATTTGCTGAATAAGTATGCTTTGAGTTAGCTCCTAACAGTAGTCCGGCGCACAAACCACCAAAGTGCGCCGCAAATGAGATGCCTTGTTGGGGCATTAGTCCTTGCTTGATAGTCAGCCAATAGCCAGTCCCCATAATAATACAGGCCAATAGATACCCCCAGCGACGAGCAAACACGGCGCCGCCTATCATGTAACCGAGCATCGCAAAACACAGTCCTGAAGCACCAATATGAATGGAAGATGGTGAGCCAATCACCCAAGTGACCAAACCAGAGGCGACAATCAGCTTTAGCACAGTACGATACGCATTTTTTTCAAACAAACCAAACAAGAATAAGATTTGTAACAACGTGACAGTATTACCAAGTAAATGCGGAAAATTGCCATGCATCGTCCACGAAGCAAACACCCCTATCAGACTGCCCACATCTAAAGCACGCGGGACAATACCAAAAATATTCCACAGTCCAAACAGCGCGACTTCATTTAATAAAAACATACCCCACATGGGTATTAATACAAAAGCATATAAACCAATCACCTGCTTTATTCGTATCACAATCAAGCTGAATAACTGCTGCCAATTCATACCACACCTTGTCTTTTTGTGAATGACCTTCTTGTTGCCCTACTTTTTTTAGAACCGCCTTAATGACTCACGGCAAAAAGGGGCCGCTCTACCGGTGTAAAAGCCAACAAGGACACATCTTTATCCGCCGTTAAGTAACTGTCGCCGTGTAGTAATGATGTCGAATGATAAGGAACCAAGGCAGTAGGAATGAAGCTACGTGCTGCATCAATATGCTTGATCGAGTCATCAAAAAAAATGTGGGGAGCAAACGTTCTCAGTACTGCTGTTTTTTCTAGGCCACCTAAGAAAAACGCCATATCGACATTGACTCCCCATTCTCGTAGTGTCTTGATCGCACGTAGATCAGCGGGTGCGTTACGGGCGGTCACCAATGCAATCTTTACTGGAGAGTATTTGAGACCGGCTGGCAGGCGCTCTTGTAATTTTGATAGCTTAATCAGTAACTCCGCATAAGGGCCTTTTTCGATGGGTAAGTCACGCATCTGCGTTTCACGATCATGAAAGGCGCGCAGACCTTTTTGCTTATAAAGTAGCTCGCCTGAATCATCAAATAGCACCGCATCTCCATCAAAAGCAATGCGCAGCTGATTGGTATCTAACTCATATGTGTTTACAGGCGTCGCATCGAGTATCGCGCAAGCGCAGATATTAGCGTCAGCAACTTGCTGCGCATCATCACGGTTGGTGGTTAAAAACAAGTCAACGTTGAAATCTTGAATATAAGGCGCAACAAGGCTGCCTGAAATAAACGCTGATCGTGAAATGTTCAGCCCGTGTTCAAGAATCGCGTTAAGTACTTGGATACCCGTATCTGGACTGCTTTTTGAGACGATAACGACTTCTACTAGTGGGGCTTCCATCTCTAACTCTGTGCCCTCTGTATTACAGTAGTCATTTAGATTGAGCAGTGCTTTGATCAACGGATAGCCAGCACCAATACTTAAAGGATCGTTTTCACGCTCGCTCATGTAGTCACGGAACTCTTTAATAGCGCTGGTAGGTCGCTGCTCTAAGAGCTGCAATAAATAGTTTTCTGACTCTGTTAAGTCAAAAAGCGCGGTTGCAGAAATCGCGACTATTAGCGTGTTACTAAAATCGACTGCCATGTATCTTCTCTGCCTATCATGTTATCTATACGAAAGTATCTACCAGTTTACTACATTCACCCGCCTTTAGAATGCTAAGAAAAGTTATCACTGTGCAATATAACTTAACCGTACAACGATGCTTAAACTTGAGCAGACAAAGTAACAGCTCAAAGTGTCTTTATTATTTTTATATTGTGATGAGCAGTCTAGCCTCTAAACCAACTTATCGCTTTCCCATAAAAAAGCCACATTGTGATGAACACAATGTGGCTTAAAACATAGATAAATTGTTAGACAACGTCTTACCGACTCTTTAGACTTTCTTTTATCGTTAGCCCTTACGCTAACAACACTAGAGATATGGCTGGGAACGCAACCAAAATAACCAGACGAATCACATCAGAGACAATAAAAGGCGCCACCCCGCGAAACATATCAGACAGTTTAATGTGCGGCGCCATCGCTTTAATGACAAAGATATTCATCCCCATGGGCGGTGTGATCAAACCAAGCTCTACCGTCAACACCGCAATAATACCAAACCATACCGGATCAAACCCTAAAGCAACTATGATGGGATAGACCACAGGAATGGTAATCACTAACATCGCTAAGGCATCCATAAACAGCCCAAGCAAAAAGTACATAATCAAAATACAGATGAGTACCACCATCGGACTGACTGCGAGTGTACCAATCCAAGTCGCAAGCGAGTAAGATAAGCGAGAGACTGAGATGAAGTAGCCCAACGCCTCTGCACCCAGCAGCATAAAAAACACCACCGCAGATAGTGCGAGCGTTTCAATGAGCGATTGCTTCAATCCTTTCATACGCATGCCTTTGGCAAAAGCATAAGCCCAAGAAACAAAAGCACCTACAGCTGCCCCTTCTGTTGGGGTAAATAACCCAAAGAAAATACCAGCAATAATCACAATAAAGATAAAACTAAAGGGTATCAGACCAGTTAATGATACAAGCTTTTCTTTCCAAGGCGTAGACTCACCGCGACGCGCTAAGTGGGGCTTCCAGCGCACCATGATCATGACCGTGATCGAATACATCACCATGCCAAGCATACCCGGTAAGAAGCCAGCAATGAACATATCACCAACAGATTGCTGCGTTAAGATGGCGTAGACCAGTAAGGCAATACTGGGCGGAATCATGATACCCAGCGTACCGCCAGCAGCAAGGACACCGCAGGCAAAGCCTGGCTGGTAACCGTACTTCTCCATCTGTGGTAAGGCAACTTTGGTCATGGTAGAAGCGGTAGCGAGAGATGAGCCTGAAATAGAAGCAAAGATACCAGAGGAGCCGATACCAGCAATACCAAGGCTTCCCCTCACTCCACCAAATATGGTTCGGGTGGCTTCAAACAGTTTGCCCGCCATACCCGAATGGGTGGCAAAGACCCCCATTAAGATAAATAAAGGAATGGCACTAAAGTCATACTTGGCCAAAACATCGACTGGGATGTCTTTGAGCATTTGTAGGGCGCCGCTAGGGGCGGTGACGGCGCCAAATCCAACGAGACCCACACCTAACATCGCAAGCGCGACGGGTACACGTAAGACGACCAGTAAGATCATGACGATTAAGCCAATTGCACCGATAATTTCTGGACTCATGCGCCTGTCTCCTCGGCGTCAAAGAACTCGCCTGTCTTAAAGATATTAATAGATTCGATCAGTGAGCGAATGGCGAGCAACAGGCTTAAAAAGGCACTGATGGCATAAATGGGCATCATGGATATACGCAGATCTTGGGTGACTTTGCCGTACTCAAGCGCGTCAATGGCACTCTCATAAAGACCCCAAGTAAAGACAACGCCAATAAAGAAGAAGCCAAGCATAAAGAGGCCCATCAAGTAGCCTTTGATAGACTGAAGCATTTTCTGGGTAAAGACGTCGACGATGATTTGTGAGCGCTCGACGAAAGCGGCAAAGGCGGCCAGCAAAGCAAACAGCATAAAGTAGGAGACAATCTCCACACCCCCTTTGACCGTAAATCCAAGCTCACCACCAGTGAGCTTGAAGATGTAGCGGGCAGTCACGTCTAACATGGTGGTTAGGACGATAATGATAAGGCTGATGCCACCAATAAATTGGCACAGCCTTGAGATGAGGGTACTAAGTTTTATTAAGAATGTCATACAGCGCCTCCAAAGGGTTATACCACTTTACAGGCGGCACTGGCAGCTTTCGCTTTTTCATAGACACTATCAGCGTCTAGACCCAAAGCATTGACATCACTTAGATATTTTTGTGTTCCTTTTTGCAGCGGTCCTTTCCAGTCTGGATCGTTTAGGGGATCAGGTATTTCAATGATTTCATCACCTTTATCTTTGGCAGCTTGTATGGCCATTTGGTCATGTTTATCAAACACTTCACCAACTTTATTGGCCAGTGCCATCCCTGAGTTTTTATCCAAAACTTGCTTTAAATCATCAGGTAAACTTTCATACTTGTCCTTATTCATAGTGACCATAAGTGCCGAACTATAAAAAGGGATATTGGTGTGATACTTAGTGATCTCGTCAATCTTAAAGGCCGTTACCGCCTCCCAAGGGAAGCTTAGCCCATCAACGACACCGCGCTGTAGCGAGGTATACATATCATTGGCAGGTAATCCGACAGGTGATGCACCAGCACTTTCAATAATATCACCAGCAACCGCAGAGGGCCGGCGGATACGCATACCTTTCATGTCTGCTGGTGTTCGAATCAGCTTATCCGTCGTATGAAGCGACCCAGGACCCGCACCATACATGAACAAAAGGTGTGTGTCCTCATACTCACTAGCAAGTGTGCCATCATTATAAAGGGTTTGTAGCATACAACCCATTTGGGTGGCTGAATTCGATAAGCCCGGAAGCTCAGTGATCTGAGTCAAAGGGAAACGACCATTGGTATAGCCATGAGCTTGTGAACCAATATCTATCGTTCCTTTCGCAGCAGCTTCATAAGTAACATCTGCTTTGGCAAGACCCGCTGAAGGATACAGCTCTACTTTTAGGCGACCATTAGAGTCAGTCTCTATTTGTTTGGCCCAAGGCTCAAATACTTCTGTGCTAATAGAGGAAGTTGCTGGCCAAAAGTGAGAAAAACGTAAAATAGTGGGATCTTGAGAGGTCGCTGATGAGCCATTAGCAGTACTAGCCGATGGATTAGAACAGCCTAAAAGACTAATAGCTGCTAAAGCACCTATTGAAAAAAGAGGAGCTAACTTCATTATCAATTCCTTTTGATAATTATGAGAATAGAAATAACACTTATATTTAGTGCTTTAAGCCACTAACATGCTGTTATATATAATCAGCTAATACTTCCATGTGGTTAGCTTTAATAACATACCATTTAAAATTATCAGTTAAAATGATATAAGTCAAATCATTTTAAAAATATATTTATGCGAGTTTTAGGGCCGGTATGAATTTTATTCAATAGATTTAAGCAAAGAAGTGACGTTCAAACTAAACGTTCAAATAAGGAGCGGTAGAAAGCAGTTGATTGTGAAAGCTCCGAACAAACCGCCTACAAAGAAAAGCCCCCTCCGCGTTAGCGAAGAGGGCTTTTACTTAGAATAGAGAGCTGACGATGACCTACTCTCACATGGGCGAACCACACTACCATTGGCGCTACGATGTTTCACTTCTGAGTTCGGGAAGGGATCAGGTGGTGCCATCGTGCTATTGTCGTCAGCAAAGGGGGTTAGATATGAGTCTGTTGTTGTATTTATTGACATCAAGTATTAGCTTGTTGCCGATCAACTTGTAACCTAACTGAATCAAGGTTAAAGGTGATATCGAAATATATTTCTTCGTTATGACCACTACAGTCATACAAGATAGATTAATTAGACTTGGTATACAAACCACTTGGGTGTTGTATGGTCAAGCCAAACGAGCAATTAGTACAGGTTAGCTACACACATCGCTGTGCTTCCACACCCTGCCTATCAACGTCCTAGTCTTGAACGGCTCTTTAGGGAA